>DKVK01000041.1:0-58750 GCA_002491165.1 Porphyromonadaceae bacterium UBA7180
ACACACTCAGTGAAACACTACCCAATAGCTAATGTTCTGACCGAACTTGGCTATAAGATACTTAATGTTATCACATGGGCAAAGACAAATCCACCGCCAAACATATCATGCCGTTTCTTTACTTACTCCACAGAGTTCATTATTTGGGCGCGTAAGTGTCCAAAGGTGCCTCATAAGTATAATTACGAACTTATGAAAGCGATCAATGACGGCAAGCAAATGACAGACGTATGGCGTCTCCCGGCAATCGCCCGATGGGAGAAATCATGCGGCAAACATCCCACACAAAAGCCATTGGCTCTTCTCATCCGCATCATCCTCGCCAGCACTGACGAACATGATTGGATTCTTGATCCTTTCGCAGGCTCATCGACCACGGGAATAGCAGCTAATCTATGTGGACGAAGATTTTTAGGTGTTGAACAGGAACTAAAATTTGTGTCATTGAGTAAAACAAGAAGAGAAGAATTAGATAATCTTGTTGTAAAAGATAATTATATTGCTAGACTGTCTGACTTATCTTTTCAGTTAATGTCTAATACTGTAAATGAACCGGAAGGAGAATACTTATCCGAATTGCCATTCTAACATAGGGATATTCAGAAAATAGTTAACTGATTGTTTGTCAATGTTATAGATTTTTCGTATCTTTGCAAAGACCCCCCGATGGACCCATCACGGCCTTATTCGGGGGTAAACATAAATAACATTCACCGTGAAATTGCAAGGAGAGCTCGCCAAAGCGCCGTTTAACCCATCCATGGGGCTAGCTCAGCCCGGAATCGGACGCCATTAACTGAATATCCCTAATTATTGCGGTGCTCTGGCGATTGGATATTGTGGAGGGGTTTTTCGTAGACGAGGCGGGGACCCCAGACGAAGTTGTGGCGGCAGAGGAGGCGGTAGCCGGCGGCGGCGAGGGCTTTCTGCATGGGGAGATTCTCAAGGCCGGTGTCGGCGCGGGACCACAGGATGTCGCAGCTGAGCATTTCCTCTTCGAGCAACGCGAGGAAGCGGCGGCCAATGCCACGGCCTCGGTACGCGTCGCTTATGGCGAGGCGGTGGATTACCGCGTAACTTTCGCCGGGCGATGTCATTACGTTGTGCAGGTGGGCGTATTCCGGGTCATCGGCCACAATGGCGGCGTAGGCGCAGACTGCATCGCCGTCGTCAAGTACAAAACCGCGGCCCGCGGAGATTTCCTCTGCGAGCTGGCTTTCGGGCGGGTAACCGTCGTCCCACTGCCGGAATCCCAGGGCGCGTTGCGCGGCACGTGCCTGCGCCATAATATGCATGATGGCGGGAATGTCGGCGAGTGAGGCTTTCCGCAAGCGCATCATTGCAGCATCGGTGCTATGCGTTTCAGCGCATCAACAAAGGCATCGCAGTCGCGCAGCGAGTTGTAGACGGCGAAGCTGGCACGCACGGTGCCGGGGATGCTGAAGCGCTCCATCAGCGGCTGCGCGCAGTGGTGGCCGGTGCGCACCTCCACGCCGAGTTTGTCGAGCAACAATCCGGTGTCGTAGGGATGTGCCTTGCCGACGAGGAAACTGATGACACCGCTCTTGTGTGGCGCGGTGCCGTAGATGCGCAGCCCTTCCACTTCGTTTTCGAGACGGCGCGTGGTGTATTCCAGAAGCTCGTGCTCACGTGCGGCGATTGTGTCGATGCCCACCTCTTCTATAAAGTCAAAAGCCTTCGAGAAGGCGGCGATGTCGACAAAGTCCGGCGTTCCGGCCTCGAATTTGAAGGGCAGTTCGGCGAATGTGGTTCCGCTGAACGACACGTGGGAAATCATCTCGCCGCCACCTTGATAGGGAGGCATTTTTTCGAGCCATTCACGGCGCCCGAAGAGCACTCCGATGCCGCAGGGACCGTACATTTTATGCGACGAGAAGGCATAGAAATCGCAGCCTATGTCCTGCACGTCGACGGGCAGATGCGGCGTTCCCTGCGCGCCGTCCACGAGTACGGGGATGCCGCGGCTGTGGGCGAAGGCGGTCATTTCCTTGACGGGATTCACGGTTCCCAGCACGTTGGAGACGTGACAGAAAGCGGCCATGACGGTCTTTTCGTTGAAGAGCGAGCGGTATTGCTCCTGGTCGAGCACTCCGCGGTCGTCGATGTCCACCACGCGGATGGCGAGGCCGCGGCGTTGCGCCATGAGTTGCCACGGCACTATGTTGGCGTGGTGTTCCATAACGGTGAGAATAATCTGGCCACCTGCGGGGAACAGCTGCCCCATGCTGTAGGCCACGAGGTTGATGCTCTCGGTGGTGCCGCGCGTGAAGATAACCTCCTCGGGCGACGGGGCGTTGATGTATCGCGCCACCTTGCGGCGCGCTTCCTCCTGGAGGTCGGTGGCTTCCTGCGAGACGGTGTGCACGCCGCGGTGCACGTTGGCTTTGGTGTGGCGGTAGAGGTAAGCTATCTCGTCCACCACACTGTCAGGGGTCTGCGACGTGGCGGCGTTGTCGAGGTACACCATGTCGCGTCCGGCCACCTTGCGTTCCAGGATAGGGAAACGGCGGCGTATGTCAAGAAACTCTTTTTCAGTCATTTTCAATCGGTTACTTGCTGTTGTGCGGGCAGGCGGCGGAGCAGGCGGCGCAACCGTTCTGCGTGCCGGTGAAGGTGTGCTCCACCAGTTGCGTGAGGCGTTCGCGCAACGCGGGGAGACGCACTCCCTCTATGACGTCGGCCATGAAAGCCTGTTTCAGCAGCAGGTGGGCCTGCGCTTCGGAGAGGCCGCGCTGACGCATGTAGAACACCTGCTTGGGGTCGAAGGTTCCCGTGGCGGTGCCGTGGGAACACTTCACGTCATCGTTATAGATTTCGAGTTGCGGCTTGGAGTACATCCGCGCCTCGGGCGACCCCACTATGTTGCGGTTGGCCTGGTAAGCCTCGGTCTTCACGGAGCCGGGCGCCACGTAGATGAGTCCGGCAAACTCGCCGCGCGCCTTGTCGTCGACCACATATTTGAAGAGTTCGTCGCTGTGGCAGCGCGGGGCGTCGTGGCGGATAACGGAATAGGTGTCGGCCATGCGTTCGCCGTCTTCTATTGCCATTCCGAGCAGACGCAGTTCACCCTCGGGACCGGCAAAGGTGCACCGGTATTCGTTGCGGGTGCGCCCGTTGCAGAGCGTTATGCCGTCGAGCAGCACGTTGGCGCCCTCTTCCTGACGCAGGTAGGTGGTGCACAGGCGCGTGGTGCGCGGCGTGGATTCCTCGATGTCGTATATGTCGAGGCGCGACCGGGCGCCGGCGAAGATTTCCACCGTCTGGAGCGCGAGGAAATCGTTGTCGGGATTCTGCGTGTGGTCGCACACCAGGAGCTGCAACTCAGCGTCCTCTTCCAGCACCACGAGCAGCCGCCTTACGGCCATCAGCGGCATGGCGCTCTGCAGCACGTTGACGAGCTGCACGGGACGCTCCGGGCGAACGCCTTCGGGCACATAGACGAAGAGGCCGTCCTGCACCAGCAGCGTGTCGAGGGCCGCGATCGGGTTGTCGAGCCCGGCGAGGGTGCCGTAATACTTCCTTACAAGTTCGGGATGCTCCTCGGCGGCACGGCGCAGCGAGCCTATTATGATGCCGTCGTGGCGCGGCAGGGCGGTTCCTTCAGGTTCGGCGTAGATGTCGTTGAGCATGAAGGTGACGGCCGTAGAGAGGTTGGGCACGCCGCAGCGGAACGAGAGCATCGGGTTCACGTCGAGCGGCACGCGCGCCGGATTCAGTCCGAAGTCAGGGGAGAGCAGCGCCGTGAGGTCGGTGATATGGTAGTTTTCGGAACCGAGGCGTGGCAGCGGTGTCCCCTCGAGCGCGGCGTAGGCGTCCCGGCGCAGGCGGTTCAGCACGTGCGCCGAATTGTTGTCGAACAACTCGCGGTGGCCGGCGTAGAGTTCCAGGTATTGTCTGATGGCGTCCATAGGTCAGGCCTCCTGAGAGTCAACTTGTTGCTTAATCCAGTCATATCCGCGCTCTTCAAGTTCGAGGGCGAGTTCCGGACCGGCTGTCATCACTATGCGTCCCTTGTAGAGGATGTGCACTATGTCGGGCTTGATATAGTCGAGCAGACGCTGGTAATGTGTGATGACTATGGTTGCGTTGTCGGGGCTCTTGAGAGCATTGACACCGTTGGCCACGATGCGCAGGGCGTCTATGTCGAGGCCGGAGTCGGTTTCGTCGAGGATGGAGAGGCGCGGTTCGAGCATGGCCATCTGGAAAATCTCGTTACGCTTCTTCTCGCCGCCGGAGAAACCTTCGTTCACGGAGCGCGAAGCCAGTTTGGTGTCAAGCTCCACGATGGCGCGTTTCTCGCGCATCATCTTCAGGAACTCGGTGGCGGAGACGGGTGGTTGTCCCAGATATTCTCGCTTTGCGTTGATGGCCGCGCGCATGAAGTTGACCATCGAGACGCCGGGAATCTCCACGGGATACTGGAAACCGAGGAAGAGGCCCTCGTGGCTGCGGGTTTCCGGCGGCATGGCCAGCAGGTCCTTGCCGTAAAACTCCGCCGAGCCGCCCGTCACGGTGTAAGCCGGATTGCCGGCCAGCACCATCGAAAGGGTCGATTTGCCGGAGCCGTTGGGGCCCATGATGGCGTGAACCTCGCCGGGCCGCACTTCGAGATTTATTCCCTTAAGTATTTCTTTACCGCCTATTTCGGCGCGTAAGTCTTTGACTTTAAGCATATTCAGATATTTGATAGCGGACGCGTGGGCCGCTTTGTTATATCAACGTTCATGGTATCGGATAAGTTTTCCGAAATTTTCCGTGCCTCGCGGAGCTGGCGTTCCAGCAGCAGGTCGGCGAAGGGGGGAGTGCACGTAATGGCGGGGCCGAGCAGCATGACGGCCTCCACCACGCCGCCGTCGCCCTGGTCGGCGATTTTCAGCGCCGGGCAACCCTGCTGCATCCCGCCCCAGAGGTTGAGCAGCAGCGACAGGGCGGTGGCATACTTCACCAGTCCGAAGAAGGCACCGAAGCAAGCGCCAGCACCGCCCGGACGGCTTCCGGCCAGCCGCGCCGCTATCATGGCGCCGGCCGCGCGTATCACCAGGTAGACGCAGAAGTATAGCAGCGCGGCCGACATGTAAGCGGCCACAAAGACGCCGTCGGTGTATTCGCGGGCGATGCCCTGCTGTATCAGCACATCGGCGAGCGACGGCCCCGCGGCGATGGCCACCAGCACGCCGAGACACCATGCCAGCAACGACGGCAGTTGCCTCAGCATCCCTTGCCGCCAGCCGCGCCACAGCCCGAAGGCGCATAGCCCGATGACCAATATATTCAATATCAGAGCCGTCATTCGTAAATGCAAAGTTAGCAAATTCCGCCGACATGGACAAACAAAAAACCGTCTCCCCGGGGAAGGAAGACGGAAAAAAACTATGAATGTTCGCGTTTGCTTGCGATTCGGGATTGCTCTGTAGTTAGGTTGCGTCGGTAATTACTTGGTGATGATGCGTTTGGCACCTACGTAGCGGGGCACGTAGTAACCCTCGAAGTCGCTGATGCGGACGCCGCGGATGGAGGCGTGGATGAACTTGAAGGTGCCCTTCTCGTTGTCGGCTTCCCAGACGATGCCCACATGACCTACGTTCTTGCCGCTGGAGCGGGAGGTGAAGAACACGAGGTCGCCTTTGCGGAGGTCATTGCGCGCTACCGGGGTTCCCTGGGTGTACTGCATACGCGAGCCCGGGCTGATGTTGAAGCCGAACTGCTTGTAGACGTAAGAGGTGAATCCGGAGCAGTCGAAAGTGTTGGGACCGTGTGTGCCGTGAACATATTTCTTACCGATGTGTTTCTGAGCTTCGAGCAGGAGGTCATTTATCATTCTGGAACTTTCAGCCGAGAGGTCGCCGATGGTCTCGCGACGGCCCACGTCACCGCGAACCATACTGTTGATGATCTCCTTGTCCATGCGGTTCTTGTTGTCGGCCAGCTGTTCGTGATGTATCTTGCTGTGCATTCTGGCGGCGGCCGATGTTGCGCGGGTCTGCGCGGTTCCGAAAAGTGAAGTTACTGCTATTGCGGCTGCTGCCAGTGCTATTTTGATGTTCATGAAATTTCTATTTAAGTTCGTTTTACTGACGCAAAGTTACGACAAATTGCCGCCGGTGTCAAGAAAAACGGGGTTTCGGGAGGGTGTTTTAATGTAGTTTATGATTTGGCACAAAACGGGAGCCGGTGTGCAAAATCGGAAAAATTGACCATAAAATCCACCAAATCAGCGAGATGTAGCCGCTTGAGGTGACGAATAGAGCCAAATGGCTGAAAATCAGCACTTATGTCAATCGTTAATTAATTTTAACACTTCGCGGACTGAAAATGAACCTCTCCGAAGCCTGCTCCAGCTACACTCTACCTATATATATAGGGGCACAAGAAACGTCTGCGGTGCCAAGCCTACTACACCTTCACGTCTCTCGCAATCCGAGCGATCGCAGTGCCCAAAAACAAAAAGAAATAGGGGCGCCGACTTGCGGCCACCCCTATATCAGGAAATGAAAGCTATGTTTAAAAACTACTTCCGGGAGTCAGGAATCGGGTTACTTTACTCCCAGGTCGGTGAGAACTTGGTCGATATGGGCCTCGGCCTTCTTCACGGTGGCGTCGTAATTCTCTTTGCCACCCATGTCTTCGCGGACTTCGATGTAGAACTTGATTTTAGGTTCGGTCCCGGAGGGGCGAACCGATACCTTGTCGCCAGATTCGGTGAAGAACTGAAGGACGTTAGATGTTGTGGGGAAGTCGAGTTTCGTGACTTCGCCGGTCTTGAGGTTGCGCTCGTTGAGGTCGGAGTAGTCCTTGATGCGTACCACGGGCGAGCCGCCGAGCTGTTTGGGGGGATTTTCGCGGAAATTCTTCATCATTGCCACGATTTCGTCGGCGCCGCTCTTTCCGGGGCGCACTACGCTTACGCCGCGCTCATGCGAGAATCCGTATTTGTCGTAGCAGTCCACGAGCAGCTGGAAGAGGTTCATCCCCTTGTCGGCGGCCCATGCCGCCATTTCGGCCAGCAGCGAGTTGGCCGAGATGGAGTCTTTGTCGCGCACGAAAGTTTCTGCCAGGAAGCCGTAGCTCTCTTCGCCGCCGCCTATGTAGCGGCCTTTGTCTTCCATGTCGCGCATTACGTTGGCTATCCACTTGAAACCGGTGTAGCAGTCGAAGCATTTGACGTTGTTGGCATCTGCAATGCGCTTGACGGTCTCGGTGGTGACGATGGTCTTGACGCAGTATTCGTTCCCCTTGATGAGGCCGAGTTCCACATTGCGCGTGATGATGTAGTTGAGCAGGAGCACGAGCATCTGGTTGCCGTTGACGAGGCGGTATTCACCCTCGCCGGCTTTGACAACGAGCGCTATACGGTCGGCGTCGGGGTCGGCGGCGAGCACTATGTCTGCGTTCACCTTCTTGGCCTTCTCGATGGCGAGTGTCAGTGCCTCGGCGTTCTCGGGGTTTGGTGAAACCACAGTGGGGAAGTCGCCGTCCTGGACGTCCTGTGCGGGAACGTGGATAACGTTGTCGAAGCCCCACATTTCGAGCGAGCGGTACATCAGGCGCGAGCCTACCCCGTGGAGCGGAGTGTAGACGATGCTCATCATGGAGTGGCGCTTGTCGCTCTCGGGCGAGAGCGAAAGCGTCTTGACGTCGGCCAGGAACTCGGCGTCGATTTTCGGGCCGATGACCTCGATGAGTTTCTTGTTTGGCGTGAACTTTATCTGCGAGTTGTCGGTGATGGCGTTCACATATTCGATGGTCTTGACGTCGTGGGGGGAAATCATCTGTGCGCCGTCGCTCCAGTAAGCCTTGTAGCCGTTGTATTCGCGGGGGTTGTGGCTGGCGGTGAGCATGACACCGCTCTGGCATCCGAGCTTGCGGATGGCATAGGATACCTCCGGGGTGGGGCAGCCGGCGTCGAAGAGGTAGACCTTGATGCCGTTTGCCGAGAAAATGTCGGCGGTAAGTTCGGCGAACTTACGCGAATTGTGTCGCACGTCGTAGCCTACCACCACGCTGATCTGCGGCAGCTCCCTGAATGCGTCGTTGAGATAGTTGGCCAGACCCTGTGTGGCGGCGCCTACGGTGTAGATGTTCATGCGGTTGGTGCCTGCACCCATGATGCCGCGCAGTCCGCCGGTGCCGAACTCCAGGTCGCGGTAGAAGGATTCTATCAGCGGCGTCTTGTCGTCGGCGTCGAGCATTGCCTGCACTTCGGCGCGAGTTTCTTCATCGTATTCCGGACCGAGCCATTTCTTGGCTTTTGCTTCTACCTGTTTCAATAATTCTTCGTTGTTCATGTCTGATGTAATCTAAAACGCTATATACAAAATCCACAGAATCACTCACGTCCTCTCCGGGCAAGCGGCTTTACGAATGATGATAAGCGGTCTGTTTTATTTCGCATATAAAATTCTATTTGGGTTAAATTTTTATTCTCAACTTCAGTATACCCTGTGCCATTTTAATATGGTATATACTTAATAACACAAAGATAGGCAAAAATGCTCAAACAGCCAAATAATTTTTAGCATTTTTCAGAAAAGCGGTGGGACTGGGTTGTTTCGCGAAGTCCTGGACGCGTTTTATTTGGTGGTATGGAAGATTTTATGTAAATTTGCGGAATAAAACTTTGACACCATGATACTTTCCATGACCGGCTTCGGCCGTTCCATCGTAGAATATAACCATAATAAGATTATAGCCGAAGTAAAGTCGCTGAACAGCAAACAGTTCGACCTGTTGATGCGTGTGCCCGGCTATTACCGCGAGCTGGAGCCGGAATTGCGTTCCGTCCTCGCCGAACATCTGCAGCGCGGAAAAGTGGACCTGACCATTACCCTCGAAAACCTCGGCGAAGCCTCCGTGGTCCTCAACGTCGAAGCCATGGAGCACTACAAACGCCAGATTGAGGATATGTGCACCCGCCTGAATATAGCATGGCCCACCGACTGGGTCGGCCAGCTGATGCGTATGCCCGATGCCATGAAGAGCGAAGTGCGCCTGCTCTCCGACAGCGAGCGCAACATAGTGAAAGGCGCCGTAGTGAAGGCCGCCCATGCGCTCACCGACTTCCGGCGCACCGAAGGCGCCAAACTCGAAGTCTTTTTCGCCGATAAAATCCGTCGCATCGGCGAGCTTCTCTCCGAAGTGGAACCCTTCGAGAACAGCCGTGTAGCCAAGCTCCGCGAACGCCTCGAAGCCCAGTTGCAGAAACTGCAAGGTGTGGAAATCGATGCCGGGCGCCTGGAACAGGAACTCATATATTACATTGAGAAACTGGATGTTACCGAAGAAAAGACACGTTTACGCGCCCATCTCAACTACTTCACCGAGACCATGGCCGGCGAACCCGGACAAGGCAAGAAACTCGGCTTCATAGCCCAGGAAATGGGCCGCGAAATCAATACGCTCGGCTCGAAGTCGAACAACGCCGAGATGCAGCGCATAGTAGTGAAAATGAAGGACGAACTCGAGCAGATAAAGGAGCAAGTGCTCAACGTGCTCTGACGCTTGATTCAACCACTGGTAAAAGACATCCGGTAATTTCACCAAAAGGAACCGGCAACATGAAAGAAGGAAAAATCATCATCTTCTCCGCGCCGTCGGGGTGCGGAAAGTCAACCATCATACAGCGGCTGATGCAGAACCCGGAGCTTCACCTCGGCTTCTCGGTCTCGGCCACAAGCCGTCAGCCCCGCGGCAGCGAACAGCATGGCCGCGAATATTACTTCATCACCTGCGAGGAGTTCAAGCTGCGCGTCGGCGCCGGAGAGTTCATAGAATGGGAAGAGGTGTATCCCGGCACTTGCTACGGCACGTTGCGCTCCGAGGTGGAGCGCGTCACCGGCAACGGGCAGAATCTCGTGCTCGACATCGATGTGGCCGGCGGTGTCAACGTGAAAAAGATGTACGGCGACCGCGCGCTGGCACTCTTCATAGAGCCGCCGAGCCTCGGAGAGCTGGAACGCCGTCTCAAGGGACGAGGCACCGACGCCCCCGAAGTGGTGGAAAAGCGCCTCGCCAAAGCCGAATACGAGCTGGGTTTCGCCCCGCAATACGACGCTGTAATAGTAAACGACGACCTCGAAACCGCCGTCGCGGCCGTCACCACCCTAATTCTCGACTTCATCAACCGGTAAACCGCGTTTCCGACTTGTTTACAAGTCATTATGGTTTCCGATTCGTTTGAGAGTCGCCTAACCTTGGGTTATAGATAGTGCGGCAGAATAATTGTTAAGACAGTCAACCATATTCAGCCCCGGTTCTCCCGGAACCGTGCTCGTCTCGCTTCGCGAGTCTTGCGGACCGGCCGCAGAAGTTTACCTTCTTCGCGGTTCGGCAGTATCTTTAAGCATTCCTCCAAATCCGGAACTTTCAGTATTTATAGGTAACGCAGTTAGTAAATGTGCATTTTATTGTAGCCCGAATTGCGTCAGCGCCTCCGTCAGGAGGCAGATTTTTCCGTAACCCCGTACGCCGCCAGGCGTGCGGGGACCAAAGCGCACGTGAATACGGGCCTCCGGGAGGAGGCCGAAATTTACATCAGGAAGAATCTTCAGAGGCGTAAATGATTGTAAATCAGCCTCCTCCGGAGGCTATATATTATATGTTACCTCTTACCCCGCACGTCTGGCGGCGTACGGGGTTACGGAAAAATCTGCTTCCTGACGGAAGCGCTACGCAATACATATAACGGTAAACTATTGGCATTATACTTCAGGAACTTTAGTTAACCAAAATGCACATTTACTTACTGCGTTACCTATACTTCGCTGCTGTTTAATGATTTTTAACGGGTGATAATTTTGGTGTAAATTCTGAAGTGTGTAAATTTGTGCCATTAAAGCAAATACACACATCATATTTATGAATAAGATTATTATTGCCTTGGCTATTGTAATATCGGGGTTGCAGGCGTGGGCCGGAGGTCCGGCCGCTTCCGTGCCCGTGACGGGCACGCTGCCGGTGGTCTACGTCAATACCAAAGACAATGCCCCGGTGGTCAACAAGGATGATGAGATAGAGGCAACCATCTACATTGACCCGTGCGGCGCCGACGACGTTGAGCCTTTCGGCTCGGCCGAGAATCCCGTGTCTTTCACCCTGTCGGGACGCGGCAATTCCTCATGGATCAATTTCGACAAGAAGCCCTACAAGGTGAAGTTCGGCAAGAAACAGACACCGTTCGGCTTTCCGGCCCACAAGACTTTCGCACTGCTCGCCCACGCTCCGATAGGAACCTATATGCGCTGCGAAGCTTCCTCGGAAATAGGGCGCCTCCTCGATATAGGCTGGGTGCCACGCACTTATCCGGTGGAACTTGTCCTCAACGGAGTGAACCTTGGCACGTATGCCTTCTCCGAAACAGTAAAGATAGCCAAGGGCCGACTCGACATAGCCGAACAGCCGGACCGGAACACAGACCCGGCGACTATCGGCGACGGCTGGCTCATAGAGATTGACAACTACGACGACACGCCGCAAATCAAAATCTTCCAGAATGAAACCTGCACGCCGTCGGAGGAATATTGGCCGCGCAATTTCACAATCAAAACGCCCGAAGAGCTTTCCCCGGTCCAGGAGGAATGGATAACCGACCAACTCCGCGACATAACAATGGAGGTGCACAGCGACCCGGCTGACGATACATGGATGCGCCACTTCGACATACCGCGGCTGGCGCGTTATTACCTCGTGCAGGAACTTTCGTGCAACTACGACGCCTTCGTGGGCAGCACATATTTCTATTACACCGCCGATGCCGGCAAATGGATGGCCGGTCCGCTGTGGGACAGCGAATGGACCTTCGAGCCCGAAGTTCGTGCCTACAATTTCTGGAAGGAAAGGAACATTTACAATCCCCGGGAAGACCATCCGGAGAATTTGCGTCCCGTGTGGATTGACCGTATGTACCAAAGCAGCGCTTTCCGCTCTGCCATCCTTAAAGAATGGGAAGCTTTCTATCCCGCGAAAGTGGAGGAACTGAAAGATTTCGTCACCGGCTTTTATAATAAGGTAAAAGTATCGTATGATACCAACTTGCAGATATGGCCTCAATACAGCGGTGCCGAAATTAGCGCTTGGTATGGATGGCTTATGGCCCGACTGGATGGTTACGTACAATGGCTTGACAGTTCCCTGCGGTCATCGCTTTCCGGCATCGACGCTCCGGCAGCCGATGCGGCGCAGATAACATATCCGGCCGATGTCTACAACGCCTCGGGCATGAAGGTGCGCCGTGTACTGTCGCCCGACGACCTGCATTCCCTCCCCGCTGGCCTCTACATAGCCGCCGGAAAGAAATTCCTCATCGGAGCCAAGTAAACCGCTTCCGTGAAAATATATACCGGACTCATCGCGCGGCGCGGTGGGTCCGGTTCCTTTATTTGCAAAGTAAAGTCGGTTACAGCCGGTCGTCGAGGGGGATAGAAATTCCTATGCTCCAGGTGGTGCCGGTGGTCATCGCCGAGTTCCAGTAGTAGATTTTCGGGCGGTAGTTGAAGAGGTTGTCTACCGTGAAGTTGACTGCTATTCCGCGCCATAGGGATTGCTGGAGAGTGAGTTTCCAGATGGAATAGGCTCCGTCGGTTGGATAGCGGCTTTCCGGTTTGCCGAGATAGCGGCCCGACAGGGCGGCGTAGAGTAGTCTGTAAGAGGCGCCGAGGCGGCGCTCGTAGTCGAGGCGCCAGGTGGCGGAGTGGGGACGGGGTTGTGAAAACTGCGAGTCCACCGTTCCTCCGCCCACGTGCAGGAAGTTGTAGCTGATGTTGGCACCAAGCCCCATGTCGGCGCGGTAACGCACGTTGAAGTCCACGCCGCAGACCTTCACCCCGTCTTCGTTGCAATAGCGTGCGCCGGCCTCCACGTCGCCCTGCCCGGGGGCGTCTTCCGTAGTGATGCGCGAGTCGTAGTAATTGTAATAACCCGAAAGGGTGAGGCTGTAGGAGCCGCGGAGCACGCCGTCGCGGATATTGCCCATGCGCTCTAAGGCTACGTTGAAGTTGTGGCTGCGCTCGGGCTTGAGGTCCGGGTTGCCGTAGATCATCTGGATGCCTGCCATGTCGAAGTCCATGTACAGCTCCTTGAGCGTCGGGGCGCGGAATCCGCCGGAGTAGGAGAGGCGGATTGAGAGCGGCGCGAGGCGGAACATGGCGGCGGCACGTGCCGTCACGGCATTGTTGCGCGACGCCGAGAAGTAATCTTCCCGCAAGCTGGCCACGGCGTTGAACCACTCCACCGGAGTGTAGTCGCCCTGCACGAAGGCGTCGAATGTGTGCTGCAGGTGTCGCCCGTTGCCGGCGAACTGGTATGTGGTGAGGTAGTCGTGCATATAGTCGGCACCGGCGGTAAGCGTCAGCTTGCCCAGGAAGCGGTTGAAGAGGGCGTGGAGAATGTGCTGGCGGTTGCTGTAATCATGGTCGTGCGTGCGCCGGTCGCCCTCGAAACGCGACTTGTCATATTGGTCGTAGCTATACGAGAGTTCCAGCTCGCTGCCTTCCCTGATGTTCCACAGGGCGCGCAGGCCTCCGCTGTAGTCGTGGTAGCGGTCGGAGTAGTTCAGACGGTCGCTCTCGCGGTAATAAAAACCGCCGCGGGCCACGAGCTTCAGGCCCGGCGCCACGTTCCACGTCAGGCGTTCCTTGATGTTGTGGGTGGTACCGCCGAAGATATTGTGGACCGAGGAGGCGGTGTCGAAGGCGTCGGTGAGGTTCACTCGGCGCCGTGTCGAGAACTGGTAAGTGGTGGCGGAACGCACGTTTCCGGAGGAGAGGCCGAGGACGGCGCCGGCGCGCCATTCGTCTCCCATGGCGCTATATCGTGAATTAAGGTCGAGATGCCACGGCGCCGTGTCCTCGCGCGAAATAAGGTTCACCACACCACCCACGGCATTGGCGCCGTACAGGGCCGACGAGGCGCCTTTCACTATCTCCACGCGCCCCACGTCGCCGAGGCTCAGACGGTTGTAGTCCACGTTGTCCATAGTTTCGCCGGCAAGCCGCTCGCCGTCCACGAGGAAGAGCACCGCGCTGCCGCCGAAGCCGCTCATGCTCAGCGACGTCTCCTGCGTCATGCTGAAGCCGAACTCGAGACCGGGAATCTCCTCGGTGAGCAGGTCCTGGATATTGGTGGCGTCCGCCTTGCGGAGTTCGTCCGAGCCGATGACGCGCGTCACCACCGGCACATCCTTCAGCGCCTTCGGCGTGCGCGTGGCCGTCACCACAATCTCCTCCAGGGCCGACGCCTCTTCCTCTTCGGTGTTCGCGGAAGGTGCCTCCTCGGCCGGAGCCGTCTCTGCCGCGTTGCCGGCCGGCCCCCCTTCCTTTGCCGAAGCGGCCATCGCTGCCGCCGTAAAAACCAAACAAGTAGAAAACCTTTTCAGCATAATAAACAAATCTCAAAAAAATTCCGCTGCAAAGTTACAATCCCTCCCGCCGCTCCACAATACCCGAAAAACGGTATTTTCCAACCCCAAGGCGCCCTTCCGTCGCCCTTCGCAATACAATAAAAACAGTACCGGGTTCCCAAATAATGGCTTATGCCCCGATTCGATGACATTTCAGGGAACCGAGTAATCGTTTCACAAATTATGGATAACGTGTGGTTTTTCGGGGGCGAGGGGACGTTATGTCAAAAAAAAGTTGTAATTTTGCAATGGAATGTGGCGGCGGTTCGCGGAGCCGGCGCGGTGTTCACGCTAATTTGTAATCTTTTACCGCAATGTCAAAGCAGGAGACTATCAATAAATATCGGGAGGAATTTCTGAAAGGACGCAGCGAGGCTTTTATCGCCAAGTTCAACGAGAAAGACGAACCCCGGCAATATCAGTCGATTATGACCTGGCGCTACAACCGGCGCAAAGGTCAGAAAGGGAGCGACGCGGCACGCTCGGCCGCAACCGCCGCGGAGACGCCGCTGCAGCTCGTGGAACGACTGAAACACGCCATCA
Organism: Porphyromonadaceae bacterium UBA7180; assembly: GCA_002491165.1. Taxonomy (GTDB): domain Bacteria; phylum Bacteroidota; class Bacteroidia; order Bacteroidales; family Muribaculaceae; genus Lepagella. Next base: position 14,957 of record DKVK01000041.1, read on the forward strand.
TGAAGCTTCAGGACACGGCAGAACTCGACGAAGTGGGCGAGCAGGTGAAAAACCTCCAGGCTCTCGTGGCCGACAAGCGCCGCCGCATGATGCTTCAGGAAATAGACAACCTCGAAAACAGCCGCCAGGAGATTTCTCGCCGCCTCGAAATGCTGCGGCAGCAGCTCGACCGCGAGGAACAGCCGTCGCTTTTCGACGTCCTTGACTGACCCCCACACTCTGATTATGGAAAATTACAACTGTCGCTATACGCGCAACATCGGCGTTGCGGCGATAGGGGAGGAGGGGCAACGCCGCCTGCGTTCCGGCCGCGTCTTCGTGCTCGGCTGCGGTGCCCTCGGCTCAGTGGTGGCCGCATACCTCACAGGCGCTGGAGTAGGCTCGCTGACAATCGCAGACTTCGACACAATCTCCCTTTCCAACTTGCAGCGCCAGGTGTTTTACCGCACCGACCAATGTGGCCAAAGCAAGCTCCACACCTTGGCGGCGCACCTGCGCGCCCTCAACCCGGAGGTGGATCTGCATACCGTGGAGCGCCGCGTGGAGTGCGCCGACCTCGAAGCGCTGCTCGACGGCGTCGACCTGATGGTGGACGCCTCCGACAACCCGCAGACCAAGTATATGACCGACAGCGTATGCCGGCGCCTCGGCGTGCCCTACGTGCTCGGGGGTGTCTCCGGAATGCAGGGACAGGTGCTGACGTGGCTTCCGGGCTACCCGGGTTATTCCGACTTCTTTCCCGACGGCGACATGGCGGCCGGTGCGCCGAAGGGCGTTCTCGGCCCTACGCCCGGCACGGTGGCGTCGGTGCAATGCGCCGAGGCCCTGAAATATCTTGCCGGCATCAGGGAGGGGCTCCTCACCGGCCGCCTCCTGCTTATAGACCTCCTCTCCATGCGGTTCAATGAAATCAAGTTCGACAATTTTTCGAAACCGGAATGCAAGTAAAATCAGTAATATACCTCACGCTCGCGGGTGTGGTCTTCGGCGTGGCGGCCACGTGGCTCTTCATAGAACTGGCCGACGGCGTGCGCCGCGAGAACGATGCCCGCAAACAGGCTCTCGCCGCCATGCAGCATAAAGTGACGCAGCACGAGGAGAAAGCCTCGCAGGACTCGCTCGACGCCGTGGCGGTGACCCCGGATCTCGCTTTCTTCACCCTCCACGGCCGCGTGCGCGACGTCAAGACCGACGAGTATATCCTCTCCTTCACCCGGGAGGGGAAATGGAAAAACCCGGAGGCATACGTGTCGCGCAGCGGATATAACCTCGACTTCAGGTACGACAAGTTCGGATACATCACCGAAGGGAAGGCCAAGCAGAAGTTCGGTGGCAAATCGGCTGAACACATCAAGTACCGCTGGCGCGACGGCCGCATCACCAAGATAGAGGGGGACGGTGAACTGGGGGAATATACCATCACGCTGAAATACGACGACCGCGGACTCCCCTCGCAGACCAAAACCGTGGTGAAGGGCGACGGGGTAGAGCAGGAAATAGTGGCTTCATATACCTACACGGATTTCGACGACCACGGCAACTGGACGCGGCGCACCATGCGCTCGGCCATCACCACGCGTGAACCGGAAGGTTATTACGACGACGAAACCGAAGAGTTCGTGGAAAATCCCGAGCCCACGGTGGAGAGTGTGGAGGAAACCCAGAAACGCAAAATAACGTATTACAAATGAAGCAGGAAAACGCAAACAAGCGGGCCGAAGCCGGCAGGAAGGCGCCCATGGGGCTCGTGGCGCTCTGTGCCGCAGTGTGGCTCGCAGCTCTGGCAACCTCGGCTTATTACCTCACCGAATGGCTCCAGGCCCGACAGGACCTATCGGTGACCGAAACTAAAATAGAACTCGCCCGACAGGAGCTTTAAAAGGAACAGGGAAAGTTGTGGACGTAAAGGAATTTTTCAGGAAACGGCCGGCCGACGACGTGGCGATGGCAGTGGACTTCGTGATGGTGTCTCTGCTGCTGCTCTTCGTGGGCATCTGGGCGTGGCGCACCTATATGACCACGGCCCCTTACGTCGACCCTGACAAGTATCCTATCCGAGGCATCGACGTCTCCGCCCACAACGGGATGATAAACTTCGAGAGCGTGGCCGACGAGGGCTACGAGTTCGTGTTCCTTAAAGCCACGGAAGGCTCCTCGTTCCGCGACACCAACCTGCGCCTCAACTATGAGAAGGCCACCAAAGCCGGCCTCCTGGTGGGCGTCTACCACTATTTCCGCTTCGACGACGACGGTGTGGCGCAGGCGCAGAACCTGTTGCATTCCATAGGCGACCGCGAACTCGACCTCGGGATAGCCGTCGACGTCGAGACCGAAGGGAATGCCACGGGCGTGCCGCCCGACTCCATAAAGATACGCCTCCGCGACATGACCGATTACCTTAACCTGCGCGGCTACCGCGTGCTTTTCTACTCCAACCGCGACGGATATTACGACCTGCTGCTCCCCGAGATGGAGGGTATGCCGCTGTGGATATGTTCCTTCCAGTCGAACCCCATAGAGGCGGAATGGACCTTCTGGCAATATGACCACCGCGGCCGCGTGCGCGGCATTAACGGCGACGTGGACCTGAACGCCTTCAGCGGTAGCCGAGCCGACTTCCGCGGCTTCGTCCTGGACTCGCGGCGTGTGGCAGGGGAATGACGGGTGAACAGCGGAATACTTGAAAACACAGACTCCCTTTTCTTAAAAAAACGCAGTGATAAGTTAAATTTTTTTGCAGTTCAAAATAAAGTTTGTATATTTGCAAAAAATTACTTTTACCATTAATAATTTTATTAGAGAATTAGCCTATGAAACAAAGTACTTTTAATCGTCTGCTGGCGATAGCCGCACTGTCGATGCCACTGGCGGCCGCGGCCCAAACACCCGCACCGTTCGAGAATCCCGGCGTCACGGCCAATCCCGCATAGGGGGAAGTCGCTACCCTGCAGCGCATTTCCCTCACCTACGCGAACGAGCGCGGCGTAGTCCCAAATCCTTATCAGTATGCCATCACGGTGACCCGATACGGCGACACCGAATCGCTAATGGGAGCGACGGCCGTCACCGACTCCAAGCAGTACAACGTAATGCACATTACGCTTGACCGTACCATACGCGAGCCCGGCACATACGTCATAACCGTACCCACCGGCTTTGTCCAAAACTGGGAATACCAGGATGTGGCCGAAACCAAGTGACTATACACCGTGACGGGCAGCGGTGGCGGCGACGTTACCTTCGAGCCCTATGAAAACTCCGGTGTGGCCATCTCCCCGCGCCAGGGAGTCTATAACAAAATAGGTGAAGACTTCCGGCTCAACTTCGACTACAAATCCATCGGCGTGAACCCGGCCATGCTCATCCGTATGGTCGACGATGCCACCGGTGCGGTCTGTGGCACTTTCAGCATCGACTACACCTTCACCGACGACCGTCTCGCCGTGCTCAACCAGTTCGTGCTCCGGTCCGACCGCGAGGTCACGGCTCCGGGTTCCTACACCCTCGAATTCCCCGACGGCACTTTCTACCGCTCGTCGGACAGCGAGGACATCGGCGCTTTCAAGTTCCGCTACGTGGTAAGCGAAGACGGCTCGGCCTTCACTCCCGATCCGGCATACAGTTTCGTCTATCCTTTGCCCGAACAGAGCGTGCGTAGCCTCGACCGCCTTACCGTTACTTTCCCGGATTATGAAAAAGCCGCTCCATCGATGAACGGTAATATTAAAGTTATGGACACCGCCGGCAATACTGTTGCCACCGGCCTCGCTATCTCCTCGAAAGAGGGAATCGGGCAAAACCAGGTGGCAGTGACATTCCAGCCCGTCATCACAGCCGAAGGGGAGTACACCGTGACGATGGACGCCGGCACCTTCAGCATCGGCGAAAGCGGAGTGGCCAGCAAGGAGATTCAGCTCCGCTATACGGTCAAAGAGAACGCCTTCGACCCCGACGATCCCGAAGGACCCTTCGACAACCGCGGCGTGAAGATTTATCCCGAACAGGGCCGATACAAGTCGCTCAATACGTTCACCCTGACCTTCGACTGTGAGAAAACAGGCATCAACTTCGCCAAGATGGTGACTGTGTATAACGACGAAACAGGTGAAATCTTCGGCACTTGCGGCGTAGACTACGGCGCGAACTTCGGCAAGGAAGTGACCGCCGACGTGCTTCCCTGGATGAACGTGCCTGGTACCTATACCATTGTTTTTCCGCAAGGTACATTCTACGACTTCGGTAGCGAGGCTGAACCCGAAATGCCCGTCTACAAGTTCCGCTACGTCATAGATCCCGACGGCGCCGTGGTACACCGGTGACCGAGAACGTTACGGCCGACCCAAAAACCGGTTCCACGGTCAATTCCATAGAAAGTATCCGCGTCACCTTCCCCGACTATACCCGCGTGGAACGCAGCTACATCGTGGACCAACTTAATATGGAAATAAAAGTAGTCGATGCCTCCGGTCAGACCGTCTCCGAAGGTAGTGTGGTGTAAGACCATACCGACGTGATAACCAACAGCATGCAGATAAACTTCGACCCCGTGGTCAAGGAGAAAGGGGACTACGACGTTGTCTTTGCACGCCGCGTGTTCCTTCTTGGCGAAGAGGGGGAGAAGCGCTTCAACGAAGAGTTCAAACTCCATTACAATATACTTCAATCCTCCATTGACTCGATAACAGGCGCTGATACCGTTCCCGCCGCCGTCTACACTCTGCAAGGCGTGAAAGTGGCCAATCCCACCACTCCCGGCATCTACATAGTAACAGGCGCCGACGGCACCACCCGTAAGGTTGTGGTACGCTAACCGCGCCTGCACCGTCTGAATCAATAAATCAGCGTCCGCGAATACGGAGAGGAAAACATCCCTTCCGCTTCGCGGACGCTATTGTTTTTCAGGAAACTATGCTAATGATTTCATGTATTTAACACAAATTAACCGTTCGGGGGGGTAATTGCGTTTTTTTGAGCTATATTTGCAGAATATTTCAAGATAGCGGGTTATTACAATTAATACTCGTAAAATTAGGAAGATATTCCAATTATAAACAAAAATCCACAATCATGAAAAGAACGAAAAGTTTATTCCTGATGTCGACGGCTTCCTTAGGCGGTATGCTTGCCATGACATCATGTGCAAGCGAGGAGATGGGACCCGTGGTGAGCGACGGCAACGTCACCTTCACGGTCAATCTCCCCGAACTCGGCACCCGTTACGGCGAAGGCGTGACGGCTAACAAGCTCTATGTGGCGGTCTATTCTGCCGACGGAACCGAGCTCCTCATGTCAAACTTCCCCAATGACCAGAAGAATGCTTCGTCTATAACGGTGGGCAATAACGGCGGTTTCGCCGGTAAGGCCACCACGGTGACCATCCCCCTGGTGAAGAATTCTTCCTACAAAATCGCCTTCTGGGCACAGGCCGACGGTGCGCCCTACACCTATTCAACCTCCGACAAGACCATAAAAGTGTCGTATAGCGGTGCCGAGGCCAACGATGAAACACGCGATGCCTTCTTCTCATACGAGAGCGTTACCGCCGACGGAAGCGTTCACCCCGTGACGCTTTTCCGTCCCTTCTCGCAGATCAACATCGGCACCAATGACCTCGACGCAGCTCAGAAAGCAGGCATGACGGTGACCAAAGCAGGCATGACTATCAGCGGCGTAGCCGATACTTTCGACCTCGTAAGCGGCAATGCTTCCCTCTCCGAAGGTGCTTCCGGCAATGTCACTTTCACAGCTACAACCCTCCCCGCTACTCCCAATACATTCCCCGTCGATAATTACGATTATCTGGCGATGAGCTATGTACTGGTTCCCTCTACCACAGACACTCCCAAAGCCACTCTCAACGTGGGACTGCTGGTCAACGACGGCGTAACGGCATTTGCAACCTACGACAACGTTCCCGCCCAGCGCAACTATCGCACCAACATCTACGGATCGCTGCTCACCAACAAGGAGGTATTCCAGGTTACCATCAACCCGATTTTCGAGATTCCCGCTTACGGCGAAATCCCGGCAGAGGTAAACGGAGTAATCACCCTTGACACACCGGAGCATCTTGCCTCATTCGCCATGATGGTGAACAACGGCCTCAACGACTTCAGCGGCAAGACCGTGAAACTCGGCGCCGGCATCGACCTCAAGAATGCAGCGTGGACCCCGGTAGGCACTGCCGAACATCCCTTCGCCGGAACATTCGACGGCAACGGCCAGACTATCTCCAACCTCAGCGTCACCGGCAAAGACTATGCCGGCCTCTTCGGTGCCCTGAGCGGCACCGTCAAGAACCTCACCGTCTCCAACAGCAACATCAGTTCGCCGAAATATGCCGGTGTCATAGCAGCCTACATACCCGCTGGAAGCAATGCCGCAATCACCGACTGCACAATCGAAGGGGGTACGGCCACGACCACCGGTGCCGACAACGGCGCGGTAGGCGGCGTTGTCGGTAAAGCCGACGCGACGGCCAATACAATCAAGAACGTTCAGCTCAAAAATATGACCGTGGCCGGTGTGAAGAACGTCGGCGGCACGGTGGGCGTGCAGAACGGAACCACAGCCACCATCAGCGGCAACAAGCTTGAAAACGTGAACCTGCTCCAGGATTTCGACGGTTATACCGGAGCAGTAAAACCCGGCGAGTTCATCTCCCCCTATAACGGCGGTGACATTACCACATATAAAGGCACCGCCACTGTTGACAACACTTCCTCCTATACTTTCAGAAACTGGAAAGTTGCGGGCGGAGTAGTGGATATACATAGCGCCATCGAACGCCCGATGAACATCGTAATCGAGAAATTCGAGTGCCAGTCCGTCAAGTGGGTTACAGCCGCAGAACAGCATCTCACAGTAACCGACTGTGTTTTCGAGGGAACAACTGTAAAAGACGGCATGAAAGATAACCTGGAAGGTGTGATGAAAGGCTCTCCTGCATCTTCTCTTACAGTAAAGAACTGTAACTTCAAGAGTGCCGGCAGACAGAATATTATTGTCTTCACTGATGGCTCCTCACCAGTGGCTAACATTAATATAACAGGATGTCAGTTTAGCAACTGGGGCTATTTAGGCGCACATGGAGATCCGGCAGATGGCCTTCTGATAGCAATCAAAGTCGCTGACATTACCGGTATTTGCTATTCTGCAGAAGATCGTGCTAATTTCTCTACGGCATTGTTTAACAACAATACTTTCACAGCTCCTACAGAAGCGGGCGGTAAGCCAGTATATAAACTGATACTCACAGCTCCTGCTGCTGCAACAGATAGAGTGTCACTCTATGAATAAATAAATTGAATATTTAATAATCGAGGCTGCTCCTTTTGGGGTAGCCTCTTTTGTTTTTAGGAAAAGCGAGTGCTGTTTCAGGGAATATCGAGGAGGCGGTGGGTCTGCAGCGAGAGGCGCCATAGGGGATTGGCAAGGACGCGGCGGACGGTGGCGGCGGTGTTGGCGCGCGATTGCGCTTCGTCGGCTACATGGCATGGCTGCAGGTAGAGGTAAGTGTCGGCGTGACGTGCCGGCAGTGCGAGGTAAGGCGCGAGGTCCTGGCCCGTGTCTACCACTTTTATCTCGTCGGCGTGTTCGAGCACTATCGGGAGGTCGCGGTCGGCGATTCCGGTCTTGGGTGAGAGCGTCACCCAGTCGATGCCGGGCGGCAGCGGGTGCGTGCCGTTGGTCTCGATGGCGATGGTGGCGCCGGTGGCCTCTTTCAGTTTCTTAAGGAACGGAGCGTCGAGCTGCAGCGACGGTTCCCCGCCGGTAAGGACCACCAGCAGCACGTCGTGGCGGCGCACTTCGGCTATGATTTCCTCGTCGCTCATTTCGCGGCCGACGGCGTGGTCGGTGTCGCAGAAGGGGCAGTGCAGGTTGCAGCCGGAGAAGCGCACGAACACCGCCGGAGTGCCCGTGTGGCGCCCTTCCCCTTGCAGGGAATGGAAAATCTCGTTGATGCGTTTCATGGGCAGTCCGGAGGTCACTCTTTTTCGTAAGCGGCCACATTGCCCTCGCTCTCCTGCACGGTGACGCGGAAGCAGTGCTCCACGCGGTCACAGATCCAGCGGGCTATGTTCTCGGCCGTCGGGTTGCAGTCCAGCACGTCATTGATTACGGCATGGTCGAGCAGCGACATCACGCTCTCCTTGACGTGGGTGAAGTCCACAACCATGCCGTCGGCGTTGAGCTTGCGTGAGCGGCATTCCACGGTGATTACCCAGTTGTGGCCGTGCAGCCGTTCGCACTTGCTGGGGTAGGAGAGGGAGAGGCGGTGGGCCGCGCTTATCTCGAATGTTTTCTTAATGTAATACATGGCGGTCAATCTTCATAAATGGTGGGGTCCGGGATTGAGGCGAGGCGGAAAGCTTCACGGCGTTCGGTGCATGTGCCGCACCGGCCGCAGTGGCGTTCCCCTCCCTTGTAGCAGGAATAAGTGTCGGCGTAATCCACTCCGAGCCGGGCACCGATGCGCGCTATCTCCGCCTTGCTGATGTCGGTGAAGGGGGCGAGGATGGAGACGCCGTCGTAGGTCCCCTCCTCCATGGCACGGCCCATGGCCTCGACGAAGCCGGGACGGCAGTCGGGATAGATGGCATGGTCGCCGCCATGGTTGGCGATGAGCACGTGCCGAAGGCCGCGCGATTCGGCCAGGCCGCACGCCACCGACAGCATTATGCCGTTGCGGAACGGGACGACGGTGGAGCGCATGTTCTCGTCGTCATAGTTGCCTTCCGGAATGTCGTCGGCGCCCGAGAGCAGCGACGATTTGAAATACTGCCCCATGAAGGCGAGCGGTATCACTATATGTTCGATGCCGAGCAGCGCCGTCTGGCGGCGGGCACACTCTATCTCGCGGGCGTTGTGGTTCGAGCCGTAGTCGAAGGTCACGGCAAGCGCGATGCGTTCTTTCTCGCTGTGTAGCAGCGTCACGGAATCCATGCCGCCGGAGAGTACGATAATGGAGTCTTTCTTTATCATGCCTTTCCTGGAATTGAGTTGAAATCGAAAGCCTGGAGCAGACGTGTGCGCACCAGTTCCTGATGCTCGTCGTCGCCACGGTTGGCGAATGGATGGATGGAGATTCCGCCGCGCGGCATGAAGACGCCGCGCACTTCCAGATAGCGCGGGTCCATGAGTTCCCACAGGTCGTTGAGGATTATGTTCACGCAGTCCTCGTGGAAATCGCCGTGGTTGCGGAAGGAGAAGAGGTAGAGTTTCAGGCTCTTGCTCTCCACCATACGCACGCGCGGGATGTAGGAGATGTAGATGCGGCCGAAGTCAGGCTGTCCCGTTTTGGGGCAGAGGGTGGTGAACTCCGGGCACTCGAAGGTGACGGCATATTCGCGCCCCGGGTGCATGTTGTCGAAAGTTTCAAGGATACCGGGATTATAGTCAGAGGGATACGCCGTACCCTGGCAGCCCAGGAGCGTGACGCCCTGAAGATGTTTTTCGTCTCTCATATCAGTCATGTTGGGCGGGAGCTGCCACCATCCCGCGTTTTGAAATGCAAAGTTACATTATTTTTCCCGATTTCCCAAATCTTACTTGTCGAGGTCGGGGGCGATGCGGCGGGAGAGCAGGGAGAAGAAGAGGGTGATGGCGCCGAGGATGACGAAGGTGATGGCCGTGGAGTGCATGATGTCGCCGATGCCGACCAGCGGCGATACTATGGCGCCTACTATGTAGCCCGAGATTCCGAGCACCGCCGATGCCTCGCCGGCACGCTGCCTACCCTCGTTCATGGCCAGTGTGTTGGTCACCGAAAATATCATTCCCAACGAGAAGACAATCAGCACGGCGCAAATCTCGAACACCCAGATGCTGTGGACAAACCACAGCGCCACGGCCTGCGCGGCGGAGGCTATCATCAGCAGCGTGGCGCCCATCACCGCTGCCTTTTTGAGAGGATTGAACTTCAGTGCCAGCATGGAGCCGGCCGCCACGAAGACGGCGTTGGCGCCGATGACCAGGCCGAAGACCGTCTCCGACAGTCCGTAATGCTTTTGCAGGATGAACGGCGAGGAGGAGATGTAGGCGAAAAGCATACCGAGGGCAACACCTTTGAAGGCGGTGTGAGTCATGAAAGCGCGGTTTTTAAGCAGCCCGAGATAGCCGCTCCATCCCTTGGCGACTGTGCCGTGGAAACGTCGCGCGGGGGCGAGCGACTCCTTCAGCATGGGGGAAAGGGCTATGACGATGACAGCGAAGATGGTGAGCACCACGAATGCGCCGCGCCATCCCCACGTGTCGGTGATGATACCGCCGAGTATAGGCGCGCCCGCCGGCGCTATGCCGTTGATGGCGCCGATGATGGCCATTACCTTGGCCAACGGGCGTCCGGAATATACGTCGGCCGGGATGGTGCGCGCCAGGAAGTAGCCTCCGGATGCGCCGAGTCCCTGGATTACGCGGCAACCGAGGAAGAAGTGGATGGTGGGAGAGAAGATGCTCACCACCGCGCCGACTATGAAGACCGAAATGGAGCCGATGAGGACGGGCTTGCGCCCGAGGCGGTCGCTCAGCGGCCCTAATACCAGTTGTCCCACGCCGAGCCCTATCATCCCCATCGTCAGTCCGAGCTGCACGGTAGGCACCGTGGTGTGGAAAAAGCCGACCATCTCCGGGAGGGCGGGAAGGTAGAGGTCGTTGACGAAAGAGCCGAGGGCGCTGAGGATGACCATATAGGCCACGAAGAAAGCATAATATTTCCCGGAAGCGAGGGCACGCTGAGCCTTCGACATGACCGGATATTGTTGAGGTTTATTTTCAGTAGATGTGTTATCCATAGTAAATCAAGGGTCGTTTAAGGTTAAAACGCCGCGGGCGAGCTATTGGTTTTTATATCATGGATTTGGCCAAATCACAGAAAGTTTGTAAATTTGCGTATGCAGAAACTCAACGAGCGGCAGAAAGAGGCCGTGACCCTTACTGAAGGTCGAGTGCGCGTGGTGGCCGGGGCCGGTTCCGGAAAGACCACAGTGCTGGCGCACCGCTACGCTTTTATCGTCAACGAACTCGGCATTTCGCCGGGCAACATCGTGTGTCTTACCTTCACCAACAAGGCGGCTTCCGAGATGCGCCGCCGCATCAGCCGCATGACCGACCGCGGCAACGTAAACGACTTCATCTGCACCATCCACGGCTTTTGCGCCAAGTTCCTGCGCACCGAAATCTACCGCCTCGGCTTCCCGAAAACCTTTATAATCCTCGACGAGGCCGACGCCAACCAGCTCGCGCGCCAGGCCATGCAGGAGTATGGCATAGACCGCCGCAAGACCACCACCTCGCGTTTCCTCGCCGAAGTAGGGAAATGCAAAGGGGCCGACGCCGACGGCTACATCCGCTCCTGCTTCCTGCCCGAAAGCCCGCAGGAAGCCCCCGATGCCATAGCCCGCTACATGAAGCTGCAACTCAAGCAGTACGCCCTCGACTTCGACGACCTGCTCTATTTCACTTTGTATATACTGCGCAACTTCCCCGCTGTGCGCAGCAAGTGGACGCAGCGCCTCAACTATGTGATGATAGACGAAGGGCAGGACTGCGACCGCGACGACTGGCAACTGGTGCGCCTCCTCTCGGAGTACCACAGCAACCTCTTCGTGGTAGGCGACCCCGACCAGGCCATCTACGAATGGCGCGGCGCCTCGCCGCAGCTTTTCGTGGACTTCAACGCCGACACCACCGTGATAATGGACACCAACTACCGCTCCACCCCGCAGATCCTCGATGCAGCAAACTCCATCATAGCCAACAACAAGAACCGCATCCCCAAGGACCTCAATACTCCCAACCCTGGCGGATTGCTACCCGAACACCGCCACTGCAAGTCGCAGACCGACGAGGCGGAAAACATAGCCGCCACCATCGGGGACGAGCACAAGGCCGGTCGCCGCTATGGGCAGATGGCGGTGCTATACCGGAGCTCGTTCATCTCCTCGGAGCTGGAACACGCCCTGGTGCGCCACAAGATTCCCTACACCGTGTGGGGCGGAGCCAAGTTCATGGAACGCCGCGAAATCAAGGACGTGATGAGCTATCTGCGCCTCATAGACTCGGGCGACGACATGGCTTTCGAGCGCATCGCCAACGTGCCGTCGCGCAAGTTCGGACAGGCGTCGATGGACAAACTCAAGGAGATGGCCGCGCGCGAGGGGAGGTCGCTCTACCATACCCTCGCATCGCACCCCGACGTGCGCCCCTGCTCGCTGCCGGCCATGCGCCGCTTCGTCGCGCTTATCGAGGAATGCAAGGTGCGCCGCGAGGTGACGCCTGTCTCCGAGATAGCAGATTATGTGCTCACCGCCAGCGGATACACCGACATGCTGCGGCGCGACGAAGAGGAGGAACGCCTCGAAAACCTCGCCGAACTCATCAACCAGATGAAAGCCTTCGAGAAGACGCGCGGCGGAGATGACGCGGAAGTCTCCTCGCTGACTCAATACCTCCAGGAAATGGCTCTCTATACAGCCGAAGAGGAGGGGCAGGACAAGAACGACGCCGTGCGCCTGATGACCATCCACCAGGCCAAGGGACTGGAATTCCCCGTGGTCTTCGTGGCCGGCCTTACCGAAGGTACGTTCCCCTCGCACCGCACCATACGCGAGCGTCGCGACCGCGGCGAAGAGGAGGAACGGCGCCTGATGTACGTGGCTGTAACCCGCGCCATGGACCGCCTCTACCTCAGCGAATGCGAAGGGTACCTCAACGAAAACGGCGCCCTTAAATTTCCCTCGCGTTTCCTCTACGAGATACCTGACGACCGCATCCTGCGCGTAGGTGCCGGCGAGGGTACCGACACCCTTTTCTCCGGCACGCGCATGGTGGTGGACCGTCTTAACTCGGAGGTTTACGGTGCCTCGTTGCCGCTCTTTGCCGTCGGCGACGAGGTGACGCACAAAATTTTCGGTGACGGCCGAATAACTGCCTACGACCCCGAGGTCGACGCCTACACCGTAGCCTTCGCCACCTGCACCCGCACCCTCATGCCCCGGGTCCTTAGCCGCAAATAACCGGATATCCTTTTTTTCAGAAGCCGTTCGTTTCGAGGTCGGTGATGCTGCGGGATATGACGTAGGCATACATGGTCACGAGTACATGCACCGCCTCGCGCAATTCCGCCTCGGGTATTTCCGGGGCACTGTGTGCCTCGTCGTTGCGCCAGCCGCGCACCTTTTCCAGATAATCGCGGAAGCGGAAATAACGGCGGTCAATGGTATGTCTCAGCCGTTTCAGTGAGTCATGTCCGAATATGCAATCCGAGAATGTGGTGCTGTCGGCAGACCCTTCGCGTGTAGTCAGTTCGCGGTTGTTGATGAGGTAGTAGAGTTTCTTAAGGAACGGTTCGAATTTCCCGACAAGTGTATTGAAGTGGGCACGCCGGTCCAACTCGGTCAAATGCTCATTGCAAAGCAGATGGTTGAAGGAGTTGATCAGCAGGTCATTGGCCCCGTTCAGTCCCGGTTTGGCCACCCGCTTCTGAATCACATTGATAAGGTATTCGGCCACCTGGTCAAGGCGGCGCGATGTCTGCGCCAGTTCTCTAAACTCCTCACGGATTTCATCAACTATCTTCTCGGCAAGACGATGCAGGTCAAGGTCGATGCTGCTTTGCTGATTGTTGCGCAAGGCCATGTCGAGGATGCCACGGATATACTCGCGGGCAAACGGGGTGTCGTTGATAAACTCTTCGTACAGGTCTATCCCTTTGCCGCTCATATCCAGCACGAGGTCCTGGGCGCGTTCGGAGAAAAGTTCGCGAAGCACGCCGTAAGAGTTGCCGCTTCTTACGGCTTCGTTTATCTTCTCGTCGGTGAGCATCAAGTGGTTCAGCGGACGAAGCACGATGTCATGGTCATCCAAGAAACCCTTGTACGGCTCGTTCACGATATCGAGAATCTCGCGCAGGGAGCGTTTCTCATCTTCCGCCGGGGCCTTTACATCTCCTATACGTGACGATTTCAATTCGGCGTCCTCCTCTTCGAGCGCGATGGTTCCCTCCATTATCATCTGGAGACGAAGCTTGTTGAGGTCGACGCGGTCGAGTATCTCCATCGGCAGGGTCTCGCGTGTGTATTGCAGACGGGGATAGAGGGCACGGAGGAAGATATATTCACGCTCCAGGTCCGGGTCGCAATATGTGAGCAACTGGGCCATGAAACCGTAACTGCGTATGTAACGGTTCACAAGCTTGCGATACTTGTCCTTGTCGTCGTTGCTAAGCGGAGTCTCACGCTCCCTGACAATCGTGTTACAGAGCGATACTGCCGCCGCCACATCCTGCTTCATCATGTATTCCACCACGCGGTCGCGTTCCGAGTCGTTGTAAAGCTTGAACGCCTTGATGTCGTCGAGAAGAGTATAGAGCCGCTGGGTATCGACCTCTCCGGTGAGGATGGTGGTCTGATAATATTTCTGGAATGCCTTCTGCACCGAATCGGCGTCATTGCGGAAGTCGATAACCATCGTGTCCTCTTTCTTCACGCCACCCTTGTCATAGCAGCGGTTCAGGCGCGAAAGGGTCTGTATGCACTGGATGCCGCCGAGCGTCTTGTCCACAAACATGGTGTGGAGTAAAGGCTGGTCGAAACCGGTCTGAAACTTGTCGGCCACAATCAGTATGCGGTATTCCGGCGTGTCGAAGGTCTCGCGGATCTTATCGTCCTTGATGCCCCAACCGTTCATCTTGTCCTCTGTGTATTTCGAACCGTCGGGCAGTTCGACTTCTCCCGAGAATGCCACCAGTGTCTTGAACTCGTTGCCGTATTCCTCGGCAATCAGATTGTCGAAAATCTTCTTGTAGCGCACGGCTGATGCCCGGCTGTCGCTGACGAACATCGCTTTTGCCTTTCCACCTATCTTGTTGCGCGTATGCTGCATGAAGTAGCTGAGCGCAAGCCGCGCCTTCAGCGTCATGTTCTCAGGTTCCGAGTTGAGCTTACGGAGAATCAGTGCCACCGACTTCTTCTCCCCGTAAAGTTCTTCCGGTTCATTGGCCACACCTTCCGTTGTCATCGCCATGGTGGTATGGGCCGTATTCTTCTCGATGTACTCGAACATCGTCTTGTAGGTGGTGTAGTTGCGGAGCACGTCGAGGATGAACTTCTCGTCGATGGCCTGCTTCATCGTGTAATAGTCGTGGGCCACGTATCCCTCCGGAGTCTTCTTGCCGAAGAGGGCGTAAGTCTTGTCCTTCGGAGTGGCAGTGAACGCGAAATAGCTGATATGGCTCATCTGCTGGCGCTGGGTCTGCATATAGGCCATGAGCGCGTCCATTTGGTCTTCATAACCTTCGGCGTCCGCCTGAGCCATCGCCTGCTGGATGTCAGCTTCGGTCGACAGAGCTGCGACGATGTCCTTGGCACTTTCGTTGCCGATAGCGGTGTGAGCCTCGTCGATGATTACGGCATAGTTGCGGTGTTTCTCTCGTTTCAGTTCACTGAGTGCGTAACTGAATTTCTGAACCGTGCTGACGATTATTCTTCCTCCTTCGTTGATAGCTTTGGCGAGTTTCTTGCTGCCCCGGCGAATATCTTTCACTACACCGGCCTCTGTTGCGAATGCGTTGACATCATCAGCCATGTTCGCGTTCAGCACGATGCGGTCGGTAACCATGATAATGGAGTCGAACACCGGGGTCTGGTCGTGATTGACAAGGTTAACCAGTTGGTGTGCGAGCCATGCCATCGACTTTGTCTTGCCGCTGCCTGCCGAGTGCTCGATAAGGTAGTTGTGGCCGGGTCCATCCTCTCCGACCCACTTGATGAGGTTGCGTACCACGCGCAACTGATGATAGCGGGGAAAGTAAGTGACGCTTTTGCCGTCGCTCTGCACGTTTTTGATGAAATGGTCCAGAATGTTGAGCAGTGAATCAGCCTGCCATATATCGCGCCACAGGTAGCTTGTGGCGTAATCGCCCGGCACCTGGGGATTGACCGAATCCACATTGAAGGGAAGAAATGCAGTATCCTCGCCGTTGAGGAAAGTGGTCATGAAGGCGTAGTTGTTGTCGATCACGAAATGCACCAACGCCGTGCGGAGCATCGGATTCTTCGGATCGCGGTCGTGACGGTATTGCCAGATGCCGTTAGTATAGTTCTGACCGGTGCCTTCATTCTTCAATTCAGCGGTGATTATCGGAAAACCGTTCAGAAGGATGCAGAGGTCGAGTTCATTCCCTTTGTCGGCTTTGTCAAGTGAATAGCGCATCTGGCGCACCACGGCGAAGCGGTTGGCAAGATAAAGATGATGCAACGCCGAATCCTCCCCGGCGAGTGTCGGCTTTGTCTGCATCAACTTAATGGGAATACCCTGAATCTTCAAACCTTTGCGCAGAATATCCACCAACGAATGGCCGTTGTCGAGCTTCGAGTTGTAATCTTTGATGACGGCATCGAGAGCGGCGTCACCGGTTTTGAAACGCTTGACAAGACGATTCCATGTGTCGGTCTGTGCATGGAGGAACTGCCAAAGCATATCGGGGTCAACACGCCGTTTGATGTCAAAATCGCCGGGAGAGCGTTTGATATAGAGAGGAGAGGCCAACAGAGCCGCCTCGATATGTTCTTCAAATTTGGTTTCGTTGTCGGGATTCATGGTGTCAATCGTTTTCGTCTGATGAATAAGTCTCGATAATGTTTTTCAATTCTTTTTCGGAAGGGAGCATACTGTTTAGTCGTTCCATTAGTTTGTATTCAGCCACACCAAGAGGCTGTGTCATACCTCGGAACGACCATTCAACAACAGTGTTGTCTTTCGACTTGCATATGAGCAGACCGATAGTCGGATTGTCATCGTCCTGGCGCATCAATTCATCAACCGCCGAGACGTAGAAATTCAGTTTGCCGGCATATTCGGGAATGAATGGAACTACCTTCAACTCGCAGACTATATAGGCTTTCAGCCGGGTGTGGTAAAATATCATGTCGGGGACGAAAGTCTGACCGCCGGGCATTTTCAACTCCATCTGTCGGCCCACGTATGCGAAGCCTTGACCGAGTTCGAGCAGGAAGCGTGTGATGTCGCCCGAGAGTGCATCTTCAAGCTGACGCTCGGAGGTAATTTTTTTGTCGATAAAGCCGAAGTCATACGGACTTTTGAGGATTGCTTTTGCAAGGCCGCTGTAAGGAGCGGGCAGTTTCTCGTCGAAATTGGTTATCGCCTTACCCTCCTTGCTATAGAGGTCATCGTCCATCTCGGCTTCAAGTTCGGAACGGCTCCAGCCGTTTTCTATCGTCTTGTCAATATAGAACAGAGCCTCCGGAACTGACTTGGAATGAGTAAAGATTTGAATGTGATGTCCCCAAGGAACTTGTCCAAACTCAACAGGCATTTCTAAATCGGCAACAAGTTGTTGCCGATTTTCTTCAGCAGTTTGCGGAATGATTGTATCTCTCTTATTATAAAAGCGATACCATCTAACCGCTGTCTTAATTGAAGTCGCCGAAAACCCTGTCTGATTCGGAAATTCAGCTTTCAGATCAAGGCTGAGACAGTCGAAGAATGCGCTGCCATATTTTGCATTGGCATATAGGCGCGAAATATCTCGTCCCATTTCCCAATAGAACTCCAGCATTGTGGTGTTCACCTTTACCGCTGCTTTGATCTGTGAACGGCGGAAGCGTTCTTTCAGTTCGCCCAACAAGCGTGCATACTCCTTGCCGGACACAATAGCGTCACGTTTCACAAATGCCGGTTTATTATCGTTCTTTGCCATATCCTCAAATTCTTAAATTACTTTTCGTTTACCGGTCACGACCTCGGAGATTATAGACTGTCGCAGCTCCGTCAGCGTCTCGCGCTTCCTGTTCAGCTTAGCTTTCAACCCATCAATCTCAGCACATTTCTTGTCAAGATAGTCAGCGATTGCCTGCTGCTCGGAGAGAGGAGGAAGATAGAAAGGGAGGGTCAATATAAACTCTGATGAAACTCTTGGCATTTTCGCACCAAATGTAGATCCATCAGCTTGTTTTGTAAAACCATCAGATAGTAATACATACTTCAAGTACGATGCGTTTGAATTTGGACAATTGCTAAATACAAAGAAATCTCCTATTGCATTTCCGCTAAATTCAGCTAACCACACCTTCTTCAAGTACGGTCTTAACTTTCCATATAGGATATTATTGGTACAAAATTCTACTCCATTACCTTCAAATTCTGTATCAGATTCGATGAATTTACCACTACCGGATTCTAAATTTTCGAGACCAACCTTTATGTCAGAAACAGAAGGAGTTGTCTTCAAATACATAAAATTTTTGAATCGACACATTTTCCAATGCTTTGGAATATCCCCTATCCAGTCGATGCCGGAGGGACGTAGGGGGGCGTCTGGGTTGAGGCCACGGGTGACGACGCGCGAAATCTCGCTCTGTTTCAGTTCGTCAATAAGCTCAATCTCACGGTCAACCTTAGCAATCGCCGCATCAATCTCACCACACTTTTCATCCAGCCATGCCGCTATCGCCTCCTGCTCAGCAAGAGGAGGAATGCAAACAGGAAAATCCTTAAGCCAAGGTTGTCTAACAGAGTCAACAGTATTTTTTGCGCCGCCCTCTTCTATTTTATATTTGAAGAGAGACTTTAGATATTGATACAATAGTTTTCCCTTTATCTCTCTAAAGTTGTGAAAGTTATATACTCTTTGATGAAAATCGAATTTGCCAGTTGCGTAATGCAAAACTTTACCAGCGCCCACACCATCACCAGCCATGAGCACTGCTTCTCCATCAAACGAATATGAATTTATTCGTTCTATCTGAGGCGATCTTACATAAAATGGATAAAGACCGTCATCAACACGATTGACAGTGTCTTTGTCTCCCGTAATGATATCACATAGGTATCTCATCCTTCGCAATTCCCAATGGCTTGGAATGTCTCCAATCCAATCGATGCCAGAAGGCTTGTATGAATCGTATCGCTGTTTCATTGTGCTTCCTCCTCCAAGTTTACGTTCACTACCCAATGCCCGGTCTTATCAGAGCCTTCCCGAGTGATGATGCCACACTTCTTGAGCGCTCGTATAGCTCGTGTTAGTGTTGAAATGGAAATATTCAGTTTTTTACATATCTGAGAATATGTAATGGATGCATTTGCCTGGATTTCCTTAACAATACCTCTCTGAATATTGCTTACTGATTCTAAGATGTTGTTTATGCTGTCAGTTGTATTTACATGGTCATTTACATGGTCATTTACATGGTCATTTACATGGTCATCAGCCTTTATAGTGCCATTTAAAGTATCATTTGCTTTTACAGTCTCATCCGATTTTATACCGTCAAGCTCTTTCGGTAGCGGTAGGGTGAGCCATACCTCGCTTTCCGGAAGAGGCTTCCCCTTATGTTCTTCCACGCCAAGGAGAATCACACCGCCACGCGTATTGGCGAAAGCTGAATAGGTTTCCCACAGAGTGTCGGGTAACTTATTCTGCTTGCATTTTTTCATTTCAAGATTCAGCCCTTCTCTTGAAAGGAGAAAATTCTTTATGTCGTCGGATGTTATCTGTCTCATCGTGCTTCCTCCCATTCTTTTTTGACTTTCTCAACCTCGGCAATCAGTTGTTGCTCGGTAGGAAGATAGAGCTGGTATTTTGATGCCACGATGGTATTATTGTCGGCCGGAAGTGTCATCCTTACGAGCGTATCGTTCTTGGCCGTGCAGAGCAGTATCCCGATGGTTGGGTTCTCCTCCGGAAGTTTTTCTGTGCGGTCATAGTAATTGACATACATCTGCAACTGGCCTAAATCCTGATGGGTTACCTCGCCGGTCTTCAACTCGAAAATGACGAACCGTCGGGCGAGGCGATTGTAAAACACCAAGTCGATGAAGAACTCGTCATCCTCAAGCAAAATGCGCTTCTGGCGAGCAACGAAAGTGAAACCGTTGCCAAGTTCAAGAATAAAATCCTGAAGATGATTTATCAGTTCGGTTTCCAGATCGCTTTCATAATAATGGGTCCGTTTCTCCAAACCGAGAAATTCCAGCACCATCGGATCTTTAACAATCTCCTGCGGTTTCTCCGGCATTCTTTCCTTACGAGCCATAGCCAAAACAGCTTCTTTATCGTTACTCAAAAGCATACGCTCATAGAGCATGGAATTGATCTGACGCTTCATCTGTCGTGCCGTCCAACAGTTGTTGACAGCCTCCAACTCATAATATTTCCTTTTATCTTTATCTGGAATGTCGATAAGAGCCTTATACTGAGACCAATTGAATTGCGCACACACTGTGTGCGCAATTGGAAATTCCAGATAGAATCTTCTACTATATTCCATTTGTCTCTGCCCGAATCCGCTCCCATACACAGGTTCTATCTCTTTTGCAAGATTCTTTATCAGTCCCTTACCGTATTCGGCACGGGCCTGACCTCCCTGCTCTTCCTCTACTATGCGGCGTCCTATCTGCCAGTACATCTGTACTCGGCAGAAGTCGACTGAACGCATGGCATTTGTCCGTGCTGACTCGATGATTGTGCGTATTTCACTTACTAATTCTTTCATCGTGCTTCGGAGATTAAGGATTGGAGGGCGGAAGTTGTGTCGGACTCGAGAGCCATGAGGTCTGCAAGGATTTCGGAGCTGTCGCGCAGCGGCGTGTAGCGATAGAAGAGGCGCGTCAACGGAAACTCGCATCCTACTTTGTCTTTGCTCGGGTCGCGCCATGCGTCGGGAACAAACGGCAGAACCTGGTGGGCAATATATTCGTCAATATCTTCCTTCATGGGGATTGTCTCGGTGTCGGTGAGTGCCGGGTCAATCACCCGGCCGCTGTCAGGTTTGCCGGGAGTGGCGAACACGGCCGGAGCTTCCGGGTCAGTGGTGCCAAGGGTGCGGACGGCCTTTATTACAGCCTGGGTCGGCTTTTTGGGAAGGGTTTTCTTCAATTCGCGGAAAACCTCTTCGTCAGTCATCGAGCCATCGGGCCATGTCGCAGCGGCTATTTGTTCAAACAGTTCCTTGTCGGCTTTCTTTACTTTTGCGCCGTTGGCGGCCTCGGCTGCTCTGCGCGCGATGTCGGTATAGACGAGTCGCAACGGGCGATAGATAGTTACTGTTGTATAAAGGAAATCCTCTACATCCATAAGACGGGCTACCTTGATTTCCTCGTTGTCCGGCAGAGTTGCATCATAGAAATTCCCATATATGTCAACAATCTCCCGGATAGCCTCGTCGGGAATCTCATAGCGCTTCTTACCGAGGCTTCGCTGGAGCAGCTTGGCATAGCGGGGATGCGTGGCGTCGACCATCAGCACCTTCCCCTTATGCTCTTCCGGCTTGTTGTTGTCGAGAATCCAGAGATAGGTGGAAATGTCGGTGCCGTAGAAAAGATTCTTTGGCAGAGCGATGATGGCGTCGAGCAGGTCGCGGTCCATCAGCATCTTGCGGATTTCGCTCCAACCGCTTCCGGCAGCGCCGTTGAAGAGGGGAGAACCGTTGAGCACGATGCCGATGCGGGAGCCGGCAGGGTCCATCTTGCTTATCATGTGAAGCAGGAAGAGCAGAGAACCGTCGGATGTGGAGGGGAGTCCGACAGAGAAACGCCCGTCGCTTTTGGCGGCATCCTCTTTGACTTTGCCTTCGATCTTCTTCCAGTCAACGCCGAATGGCGGATTGGCAAGCATATAGCCGAAATGCTCTCCGGGAAACTGGTCGTTGGCGAGAGTGTCGCCAAGGGCTATGTTACGGTCTTTGTCAAGGTCACCCTTTATGAGAAGGTCTGACTTGCAGATGGCGTAGGTCTTTTCGTTGAGTTCCTGACCGAAGAGGAATACCTTCATGTCGGTGCGGTCGGTCAGCGACTGGAGATAGCGCTTCCCCTCGGTGAGCATACCGCCGGTGCCGCAACACGGGTCGTAAATCTGGAAATGCTTGCCGAGAGTGTTTACCTCAGCCTCGCGTCCGTGCATCACGAGCGAGACCAATAACCGGACTACCTCGCGCGGCGTATAGAACTGGCCGGCCTTGGTGTTGGTGGTTTCCTTCGACTTGCGGATGATAATCTCGAAGATGGTGCCCATCATGGCGTTGTCGACGCGGTCGGGATGCAGGTCGGCATTGTTCACGAAACTTTCGGTGACCTGAAACAGCAAGTCGTTGCGGTCAAGACGAGAATAAATACGGCTGATGTCGCCGTTCTCGCCGTCCTCCTGAGTGAACGCCAACAGGATGTTGCGCACATTCTGGGTGAATCCGTCAAGATATGTCTTGAAATTGTCGGCAAGCATTTTGGGCTGGGCCAACAGCTTGTTGAGAGACAGACCGGAGGTGTTGAAGAAAGTCAGTCCGTTGCGCCGCATCAGAGCCATCAGCATCACGTCCTTCTTCTCGTCAGGAAATTCCTTGTATTGCTGATACAGTTCGTCATACCGGTCCTGCAACACGCAGTCCAGCCGCCTGAGCAGTGTGAACGGCAGTATCACGTTTTCGACTTCCGTATCGTCATAGACACCACGGATAATCTCCTTGATGTTCCAAATCATTCCTGCAAGTTCCTGTTCGGTCATATCTTGAAAGAGGTATAAGTCGGTTTGAGAATCTGTTGCAAAATTAATAAAAATATCGGCAAATCCCGCGTGTGGGTTCATTTATTTCTGTTTGCGGGGCAAACTTTCTTTTCCAGGCCGGTGTTTTGAAAGAAAACACACATATGATATGAAAACACTTGAATCTTTGGCGGCAGCGGGTGTCGCGGCCGCATCCCTGGCGATGCCGCAGGCTGGCGGTGCCTGCTCGCGTGTCGTTTATCCCGGTAATGACAATATATTCGTCGTGGGGCGTTCGCTCGACTGGAAAACGCCTATTCCCACCAACCTTTACGTCTATCCGCGCGGAATGGCGAAGAGCGGCAGTAACATGCCCGGAGCCATTACCTGGATCTCGCGCTACGGCTCCGTATATGCCGTGGGCTACGACGGCGGCGTCACCGAGGGTATGAATGAGAAAGGGCTCGTAATCAACGGCCTGTTCTGCAAAGGTACCGTCTATGACAATGAGGAAACCGCAAAGCGTCCCCCCATGTCCATGTCCATGTTTGTGGCGTGGCTGCTCGACATGAACAGCACCACCGATGAGGTCTGTGCCGTGCTGCGCGAGCATAATTTCTCGCTGTCCGGAGCCACCTTCGACGGCGGTACCGTCTCGGCGCTCCATTGGGGCATCACCGACGCCACCGGCAAGTCGGCCATCCTGGAGTTCGACCACGGGGTGGTGCGCCTCTATGACCCGGGCGACTTCCGCGCCATGACAAATGACCCGCAGTGGCCCGACATGACCGCCATCATCACATATTGGACCGGAGTAGGGGGACGCAACATGCTCCCGGGCACCGTGAAAAGTCCCGACCGCTGCGTGCGTGGCAACTACTTCGCCCACAACGTGGAAACGACCGGCGACCCTGACCTGGCAGTGACCATCACGCGTTCCATCCTTGCCAATGTCTCCGTCCCCTATCTTTACGAGGTGAAGGGCGAACCCAACCTCAGCAGCACGCAATGGCGCTCCTACAGCGACTTGAAACGCCACCGCTATTACTTCGACATAGTGACCAACCTCGGCGTCTATTACATCGACCTCGACAAGTGCAACCTCTCTAAAGGCGCGCCGGTACTGAAGCTCGACACCGCCAAGCACACCGGCATCTGCGGCGAGGCCAACAAATACCTCGAAAAGTCCAAAGGCTTCACCCCCATGTACTGACCCCGTGAAAACTTAGACACCATCCCATATCAGCCGCACCGCAAAGTAACTGTGGTGCGGTTGTACAATATAATAAAGTTCAAAACGTTATAAATTCAGAGGCAGTGTCTGACGGCGGGAACGGCCCGTCATCAGAAAGCCCCCCACCACAATAATTTGAACTTTACCTGATGAAATATATCCATACTCTTGCACTGGGACTGACGCTCGCGTCGGCCGTCATCTTGTCGCCGCAACTCGCACCGGAGACTTCGGCTCTCGACACCGGCCTTTACCGCCAGTCGTCGCGCCTCGCCACGGGGAAATGGGCCCGTGTAGCCGTCTCGCAGAGCGGTATGCAGCTGATCACCACCCAGCAGCTCCGCGCCCTGGGTTTCACCGACCTTTCGCGAGTGCGCGTGCATGGTTACGGCGGCCGCGAAATTCCTTTGGAGCTCAACTCCTCGTATGTCGACGACCTCCCCGAGCAACCCTCGGTACAGACCTCGAAGGGCATTGTCTTCTTCGGCGTTGACAACGTTACCTGGAAGGCAGGCCAGTCGGGCAACAACATGTATTACGAACGCACCGTGAACCCCTATTCGGAGGAGAGCTACTATTTCATCACCGAGAGCGACGAGCCGCGCCTCGTCCCCGAAGCTGCCTCAGCCGGCACTCCCGGCTCCACCGTCAAGACGAGTTTCTTCGACGTGTTGCTGCACGAGAAGAACCTGGCCTTTGCCGGCGAGACCGGCCGTTGCATGTACGGCGAGGATTTCCGCGCACAGACGTCGCAGACCTTCCCTTTCACCCTCACAGGCGCTTCAGGCGTCACTAAGGTGCGTGTGGTCTTCGGCTCCAAAATTTCAGGAGTGGCGGGAAAAGTAGGCGTCTCGCTCAACGGCGAGGAGCAACCTAATGCAATAACGCTCACTCCCACCACAGATTATGCCAATGTGGCGCGCGGTACTTTCAACTACACGGCAGACGGCGAGAAGCTCAACGTCGGGTTGCGTTACACCAGCCAGGGCGGCGTCCTGTCGATGGCGCGCCTTGACTATATACAAGTGGAATACGTGCGTCCGCTGCATCTCAACGGCGGCGAACTCTACTTCCGCGACCCCAATGCCGGGCGCGTAAGCTACACGCTGTCAGGCTGCTCGGCCGACACGCAGGTGTGGGACGTTACCAATCCCGCTTATCCCGCGCTCGTCACCGGCTCTCTGGAGGGCGACAAGCTGACGTTCGTTTCCCCCGGCACCGGCTACCGCGAATACGTAGCCTTCAACCCGGCGCAGGTGTCGCGACCGGTGAAACCCGCCGGCCGCGTGCAGAACCAGGACCTCCACGCCATGGAGGTACCCGACATGCTCATCATAACCCCCTCGGCATGGAAGAGCGAGGCCGAGCGCCTGGCGCAGTTCCGCCGCGAGCACGACGCGATGGTGGTGCACGTCTTCACCCCTGAGGAGATTTACAACGAGTTCTCGTCGGGCAGCGCCGACATAGGCGCTTTCCGTAAGGCCCTGAAAATGTGGTATGACCGCGGGCGCCTGGGAGGTTCCCGCCAGTTGAAATACTGCATCCTGATGAGCCGTGCCACCTTCGACAACCTCGGGAAAACAGAACAGGTGCGCCGCGCCGGCTATCCCCGCCTCCCCATGTGGGAGGATACCGGCGGCCTATCCGAGCATTCCTCATACGGCACCGACGATATCATTGCCATGCTCGAAGACAATCCCGGGCGCCTGTACATGGACTCCGAACCCCTCTCGATAGGCGTGGCGCGTATGCCCGTCAAGAGCGTTACGGAAGCTGCGCAGGCCGTCGACAAAATCATAAAGTATGAAACCGAGCCGCAGTACGGCGCCTGGCGCAACACCATCCTCCTCTTCGCCGAGGACAAGGACGGCGGCACGCACCTCAATTCATCGGAAAAAGAGCTGAAACAGTTCCGCCGGACCGAGACGGGACGCTCATTCATCTACAAGCGCATATACCTCGACTCCTACGACCGTGTGGGCACTTCCTCCGGATTCCAGTTTCCCGGCGCCAAGAGCGACCTGCTGCAGGCGCTCAGCGAGGGTGTGATGCTCCACAATTACGTGGGGCACGCCTCGCCGACGGCCATGACCAAAAGCCGCGTCTGGACCTGGGAGGACATGAACTCCATGACCAACCGCAAGCTCCCGTTCCTCTTCTCGGCAACCTGCGAGCTTACCCGCATCGACGCCAACGACGTGAGCGGCGGCGAGCTGATGTGGCTCAACCCTACGTCGGGATATGTGGGTATGTACACCACCCTGCGCAGCGTATATATGAGCAACAACGACTCCCTGGGTTACCACGTGGCTCGCATCTTCATGCAGCGCGGCGCCGACGGAAAGGGTCTCCGCCTCGGCGACTGGTTCCGCCTCTCCAAAAACGCCTACGCCAATGACAACAACAAGTTGCGCTACCTGCTGGTGGGCGACCCCGCGTTGCGCATCAACCTGCCGGAACACCGCATCGTCATAGACAGGATAGGGGAGCATGACATGACCGGCGATGCCCCGACTCTCGGAGCCACTGAACGTACCACAGTAACCGGCCACATAGAGGACTTTGACGGCAACCCGGTGCCCGACTTCAACGGATACATAGAACTGACGCTCTTCGACGCCGAGACCGTGATAACGACCCACGGCTACGGCGATTCCCCGAGCGACAAGCCGCAGGTCTACAATGACCGTGTGTCCAAACTCTTCAACGGCCTAGAAATGGTGAAGGACGGCCGGTGGACGGCCACGCTGATGGTGCCTCCGGTCATCGACAACAACAGCTCGCCGGCGCTGCTCAACGCCTACGCCTACAGCGACAAAGGCGAGCAGGCTTCCGGCTACACCGAGAATCTCCAAATCCTGGGCGAAGGCCCCGAATACGGCAAGAATACCGACGACAAAGGTCCGGAAATCACCGCAATGTACCTCAACAGCGAACAGTTTGCCGACGGCGACGTGGTCAACTCCTCGCCCACACTCTTCGCATCTTTCACCGACGAGAGCGGCCTGAACATCTTCGGGGGCACCATAGGGCAGCAGCTCACGCTGAAAGTGGACGACGACACCTTCACCAACGTGGACGAATACTACTCCCCGAAGGTGGGCGACCCCTGCTCGGGCAGCATACAGTATCCCCTGAGCGGCATAGAGCCGGGCGAGCACACCATGACGCTCACCGTCTGGGACCTCAACAACAACGTCAGCGAGCAGACGCTGACCTTCAACGTGGCCGTGGGGCGTGCCCCCAACATCTATGACATCACCACCGACGTGAACCCGGCCTCCACCTCGGTCCGATTCACCGTGATGCACGACCGTCCCGCCGAGCCGTTGCAGTGTACGGTCGACGTCTTCGACCTCGGAGGGAAGAAGGTGTGGAGCGGCGACGCCTCGACAGCCGGGACGTTCGACTCCTCGCTGTCCGTGCAGTGGAACCTCCTGTCCACGGCCGGCGCACGTGTGCCGCGCGGCATCTACCTCTACCGCGCCACCGTCACCGCACAAGACGGCACTGTGGCCACCAAGACACGCAAACTGGCCGTTACGGCACCATAACCAAGCATCACCGCCCCATGGCCTCAGACAGATACAACACCCAGATACTGCTCCCCGAGCCGACGCTGCGCCGCCTGCCCTGGTACCTCTCCTACATTGACATCCTGGCAGCCGACGGTGTGGCCACCGTCTCCTCTACCCGCATAGCGCGGGCACTGAGCGTCGACGCTTCGCAGATAGCCAAGGACCTCTCTTTCCTAAATATTAAGGGGAAGACCCGCATAGGCTACGACGTGGAGGACCTGCGCCGCGCCCTGACCTCGTTCCTCGGTTTCCGCACGGCCCACAACGCCTTCATCTGCGGCGTCGGCAGCCTCGGCGAGGCCCTTATCCGCGACCGCGGCCTTTCCAACTACGGCCTGAACATAGTGGCCGGTTTCGATGTCAAGCCCCGGCTCATCGGCACCGAAATCTGCCATGTGCCCATATTCCACCCCGACGACATGAAGGCGCGGCAGTCCGCGTGCCAGGCCTCCATAGGCATCCTCACCGTACCAGTGAGACAGGCGCAGGACGTGGCCGACAATATGGTGGCCGCCGGCATAAAGGCCATCTGGAATTTCACCCCTTACCGTGTGCGTGTGCGGGACGGCATCGTGCTGGCCAACACCTCCATCTACGCCCACCTGGCAATCATCTACAACCGTCTTAACTCCATAGGAGGTGGAGCACTGAAATGAAAATATTCGGTATAGAACGGGCGGCGCCGGAGCCTGTCCAAGAGTTCTCCTGTTACATTGTGGCCGACTCGGCGGCGGTGCCCTGGCGCAAACCCTGTTTCGTGCCCGACTTTGCCGACGATTTCCGCCTGCGCCCCGTTGTGGCCGTGCGCATCGACCGCCTCGGCAAGGGTATAGCTCCGAAGTTCGCTTCACGATATTACAATATGGCGGCGTTGGGCTACGCGCTCCATGCCGAAGACCTTCGCCGGCGCCTTGCCGGTGCCGGTGAGCCGCAGTCGGCCGCCGTTAGTTTCGACGGCTCATTGTGCCTCGGGGCGTGGCAACCTTTCGCGGGAATAGTGCAGCTCTTCGACGCCGGCATCACCTGCCGCGTAGGCGCCGAAGAAACATTGCTCCGCTTCCCCGACCTGACTGACCTCGCTGCCCGCGCCATCTCTTTCCTCTCGAACACCTACACCCTTAAAACGGGCGACATCCTTTTCTTCCATTCCTGTGCGCCGGCCTGCGCACCCTCCGCCCTCCCCGGAGAGGAGGTGACGTTCGCAGCTGGAGATGACGCCCTTCACTCCTTCACACTGAGATAACATGAAACTGAGAAATACCCTCCTGCTACTTCCGGCCACACTTACTGCCGCCGCTGTTTTCGCTTTTCCCACGCGATACTTCGCCCCCAGGTCGGGCCTCGCCGAAGGCCGGTGGGTGAAAGTGTCGGTAGACACCACCGGCGTTTACCAGCTGCCCGACACCATGCTGGCGCGCCTCGGCTTCAGCGACCCGAGGCGCGTGGCGGTCTTCGGCCGCGGCGCATTGCCCTCCGAAGGGCAGTTCGTGCTTAAGGACGGCACCGTCGCCGTGGACAGCAACCTCTGCGCCGTGCCGGTGCTGGCCGACAGCACCGGTCTCCTTTTCTACGGCATAGGACGCGAATGGGTGGACTTCCTGCCGCCCGAACCGCCGGGCGAAGGGGAGGAACCCTTTGTCGACGGGTATTTCAAACGTACCGCCCGCCATATCTATTCGCGGCGCGGATATTACCTTCTCACCGACGCCGCGGCGCCCCTGCCGATGGACACCCTGCCGCTCCCCCCGGCCGATGCGGTTGTCACCACGCCTTCCTACGCGTTGGATTACATGTATCTCGGCAAACCTAAAGTGTACGGCATAAAGGGCAACGGGCAGATATACTTCGACACCATAGTGACGCGTAATCAAGTGCTGAACTGGCGGCTTACCCCGCCGGGACTGATACCGGCATCCCCCTTCACCCTTACAGGCGACTTCTATACCACCTATACCAGCAAAGGCAACGAGAACGCCAAGTGGTCGCTGTGGATAGGCAACAGGGAGTACACGTTCGCTTCCACGTCGCAGATTTCCACCACAATGGCCAACAACTTCACCCGGCCCGTGCGCAATAGCCTGGCTCCCGGAAGCCAGGTGGCCATGTCGCTGCATATCGGCTCCGCGTCGGTGTCCAATGCCGGTGTGGACTATCTGGGACTGACCTACCGCCGCACTTTGCCCGCCGCCAAAGGGACGGACGGCGACATGTCCCTTCCCGCTGCGGCAGGAGGGTATGTTTGCCTGCCGCTGGCCTCCTCCTACTCCGATGCCCGTGTGCTCGAAATCAGCAATCCGCAGGCACCGGCGCTCGTTCCGAAAGGTGCCGACGGAAGTCCTGTGCTCGCCGCCGGGTCGCGCGTCACAGTTTTTGACCGTTCCGAACAGCAGCGCCGCGTGCGCGTGGAGGGTGAAGTGCGCAACACCGACCTGCATTCACAACTTGTCTCCGGCGCCGACCTCATTATCCTCACCATCCCGGCGCTCCGCCTGCAGGCCGATCGTCTGGCGCAACTGCACCGCGACCGCGACAGCCTACGCGTAGTCGTCGCCGAAGTGGGGGACGTCTATAACGAGTTCAACTCCGGCACCCCCGACCCTATGGCATATCGCACCATGGTGAAGATGGCTTATCAGAACAACCCTGGGAAGACGCATCTCAACCTGCTGCTCTTCGGCCCCATGCGCGCAGAAGCCCTCGGAATTAAGAAGGAACTCGACTACGACTCCTTTATCATCGCCTTCCAGGACTACCGCTGTTCGCAGGACGGCGACGCGCAAAACATCAACGACTTCCTGGGAATGATGATCGACACACGCATCAACAATCTCGAGTTCAACAACGTGGAAGTGGGTGTGGGCGTGCTCCCCGTGGCCGGCGAGCAGGAAGCCGCGCAGATTATCGACAAGATAGAGCGTTATCTCGACTATGAAGGCTATGCCGACGTCAGCAACAAGGTGCTGGCCGTTTCCGGCACAGGAGACAACAACCTGCACACCGAGGGTGTGGTGCGCATGACCACCGAGCTCAACAACCGCTTCAATTCCAGCTTGCTCACCACACCGCTGGTGTGCGAGGCTTTCTCCAAGGACCAGATAACCGGCCGCTTAAGAAACCTCCTTAACTCAAACTTCACATTTGCTTTCTACCTGGGCCACGGGTCCGAGTTCAAGCTCGACAAGGATGTGAACCTCTTCAGCAAGAGCGAAGCCACCCTGATGGAAAACAACGTGTTGCCGTTCTTTATCTTCGGGACGTGTGACAATACCGGTTTCGACGTCGGCAACCGAGGCCTCGGCGAGAGCATGGTCATCGACAGTCCCAACGGACTCATCGGTGCTATCCTCTCCTCGCGTAAGGCTTACTCCAACCAGAACGAGCAGTTCGTGAAACAGGTGCTTACCCATCTTACGCAGACGCCCGCAGGCCTCACCATCGACACCATGCAGACCATCGGGCAGGTCTACGCGCGTGCCAAGACTGCCATGCGCAATACTTACGAAAACACCTTCCAGTTGATGTGCGACCCGGCGTTGAAACTCCACATACCTCTGCTCGCAGCCAACCCCGACAACGCGGCCGGGCTGAGCTTCGTCCCCGGAACACGCGTCAAGCTCACCGGCCCGGTGACGCGCCGAGGGACCTCGGTGGGCATCGACGACTTCAGCGGCATGGTGACGGCCAAAGTGCTGGCGCCGGCACGCAGCGAAACATGCCCCAACCTCATTAACCCCGCATCTACAAAGCATCCCGTCATAACGTATGCCGACGAAGTGCTGGCCACCTTCCGCGGCACCGCCGCCGACGGCCGCTTCGAAGTGGACGTGGAGATACCGCAGAGCTACCGTCTGCGCGCCGGGGTGCCCACACGCATCGCCATCTCGGCCTACGACCCGGTGACACACCGCGGAGCCTCCGGTGTCACGACGGTGACGATAGCCGAAACTGCCGCCGACCCGGGGCAACTCGACGTCACGGCTCCCGTAATCGAGACCCTCGAATATGATCCGGAACTGAAAGAGATACGCTTCACCGTCAGCGATGACCGTTCGCTCAATATCGACAACCCGGCGCTCAACCAAGGCTTCGCCGTGACGCTCGACGGCAAATATTATGGCGGCGTGGCCCACACGCTGCATGTGGAACCGGGCACGCCGGTAAAGGCATCCGGCACCATCCCCTGTGCCGACCTCGCGCGCGGCGAGCACGCCGTGTCGGTGGCTATCAGCGACTATGCCGGCAACACAGCCGAGCAATCGATGTCATTCCGTATCGGAGACGCGCTGCCGCTACTCTCCCTCGAAGCCGAGACGTTGGCCGCCGGCAGTGAGTCGCTGCGCTTCACGCTCCCCGAAGCCTCCCCGCAGAAAGGACGCCTCATGGTAGCCTCGCACGAAGGCACCACTGTAATCTCGCTTCCCTTCGAAGGTACGGAGATAGACTGCCCGCTCGAGGATGCGGAAGGCCAACGCCTCGCCTCCGGCCTTTACCGCGCCTGGGTGATAACCGACGCTCCCGCCTACGGCAGTTCCGCCCCCCTGACCTTCGCCGTCCTCCCCGCCCAGTAAGAATCGCCGCAGAAATAAAAAAACCACTATGATTCAAGCAAATAAATTGCTTTTCATAGTGGTTTTTCCAATTATTATTTGTACCTTTGCAAATAGAAAAAAGAACTTCAAAATTGATTATTATGTCAGTGAGGGTATATGTGATTTCCGACCCTTTCGCCATCAGTTTCCTTGTAAACGATGACATAGAGGGCTTCAAAGAATATCTTGATTCTGAGGACATGCTCCGTTTCCCTGAGGCAGAGGTTTTCGACAGTGAGGACAAAGCCCTTGCGTTTTGTCGTGGACTGAGTTACGGTACCGATGAACGTGCTATTCCCGAACGGTATCCGCTTCGTTCTTGTGAACCTGCTGATATGGCCTTTATCGAGGCGGTTGAAAGTTATTGAACTGGCAGATTTAATTCTGACGGCACCAGGATAAACGAAAATAGGCCTTCCGCGTTCATATATATGGCAGATATAATGACAAAAGAACAGCGCCATAAATGTATGGTAGCTGTCAAGGGAAAGGATACCAAACCAGAAATGATAGTTCGCCGATACCTCCATGGTTTGGGATTCCGTTATGGCTTACATAACAAAAAACTCCCCGGCACTCCTGATTTAGTGTTACGACGTCATAAAACAGTGATATTTGTAAACGGTTGTTTTTGGCATGGGCATGAAAACTGTAAATACTATCGTTTGCCAAAATCTAATATCAGGTTTTGGAAAGAGAAGATAGAAAGAAACATCGCTCGCGATGAGCGCGATATGAAAGCACTTCGTAAATTAGGATGGAGGGTCATGGTTATATGGGAGTGTGAACTTAAAACGGAGGAGAGCCGCATGCGAACTCTTCATGAGCTAAAGGATAAATTGAACAGTCCATACCCGGTCTATTACAACACGTTTGTCGAAGCCGCCGAACCCGAAAGTTATTACGGCTTAAATGATTAAGTATCTGCGAAGAATAAAATCACTGGATTAAACCTTAAAAAGTTCAAAGATTATCTTTGCCGGAGAGGGTGATATTATCGAAAATTATTAGTAACTTTGCATCTCAAACTGTGCTTGCGCTGACTATGACCGACTACAGACCATTCTAAACAAAATAAATATTCGGACATCCTTGTAGCAGCCTAAACATTTGGTCGTCTGTCAGCCTACTTGGAGGTCTTTTCGTTTATATGAAATTTAGTTTCGACCGATCTAAACACGTTTTTTCTTCGCCTGAATTTGAAGAACTGATTAAAGACACCATAAGGTTTTTTAATGGAACACCTATTCAGCCGATACCTCCTTTGGAAGATTTCGAGGGAGCTGGGGTTTATGCGTTGTATTTTATAGGTAAGGATGGATTGTATAAACGATTCCATGAAATAAATAGATTGGATTATAGACAACCTATTTATGTTGGAAAAGCTGTTCCTCGCGGATGGCGTCAAGGAAGAGTTGTGCATAGTTCGTCGCATGAATTGTGTCGTAGATTATGTGACCACACCAAGAGTATCGAAGCCGCGTCGAATCTGGAAATAAGAGATTTCTTATGTAGATTTATGATTTTAGAAAATTCGGCAACTAATCTTATAGGCACTGTTGAAGCAGCCCTGATCAGGAATTATATGCCTCTTTGGAATTGTAATGTCGATGGTTTCGGTAATCATGATCCCGGGAGCGGAAGATATAATCAAGAACGTTCAGATTGGGATTTGTTGCATCCAGGAAGAAGTTGGGCAAATCGCTGTGCGGAATCTTCCAGATCCCTTGAAGATATCCTTTCCGGTGTGAGACAATATTTTATTGACTATAGTTATGTGTAATTGCCTTGAAATTTTTTCCGGGGCCGGCGGCTTGGCAACAGGTATCGGCTTATCCGGAGTCAATCATTTGGCATTCGTGGAATGGAATGCGGATGCTTGTAAAACACTTCGTAGCAACTATGGTAAAATCCCGGTTTTTGAGGGAGATATTCGTAGCTATGATTTCACTTGTTGCAATGGTGTAGACATCGTGGCCGGGGGACCTCCTTGTCAACCGTTTTCTATGGGTGGTAAAGCACAGGGCAATCTTGATAAAAGAGATATGTTTCCTTCTGCCATAAGATCCATCCGGGAATTACTTCCCCGGGCTTTCTTTTTTGAAAATGTCAAGGGATTATTGAGACCCAATTTTAAATCTTATCTTGATTATATCATTCTACAACTTCAATATCCTACCGTAACTGACAATTTTGAAAACTATAAATCTCATATAGAAGAGATAAATAGGTTGCATGATGCAATTCCACTGCGTGAGCAATATGATGTTAATATTCAACTTGTAAACGCAGCTGATTTCGGTGTGCCCCAGAAACGGGAGAGAGTTATAATTGTCGGAATCAGAAAGGATCTTGATAAATCTTGGACAATGCCTCCTAAAACTCATTCAGCGGATTCTTTATTATGGGATAAATATGTGACGAAATGCTATTGGGAAAGACATAATATTACTCCGACAAATGAAGAGTTTGTCCATTTTCCTCAGATGAGTAACATGCTTTCTCTTAAATATGGTTTTTTGCCCCCCGAACAGCTTCCTTGGCGTACTGTTCGGGATGCCATAACAGATATACCCGAATTCGGAGATAAATACTATTTCCCGTCCGAACACATAATACGTGAAGGGGCAAAAGAATACCCAGGCCATACAGGAAGTCCGATAGATGAACCCGCTAAAACTATTAAAGCTGGCGGTCATGGTGTGCCGGGCGGAGAAAATATGATTAAATTCCAAGATGGCTCTTTCCGTTACTTTACAATTTTTGAGGCTAAACGTATTCAAACCTTTCCGGATTCATATAAAATCATAGGATCATGGACAGAAGCTATGAGACAGCTTGGGAATGCAGTGCCTGTAAAACTTGCTCAGAGTATCAGCACATCTATTATTGAATGTCTGGTATAAAATATTATTTTTCGAGAATTTTTGAAACGTTGCGTTTAATAAGAATTCACTTGTCTCAAGGCAAGTTCGTGATTTTGGATTAATCCTAATTGGAGATGCCAAATTTGTCTATATTGCCTTGGTACAAGAAAACTAAATTCATCGCTATGCGTGATTATAATATCGGAACCGTATCTGACGAAAAAATTTGTGGGCTTGTGGAGATTGGTGCCGAATCTTGTTGGCGAGAAAACTTACATCTTCAGTTCACTGAGAATATCGCAGAAGGAATAACATCGAACCTTGATTTCCATAAGAATTTGTTCCGTGAAGCCGGCAACGGTTGGAGGGAGCCGGAAGAATGGTTTGATGTAGAGAATGACGAGCTGCATATTTACGCTGCGTTGTCGAACAAACGCCGTCAAACTATGAATTCCGCTTCATCGCGAGAATGTTATATGAAGATGCAAGCCAAGTTGCTGAACGACGGTCGGGCTACCTGCTATCTCGTGGAAACAAACTCCACAAAATCCAAAGACGAAATATGGCGGATTACGCTCGATAAACAGACTTTTTACCATGCAAGCATTCGCCGAATATCGTTGGACAAATTTTATGAACTTGTTTTCGGTGCCACCCAAGTTTATGATAAACTGTGTGCCGCGCTCTCGCAGATATTTGCAAGCAAGAGTTTTTTAGATCCCATTTCAGAAAGCTAAAGAGTTCCTCCCTTAAACCGTTCATCGAAGCCGGAATTTCACCTTGAATTTACTTATGGAATGTATTGGACATACATCCATTGTGGATTTCCGGATTTTTTAGCTAACTTTGTCAATCCAAATTATATTCTTATGATAAAACAAGTAATTTTAGGAGTTTCGATTTGTGCGATAATTTTCTCCGGATGTGGCAAATCGAAAGCCAATAGGGACACTGTCACATCCACCGATTCACTGGCTGCTGTTGAAACGACTGCAAATGCTGTTATCGATTCCAGTGCTTCGCAGACGGGAGTGGCCGAAGAACAACTGCCTGATGAAGAGATGCTTAAAAGCCGCATCAAGGCCATCTGGAAGGCTCTTCCTATGGAGGAGGGAATGGAGCGTGGCGTCAGAACGGCTTTTTCAGAGTCGTTCGCATCAGCTTATCTCGGAATGGTGGAACGAATTAAATCCATTGAAAAACAGATGGGAGACCGCTATTACAATGACGAGGACGCAATGATGACCGACGGAGAAATGATTTATTCCTGGTATGGTGCCCAGGATCCTGACCCAAACGGTAAATTCGTCATGTTCAAGTTCACGGATGTAACCCCGACGGCGGCCAATGTTACTGTCAAAAGAACGAATGGTCCGGAAACAGAGACTTTCCGGCTTAAGTTGAAACTCGAAAACGGGAAATGGATGCTCGATGATTTCAAGAGCGAACATCAGTACGGATGGTCTAAAGCCTCCTTCAACTCCTATCGCCGGTAATAGAATCGTGCGATAGGTTACTCCGGCAGGACGGAGAGGAGGGCGGGGAGCCAGTCTTGGTTGGAGGGAACCCATAGGCCTTTGATGCCGGTGGATTCAGCGGCGGCTATGTTCTTTTTGCTGTCGTCGATGAAGAGGGTTTCTTCGGGACGGATGCCTTCGCTTTCGAGGATTTTTGTGAAGAAGGCTTTGTCGGGTTTGCAGATGCCCATCTCATAGCAGCAATACAGGCGGTCGAAATAATGGCCGATGCCGTGGCCGTCGCCGCTGAAACGGTCGCTGCGCGTGTAGGCCATGATGAAAGGGTTCGTATTGCTGGCCAGGCAGATACGGTATTTCTTACGCAGTTGCAGGAGATGTTCGAGCCGGTCGGACGGGACGCTTTTCAGGAATCCGAGCCAGCAGTTCTGCACCTCCTGCCACGTCAGCTCACGGCCCACCAGCCGGCTGACGGCGGCGCGGAATTGCTCGTCGGAGATACGGTCGCTTTCGAGGTCGAGGAAGATGCCTTTCTGTCCGAAGTCGCCGATAAACTGATGCGCGTCGACGCCGATTTCGGTGAACCGGCGGAAAGCCTCGGCGGTGTCCTGGATGAAGACGATGCCGCCCATGTCGAATAAAAGTGTCTTAACCATGCCGCAAAGTTACACATTTTTCAACATTAGTTGAGACTGATGCCGATTATTTTGCGTAACTTTGTCGCAATAAATATAAAGATGCGACATGAGACACCTCCTTTTTGACTGGAAGAACCAGATAAAACGCGTTGCCTTGTGCATGGCTTTGTTGCCGGCGTTAGGCTTAGCGCTGAGTTCTTGCAACCATAACGACGAGCCGCCGAGCGAGATTAACTTGCCGATTATCCGGCAGTATTTGCCCGTAACGGTGCAGTTCGCCGCCGATGATAACGAGTGGAAAGAGAAGATAAAGGGATGGGCCAATAAGAAAGTTATTGTCAACGTAGCGGCGGAATTGCCGGACGACCCTCTGGGTTTCTCCGCTGCCTATAAGGGAGTGGATTTCAGCGACTACACGTTGTTGATAACCTACGATGTCCGCGATTGGGAAATGGAAACCTACGACAACCGCTATTACCGCGACAACGTGGAGAAGAGTTACAATTGGACCATCGGCATAGGGACGTCGACACCGCCTTCTGACAATCGCGAGCAAATGTACTTTACCCGCTATGCTATCCTGGTAAAGAAGTTGCCGCAGGACGCCACGCTTAATATCTGGTTCTCCCACCGCGCCCTCAACTGGGACTGGAACGAGTAATGGCGTTCCTTTGTCCAAAAAGTTCAGGTTGGGCTCCGTTATTACGGGGCCGCAAACAATATTTGGGAAGGAAAGGAGTTATATAATTGTCGGAGTGTACTTTTTGCCCGACCACCAACCGATCTTGAAATGAGTAAGAAAACGATAACGTTGCGCGCCGCGGCGCTGGCCATCCCGCTGATGTTGCCGGCCGTAGCCTTCGCCGACGATAATGACATAAAGGATAACGAGTTCAACCCCGTCAATACCGGTGTCACGACGCTTGACATCACCCCCGACGCCCGCGGTAGTTCTATGGGTAACCTCGGCGCGGCCACCGACCCCGACATCAACTCGCAGTTCTGGAATCCCTCGAAGTATGCTTTCGCCTACTCTTCGGGCGGTGTCGGCATTTCCTACACCCCGTGGCTCCGCAAGATTGTCAACGATATTTTCCTGGCCGACGTTTCCGGTTATTTCAAGCTCGGCGGCGGCGACAACCAGGCGCTCTCGGCGTCGTTCCGCTACTTCTCGCTCGGCGAGGTGTCGCTCGGCACCGACACCGGCATGGATATGCAGACCATCAACCCTTACGAGCTGGCCTTCGACGTGGGTTATTCCCGCAAACTGTCGGAGAAGTTCTCGATGGGCGTCGTGCTGCGTTACATCCTCTCGGACCTCGCTTATGATGATTCCTATACCAGAGAGTCTAACACCGCTGCGTCGGCTTTCTCGGCCGACATTTCCGGTTATTATACCACTTATCCCATGGTGGGGCGTAACGAGTGCCAGTTCTCCTGGGGTTTCAACATCTCCAACATCGGTACCAAGGTAAGCTACGACCACGGCGAGAATTACGCCTTCCTCCCCACCAACCTGCGTCTGGGCGCCATGTTCATGTTCCCCCTGGCCGACTATAACACGCTGGCCTTCGGAGTGGACCTGAACAAACTGCTCGTGCCCACGCGTCCCAACCAGAACAACTACGACATGGACTCCGTGGAAGGGCAGGACGAATACCAGAAAGCCCTCGACGACTGGAACAAGATGTCGCCGTTCACCGGCATCTTCAAGAGCTTCGGTGACGCGCCGGGCGGTTTCAAGGAGGAATTGCAAGAAATCAAATGGTCGGTCGGCGCCGAATATGCCTACAACCAGCAGTTCTTCGTGCGCGCCGGTTACAACTACGAGCACCCCAACAAGGGAGGCCGCAGCTACTTCTCGTTCGGAGCGGGTTTCTCACTCAATGTGGTGCGCCTCGACGCCTCCTACATGTTGGCTACTGCGCAGAGCTCACCGCTCGACCAAACGCTGCGTTTCACCCTTTCGTTCGACATGGACGGTCTGCGCGACCTCCTCGGCAAACGTAAACGCTAAACCGTCATGAGAATCCATACCGGACTTGGCTATGACGTCCACCGGCTGGTGGAAGGGCGCGAACTATGGCTTTGCGGGGTGCGTCTGGAACACACCCGCGGCCTTCTGGGACACAGTGACGCCGATGTGGCTATCCACGCCCTCTGTGACGCGTTGCTCGGCGCAGCCGCGCTCGGCGACATCGGGCATCTTTTCCCCGACAACGACCCGCAATACAAAGGCATCGACAGCAAGATATTGCTACGGGAAGTTGTGCGCCGCATCGGCTCGGAAGGATGGACTGTGCAGAACGTCGACGTTACCATCACAGCCCAGGCCCCGAAGATAGCGCCGCATATCCCGCAGATGAGGGAAACTCTCGCCGCCATACTCGGCATCCCCACGGCCGATGTGTCTGTAAAAGCCACTACTACGGAGCGGCTCGGCTTCGAGGGGAGAAAAGAGGGAATCTCCGCCCTGGCCACCGCGCTGCTGACACAATAAACACCACATGCCATGAAAACTCTCCTCTGCCCGTCGATTCTCCTCCTGACGCTTACTAATGCGGCTGCGCAGGAAATATGCGATATTGACGCCGCGCGCCGTTACTGCGACTCGAACCCGATAGAGCGCGTGGAGGGTATATGGCAACTGACAGGAGACGATTCCCGCACCGTGATGATACGCCGCACCGCCGGGCGCGGCAATTACGTGATGACCTCGCTAAATTGCGACGACGCGCGAATCCTCCCCGGCGACACGCTCGCCACACTTACCTTCACTCCGGACCCTACACGTTTCCGGCTGCGCATGAAGCTCGGACCCGGCATCGCCGCCGTCAGCCAGACTTGCGCCGCAACGCTGGTGGACGGCGATCGCGGACTCACCGTGGAGAAGCCGGGCTTCCGGTTCTCCCTCTCGCCGCGGCTGATGTTCTCGGAGTTCTGGCGCTTGTTCTTCTATTACGACAATCCGGCGCGGCGCATTCCCTCGGGAATGATTCGCCTGTACCCGCAGCCTGACCGCGGTGCCGATTCCGAAATGATTTATCTCTGAAACGCACGTCGGTAATATTTTATTGAACCATTGTCCCCGCTGTCGTGAAAAAAACTGTCCTCCTTATAGTAACCTCATTGCTGCTCGGCGCTTTTCCGCTGATGCTGACGGCGCGCCGCATACATGTGCCGGCACCGAAGAAGGGGAGTACCGATAGCCCCGCCGAAGTCGTTTATCAGAACGTGGAGCGCATCGATGACGACCGCCTCGCGCCTTACCGCAGCGATTCGGTGATTTTCTCGAAGTACGACAAGACGGTCGACTCGAATGTGGAGACCTTCTTCGTGACCAACCGGAGCGGGCGCACATTGTCAGGCATGAAGCTGGAATTGAAGTATATGACGGAAGATGGCAGCGAGCTTCACCGCCGCGTCTGCGACATACCGTGCAATGTTCCCCCGGGCGAGACGCGCCGTGTGGACATACGCTCGTGGGACCGTCAGAACACTTTCCGCTACATAGGGAGCCGCATGCCTCGCCGCCGCGTAGCCATCCCCTACAAAGTGACGTTGACGCTCCGGCAACTCACCTTCCCCACTGACAAAGCCCCGTCCTCTGCACCTGCGGATTAACGCCTGTAGTTTCCTCCCGAATAATTATGATTAATCGGGAAATGAGCTAATACTTCGGATAGGCACCGGAAAAATTTAATCCCGATTAATCAGGATTAAACTTGATTAATCGGGATTGTTCTCGGATTTCGGCCGGAACGCGGGGAATCATGGTGCCGGGATGGTCGCACCGGATGTTACTCGTGGGAGGAGCCGTCGAAGCAGTGGGTGCAGATCTTGCATTTGGGGAGGCCGATGGCGCGCACAAGCTCTTCAACGGTGTTGAATTTCAGCGACGTCAGGCCGAAGCGCTCGCGGATGATGTCTACCATTTTCCTGTATTCGGGAGTGCCCGCGGTGGCGTATTTCCCGAGGTTCTTGTCGGGGTCGCCCTCCAGCTCTTTGATGATGCGGCGTGTGATGAGCTCAAGGTCGCTCTTGGAGGCGGAGAATCCCACGAATGGACAGCTGTAGATGAGCGGCGGGCAGGCTATGCGGATGTGCACTTCACGGGCGCCGTAGTCGAAGAGCACGCGGGTATTGTCGCGCAACTGCGTGCCGCGCACTATGGAGTCATCGCAGAAGAGCACGCGTTGTCCGTTCAGTATCTCACGGTTGGGGATGAGCTTCATCTTGGCCACGAGGTTGCGGAGTTCCTGGCGCGACGGGGTGAAGCTGCGGGGCCATGTGGGAGTGTATTTGGAGATGGCGCGCTTGTAGGGGACACCCATGCCGCAGGAGTAACCGAGGGCCATGCCAACGCCGGAGTCGGGGATACCGCACACGCAATCGACCTTGGCTTCGTCTTCGCGGCCCATGGCCTCGCCGAAGCGGAAACGGGTCTCTTCCACGTTTATACCCTCGTAGCTGGATGTCGGGAAGCCGTAGTACACCCAGAGGAAGGAGCATACCTGCATCTCCTTTTCCGGTTCTTTGAGCACTTCGTAGCCGTCGGGGGTGAGGAGGTCAATCTCGCCGGGTCCCACGTAGTGGACGGTCTCGTAGTCAAGGTTGGGGAAGGCGGTGCTTTCGGACGTTGCCGCCATGGCGCCCTCTTTCTTGCCGATGATGATGGGAGTGCGTCCGAGGCGGTCGCGCGCGGCTATGATTCCGTGGTCAGTCACGAGCAGCATGGAGCAGGAACCTTTTACCTTGTGGTATACGTTCTCGATGCCCTCCTTGAAGGTTTTCCCCTGGTTTATGAGGAGCGCCACGAGTTCGGTCTGGTTGGTGTTGCCCGACGAGAGTTCGGCGAAGTGTGCGCCGCTTTCGAGCAGCTCATTCTCCAGCTCCTCGATATTGTTGATTTTCGCTACGGTGACGATGGCGAAGCGGCCGAGGTGAGAGTTTATGATGATGGGTTGGGCGTCGGTGTCGGAGATGATTCCGATGCCGGAATTCCCCTCGAATTTACCGAGGTCCTGCTCGAATTTTGTTCGGAAGTACGAGCTTTCGAGGTTATGGATTGAGCGGGCGAAGCGTTTTGTCTCCGCGTTGTAGGTTGCCATACCGCCGCGGCGTGTCCCGAGGTGAGAGTTGTAGTCTGTCCCGTAGAAAAGGTCGGTCACGCAGGGTGCGGTAGCGATAGTGCCAAAAAAGCCTCCCATATTATAGTTAAGTAGATTTATTTTTAAGTTTTAGAAAATCGGAGAGTCGGGGTTTATTTGCGTTTAGATTTTTTGTCGTCCTCCTCGTCGGCGAATCGGTTGGGGAAGGTCCAGTGCTGTCGCGGCTTGGAGAGGGCGTAGACCACCAGGCAGACGCCGAGCAGGATGAAGGGGATGGAGAGCAGTTGGCCCATGTTCATGCCCCAGCGCTGTATCATGTCTATTTCCCAGGGTTCCTGCACGTTCTTGACGTATTCGATGAGGAAGCGGGGCAGGAATATCCCTATGAAGAAGACGCCGGTGATGAGCCACGGTCGCTCTTCGGCGTTCTTTTTCCAGTACATCCACATGAGCAGGCCGAAGAGCGCCAGGTAGCAGGCGGCTTCGTAGATTTGCGTTGGGTGCATGGCTA
Organism: Porphyromonadaceae bacterium UBA7180; assembly: GCA_002491165.1. Classification (GTDB taxonomy): domain Bacteria; phylum Bacteroidota; class Bacteroidia; order Bacteroidales; family Muribaculaceae; genus Lepagella. The sequence continues at coordinate 57,455 of DKVK01000041.1, forward strand.
CGGTCTCGCCGTTGCGTTCGAAGACGAATCCCCACGGCAGGGTGGTGGGACCGCCGTAGATTTCGCTGTTCATGAGGTTGCCGAGGCGTATTAGGCATCCCACCAGGGCGATGGGGATGACGAGTTTGTCGAAAGTCCAGGAAGCCGGCTTCTTGGTGACGCACCACGAGAAGATGAAGACGGCGATGATGTTGCCGATGGTGCCTCCGTGGCTGGCGAGGCCACCTTCCCATATTTTGGGAATCTCGCCGAGGTGTTGCGAGTAATAGTCCCAGGCGTAGAAAAAGACGTGTCCGAGGCGGGCGCCGACGATGGTTGCCACGATGACGTAGATGAGGAGAATCCCGAGCCAGCGTTCCGGCGCACCTTCGTGGCGGAACATTTTCGAGACAATGTTGTAACCGATGATGAAGCCCACGGCGAAGGCCAGTCCGTACCAGCGCACCGACAATGGGCCGAGGCTGAAAATGGCGGGATCGGGATTCCAATAAATGAAGTCAAGCATCCTGAAAAAGGGGGTTGGGCCGGTTCCGTCCGCAGATTGGGTGGCCGGAAACGCGGCAACGGGGAGCGGGGACGGCATCGGCCGTCGCGGGGGCGCGCCGTCCCCGCCTCGTCGCGATGTTGGGTTTAGAGTTTAGATACTATTTCTGCGGTGTCCTGGGCAATGACGAGTTCCTCGTCGGTGGGGATGACCACAACCTTGACCTTGGAGTCTTTCTTGGTGATTTCCACCTCTTTGCCGCGGCACTTGTTGGCCTCTCCGTCGAAGTCGATGCCGAGGAAGGCAAGCTGGCGGCACACGAACTCGCGTGTGGAGAGCTGGTTTTCGCCCACGCCGCCGGTGAAGACGATAACGTCCACTCCGCCGAGCACTGCCGTGTAGGCGCCGATGTATTTGATGATGCGGTATTCATACATGTCGAGGGCCAGTTTGGCACGCTCGTTGCCTTCGGCTATGGCGTTCTCGATGTCGCGCATGTCGCTCGAAATCTCTGTTACGCCTGCCACGCCCGATTTCTTGTTGATGAGGGTGCTGAGGCCGTCGGCGTCGAGGCCTTCCTGCTTCATCAGGTATACGAGTGCTCCGGGGTCGACGTCGCCCACGCGGGTACCCATCATGAGGCCTTCGGTCGGGGTCAGGCCCATGGAGGTGTCTATGCTCTTGCCGTCGGCGATGGCCGTGATGGAGCCTCCGTTGCCGATGTGGCAGGTGATTATGCGCTGTTTCTTATAGTCGAGGCCGAGGAACTCGCAGGCGCGGCGCGACACGTAGCGGTGGCTGGTGCCGTGGAA
>DKVK01000041.1:59058-83330 GCA_002491165.1 Porphyromonadaceae bacterium UBA7180
CCGTGGAAGCCGTAGCGGCGCACGCCGTATTTGGAGTAAGCCTCCCAGGGAAGGGCGTACATGTAGGCCTTGGCGGGCATGGTTTGGTGGAAAGCGGTGTCGAAGACTGCCACCTGGGGTTTGCCGGGCATGAGTTCGTGAATGGCCTCGATACCGGTCATGTTGGCGGGATTGTGGAGCGGTGCCACGGTGTAGCATTCCTTGATTTTCTCCTCGACCTCCGGCGTGATGAGAACCGACGAAGCGAATTTGTCCATGCCGTGCACCACGCGGTGGCCTACGGCGTCGATTTCCTCGAAGCTCTTGATGACGCCCTTCTCGGGGTCGGTGAGCACTTTCAGCACGTTCGAGACGGCGCTCTTGGCGTCGGGCATGTTGATTTCGAGGGTTTCCTTGCTGCCGTCGGGGAGTTTGAATTTAAGGAACGAGTCGGGGAGACCGATTTTCTCGACGCCGCCTTCGGCCAGTACGTCTTTGCTTTCGGAGTCGATGAGCTTGTATTTCACGGAGCTGCTGCCGCAGTTCAATACCAGAATTTTCATAATCAGGCTGTTGGGCGGGCGACAGGTTGATGACCGCCCGCTGTAAGATTTTTATAATTGGGTTGTTTGGATTAAAGGTTCTTGTCTCCGATGGCCTGGTTGCAGGTCACGATGATGGTGTTGACTATGTCGTCGACTGTAGCGCCGCGGGAGAGGTCGTTGACGGGGGCAGCGAGACCCTGGAGGATGGGGCCTACGGCACCGGCGCCGGCGAGGCGCTGCACGAGTTTGTAGGCGATGTTACCGGTTTCGAGCGAGGGGAAGATGAGGGTATTGGCGTGGCCGGCAACGGTGCTGTCCGGAGCTTTCTGCGCTCCTACCGAGGGTACGATGGCGGCGTCGCTCTGCAGCTCGCCGTCGATTCTCAGAGTCGGGTCGAGCTGGCGGGCCAGCTCTGTGGCTTCGCGCACTTTGTCCACGCGTTCGTGGCTGGCGCTGCCGCGTGTGGCGAAGCTAAGCATTGCAACCACGGGGTCGAGGCCGGCTATGTCGCGAGTAGTCTTGGCGGTGGCGATGGCTATCTGTGCGAGTTCCTCTTTGGTGGGGTCGGGCACCACGGCACAGTCGGCGAAGATGAGCATTCCCTGGTCGCCGAACGAGCAGCCTTCGGGGAGCAGCATGATGAATGCGCCGCTGACTACGGAGATGCCGGGTTTGGTCTTAAGCACCTGGAAGGCGGCGCGGAGCACGCTTGATGTGGGGCTCAGGGCGCCGGCAACCATACAGTCGGCATCGCCTGCCTTGATCATGAGGCAGCCCAGATAGAGGGGATTCTTCACGGTGTAGCGGGCATCTTCGAGCGATACACCTTTTTTCTTGCGGAGCTCGGCGAAAAGCTCGGCATATTTTTCGGTAAACTCTTTGTCGTCGGGACTGCAGATGCGGGCCTTGGCTATGTTCTTGAGGCCGAGCTCGTCGGCTTTGGCGAGGATTTCCTCTTTCTTGCCGAGGAAAGTGACGTCGGCAATGGCGTTGGCGATGATTTTATCGGCGGCCTGCAATGTGCGGGGTTCTGTCGATTCCGGGAGAATGAGGCGCTGGGGATGTTCCTGTGCCTTCGCGGTGAGACGTTCAAACAGTGTCATGATATTCTAATTTAGGTTTTACAAAAATCTTATCAAGGTGAAAAACAACAGGTTGCCGATTTGAGAATGACAAAAACCGCAACCGTCCGTTTTCACAAGTGCAAAGGTAAAGATTTTTCCGCAAATTTCCAACCCCGAGGTCCGAAAAAAACAGCACAGTGCATAAAAACGCCGCTACGCCGCCCCGCTTTTTTGATTGTTTCCGACTCTTCAGTGCGGGCACCAGGAGTTCCGGGAGGAGTAAAAATCGCGTCCCGGCAAATTGTCCGGATACCTCCTGAACAGTAATTCGGAGTAAAAGCGGGGATTAAATTTGTGGGGTCGGAAAAATTTTTCTAATTTTGCAAATTGTAGCAAAACGGCCCGGTTTATCCCTCTCTTTTTTTGATGGAACGGGCTGAGGATGACGATAGTTCCCCTCTTATCCAGAGCCTCCGGTTTTGCTGCCGTCCGTGCGCCGTTTTCGCAATGTGCGCCCCTAAAATCTTAAACGTATGCTTATTAAGCGACTATATAGGTTCATACTGAAAAGTTTTCTGCCGCTCTTCGCCATGACGTTTTTCATAGTGCTGTTCATAGTTCTGATGCAGTTCCTGTGGCGTTATGTGGACGATTTGGTGGGCAAAGGTCTCCCGTTCGATGTCATCGGGGAGCTGTTCTTCTACGCCGCCGTGTCGATGGTGCCCATGGCGTTGCCGCTGGCCATCCTGCTGGCGTCGCTGATGACGTTCGGCAACCTCGGGGAGAAGTTCGAGCTTACGGCCATGAAAGCCGCGGGCATCTCCCTGCTCCAGGTAATGAAGCCGCTCATTGTTTTCATAACGCTTGTGGCCATAGGAGCCTTCTTTTTCCAGAACGACGTGTTGCCCCGGGCGCAGGTAAAGATGTGGACCCTGCTCTTCTCCATGAAGCAGAAATCGCCCGAAGTGGAGATTCCGGAAGGGGTTTTCTACGACCAGATTCCGGGCTATAACCTCTTTGTGGCCAAGAAGAACCCCGATACCGGCGTGCTGAAAAACGTGATGATATATAATGTGCGTGACGGCGGGGACAACGCCTCCATCGTGCTTACCGACTCGGCGCGCATAGCTTTCACCAAGGACAACAAATACCTGTACCTTCACCTCTACCGGGGCGAACAGTTCGAGAACCTGCGCGACATGTCGGCCATAGAGTCGTCGAGCCGCGGCGGCGTCCCTTTCCGCCGCGAGACGTTTGAAGACAAGGAAGTGCTCATCCCCTTTGACGCCAACTTCAACCGACTCGACGACGAGGGGATGCGCAAGCAATATGTGGGCAAAAACATAGCGGAACTGCAGCAGACCATTGACTCGCTGTCGGTGCGCATGGACAGCATAGGCGAGGATTACAGCCGCGCGTTGCTATCGATGCCTGTGGGCGGTGTTAGCCGCAGTTGGGACTCCAGGAAAAAGGCTCCCGCTCCTTTCGCCAAGACCGCGATGCCCAAGAAGATACCCGACCTCGACAGCATCCTTGCCGGCCTCAGCGAAGGGGAACTGCGCAATGTCTTTTCGCAGGCGCAGCAACGCGTCTCCATGGTAAAGGCCGACTACGAGTTCAAGTCTGAATCCATGGCCGACGACAAGAAATCCATGCGCCGCCACGGCATAGAACTGCTCAAGAAATTCACCCTCTCGGTGGCGTGCCTTATCTTCTTCTTCATCGGCGCGCCGCTTGGTGCCATCATACGCAAGGGTGGTCTCGGCACACCGCTGGTAATCAGTGTGTTACTCTTTCTTGTATATTATATCATCGACAATACGGGCTACAAGATGGCGCGCGACGGCCGCTGGCCCGTATGGATGGGAATGTGGATTTCAACCGCCGTGCTCGCCCCCTTGGGGGTGTACGTAACCTACAAGGCGCTAAACGACTCGGCAGTCTTCGACAAGGACGCATGGCTCATCAAGATACGGCGTCTGCTGGGTGCGAAACTCACTCGCCACATCACCGTCAAAGAGGTCATTATCAACGATATCAGCGTTGACAAGGCTCAGGAAATGCTGTCGCGACTGGGCGCCGGCGCCCGGTCGCTGCTCAAGGCAACGCCGCTGCGCTATTCCTACAAATCCTTCTGGACGCGCGGCGTGGACACCGCGAGTCTCCAGGCGCTCAGCGACGAGCTTGAAGCCACAGTGCAGTATATGCTCGACTGCCGCGACGTCATGGTGGTAGGACGGCTCATGGACTATCCCGTCTTGCGCCGAGAGTGGATATATACGCCGGGACGCGGCTGGGTGGGCAAAGCGCTTATGTGGTTCGTGCCTTTCGGCCTGCCGCTCTACCTCGTAGGCCTCAACCACCGCCGCCACCTCCGCGCCGAACTCCACCAGATAGAGAAAACAACCGTGCAAATACAAGCCATGCTCTCCTCCGAGAAGGAAAGCTGAGACCCCGTTACCTGAAATCCTATCCCTATGGCTAAAGAAATTCAATTCGTATTTTACAATCTCCCCGACAACTCCGGGAAGGTGCAAGCGTATGTAGAAGACAAGACGCTATGGCTAACGCAGAAAGCCATGGCACAACTCTTCGATGTTGAGGTAAACACTATAAACTATCATCTGAAGGAAATTTTTTCTTCAAAGGAATTTGAGGAGGAGGCAACTATTCGAAAAATTCGAACAGTTCAACCGGAAGGAACCCGGCAGGTTGAAAGAGAACGTGCTTTTTATTCTCTTGACGCCATTATCAGCGTCGGATACCGCGTCAACAGCCGGCGGGCAACTCTCTTCCGCCAATGGGCAACGAAAGTGCTCAACGAATTTATCCGCAAAGGATTCGTACTTGACGACGACCGCCTGAATTTGGTTGATTCATTCTATTAAATGGGATGTTTTCGCGTCAGAACGGACTTGGTAGTGGTTGCTGGTTTTGGCGGTTTCGGAAATTTTTGCTAAATTTGCGGTCACGGATTAGTCCGAGGTTTTTATCATGCAGGAATTGGATATCTTTAATGAAGAATCCCTTCAGGGAAATAATGAAAATATTAATGCCGGCGGCGAAGTGAGTGAAAACGCCGCTTCCGGTAATGACTCTGTCGGAGGCACCGTCGCTGCCGGCAACGGATCGGTTGCCGGCAATTACGACGAGAGCGCTATAGTCACGCTCGCGTGGAACGAGCATATACGCCGCCGCCCCGGTATGTACATCGGTAAGCTCGGCGACGGCTCGCACTCCGAGGACGGCATCTACGTGTTGCTCAAAGAGGTGGTGGACAACAGCATCGACGAGTTCAACATGGGCGCCGGCAAGCGCATCGACATAGACCTCAGCGAGGAGGGACGCGTCCGCGTGCGCGACTACGGCCGCGGAATCCCCCTCGGCAAGGTGGTGGACGTGGCTTCCAACATCAACACCGGCGGTAAGTTCGACGACAAGAATTTCCAGAAGGCGGTGGGCCTCAACGGCGTCGGCCTCAAGGCCGTGAACGCCATGAGTCTCGACTGCACCGTCTCGAGCGTGCGCGACGGCAAGAAGGTGACGGCACATTTCCATCAGGGGAACCTCATGGAGGTGACCGAACCCACCGACACCTCGGAGGAAAACGGCACCGCCGTGGAGTTCATCCCCGACAACGAGCTGTTCGAGAATTTCAGCTTCCGAGCCGAGTTCGTGGAGACGATGGTGAACAATTACACTTACCTAAACACCGGGCTACAGATATACTTCAACGGCCGCAGATACCTGTCGCGCCACGGCCTCCTGGACTTGCTGACCCGCAACATGACGGCCGAGCCGCTCTACCCGATAATCCACCTGAAAGGGGAGGACATAGAGGTGGTGCTCACACATACCGACCAGTACGGCGAGGAGTATTACTCCTTCGTCAACGGACAGCACACCACGCAGGGGGGTACACACCTGACAGCATTCCGCGAGCACCTGAGCCGCACTATCAAGGAATTTTCCGGCAAGGGCTACGAGTATGCCGACATACGCAACGGCATAGTGGCGGCTGTGGCGGTACGCATCCAGGAACCGGTGTTCGAGAGCCAGACCAAGACGAAGCTCGGCAGCAAGTTCATCGCCCCGAAGAGTACCGTCACGGTAAACAAGTTCGTGGGCGACTTCATAAAGCGCGAGCTTGACAATTACCTGCACAAACATACCGACGTGGCGGAGATAATGCTTCGCAAGATTTCGCAGAGCGAGAAGGAACGCAAGGCCATGGCCGGCGTTGCCAAACTGGCACGCGAGAAGTCGAAGAAAGTGTCGCTCCACAACCGCAAGCTGCGCGACTGCCGCGTGCATTACAACGACCCGCGCAAGACGGGCGGCAAGGATGATGACGATATGCGCGAACAGTCGTCTATCTTCATCACTGAGGGAGAGTCGGCCACCGGTACCATCACCAAGGTTCGCGACGCCCGCACGCAGGCCGTCTTCTCGCTGCGCGGAAAGCCGCTCAACGCCTTCGGCAAGACACAGGAAGTGGTCTACAAGAACGACGAGTTCAACCTGCTCCAGGCGGCCCTCAACCTCGAGGAGGGGATTGACGGGCTGCGCTACAACAAGGTGATAATCACCACCGATGCCGATGTCGACGGCATGCACATCCGGTTGCTCATCCTGACGTTCTTCCTCACCTTCTTCCCTGACCTGATAAAGAAGGGACACGTCTATATCCTTCAGACACCGCTCTTCCGCGTGCGCGACAAACGCTCCACTCGCCGCAAGAAAGGGCGCGGCAAGAAGGCCGATGCGGGTGCCGAAAAAGACACTTATTACTGCTACACCGACGAGGAACGTGAAGCCGCCATCGGGCGCTTCGGCAAGTTCGCCGAGATAACACGATTCAAAGGTCTGGGTGAAATCAACGACGACGAGTTCGCCGAGTTCATAGGCCCGGGAATGCGCCTCGACCCGGTGACGCTACGCAAGGAAGACCTGCCGGACAAACTAATGGAGTTCTATATGGGCAAAAACACCATGGACCGCCAGGAGTTCATTATCAACAACCTCATAGTGGAGGACGATTCCGAGTTATGAGCCAAGCTATGGAAACGGAGAAAAGGAGCGCGTTTTTCGCCGGCAGTTTCAACCCCTTCACCGTGGGGCATCTGGACATCCTGGAGCGCGGCGTGGCGCTGTTCGGCCATGTGACGGTGGCGCTCGGCGTGAACGAGCGCAAGCCGGAAAGCGAGTCGGAAGAGCGTTTCCGCGAATTGGAGAAACTTTTTGCCGGGCGCGGGGACGTGGACGTGGTGCGCTACACCGGCCTCACGGCGCAGGCGGCGCTCGGACACGGTGCGTGCTGTCTGCTGCGCGGAGTGCGCGGCGTGGCCGACTTCGAGTATGAACGCAATATGGCGGAGGTGAACCGGCAACTCTTCGGCATCGACACGGTGCTGCTCTTCGCCGACCCGAGGCTCAGCTCCGTATCGTCTTCTATGGTCCGCGAACTTGAGCATTTCGGCTACGATACCTCGCGATTCGTCATAAAACCCTGATGTTTTAACATAAATTACATCCCACTCTGTAAACTACACACACCTTTTTGACTCTTTAATAGTGTAGCGCATTAATTTTAGGAGCTACTTAAAGAGGATTCCAAAACATTGAAACCAATCGCTATGAACAAGAAAATATTGCTGCCGATAGCCGGCATCGCCCTGTTGGGCGCCGCTGTCGGCGCACAGTACAGCGCTCCGCGCCAGAAATTCATGATGGTGGAGAACGCCATATCCCGCTTTTATGTGGACACCGTGAACGAAGACAAACTCGTGGAAGACGCCATACGCGGAATGCTCGAAGGGCTCGACCCGCACTCCTCCTACTCCGATCCGGAGGAAACCAAGGAGATGAACGAGCCGCTGGCGGGAAACTTCTCCGGCATAGGCATCTCGTATAACATGGCCAGCGACACGCTGTGGGTTATCTCCACGGTTTCGGGCGGTCCCTCCGAGAAGGTGGGCATCATGCCGGGCGACCGTATCATCGCCGTCAACGACACCGTGATTGCCGGTGTGAAGATGAAGACGCGCGACCTTCAGAAACGTCTCCGCGGCCCTAAAGGCACCGACGTCGACGTCAAGGTCCTGCGCTCGGTAAACAACCGCCCGGACACCATCAACTTCACCATCACCCGCGCCGACATCCCCATCTATAGCGTGGACGCCGCATATATGGTGGATCCCGCCACGGGATACATCCGCATCAACCGCTTCGCCGCCGATACCTCAAAAGAGGTGCGCGAAGCACTCGCCAAGCTGCAGAAGCAGGGTATGAAGAACCTTATCCTTGACCTTACGGACAACGGCGGCGGATACCTCAACGCTGCCGTGGAACTGGTGTCGGAGTTCCTCCCCGACGAGTCGTCGGTAGTCTTCACCGAAGGCACCAACTCGCCGCGCCAGGATCTGCGCACACATCCCCGCAAGGGAATGCCGATGTTCGGAGACGGCCGCATTGCGGTGATGGTGAACCAGTTCTCCGCCTCCGCTTCGGAAATAACCTCGGGCGCACTCCAGGACTGGGACCGCGCTATCATTGTAGGGCGCCGCACTTTCGGCAAGGGCCTCGTGCAGCGCCCCATACCGCTGCCGGACGGCTCCATGGTGCGACTCACAATAGCACACTACTACACCCCGACCGGCCGCGACATCCAGAAACCATACACCAAGGGTGACAAGGAGAAATACGGCAAGGACCTGGTAGACCGCCTCAACAGCGGCGAGCTGATGCATGCCGACTCCATACATTACGCCGACTCGCTGCGCGTATATACCCTCAACAAAGGGCGCACAATATACGGCGGAGGAGGCATCTCGCCCGACAAATTCGTGCCGCTCGACACCACCGCCAACACCAAATATTACCGCAACGTGATGGCAAAGGGTCTCTTCAACCGCTTCGTGATGAACTACATAGACAAGAACCGCAAGCAACTCCTCAAGAAGTACAAGAACGACGACGCCTTCGTGAAGGACTTCGAGATAACCCCCGAGATGCTGGCCGACCTCAAAGCCATGGCCGACAAGGAGGGGATAGAATACAACGCGGAAGAGGCCGAGAAGTCGCTGCCGTTGGCACGTATGCAACTCAAGGCCCTCATTGGTCGTGACCTCTTCGACCAGGCAACCTATTTCAAGGTCTACAATACGTGGGATCCCATCTTCCGGGAAGCACTGCGCGTGATTAACAGCGACGAATACGACCGCCTCCTCGAACCCCTTAAATAATACCCGCACTCCGTATATAACCGAGGCCTGAAGCTAACATTCCTTACCTTCAGGCCTTTGCATTGAACTTTCCGCTGATGAAACAGATTCTGAGTCTGCTGATATTGCTTTTGACAGTGAGCGTGTCCGGCGAAGCGCGCACACGCAGTTACACCCCGCGCAAGCGCTACTCGCAACGTGCGCGTTCGGTGCTCCGTAGCCCGATGAGCGAATACCATGACGCACAACTGAAACTGCACATCGACTCCCTGACGCCCCGCATCCGCGAGCCGCAAGAAATCATAGCCGCACTCGACACTATGGACGTCCCTTCGCCGGTACCCTGGAACCCCTTCCTGGCACCGCTGACCTTTTCCGGATATGTGCCTCCCTACACCTTGCGGGCTCCGGAGCCCTACGTATATTCCGCGCCCGTCGACTCCGCCGTCTCCCTGCCGATAGTGGAGATAGTGGAGGAGGCGCCCGACGCATTACAACTGCAAGAGCCTGAGGAAACACCCTACACCTACGTTTCGGCCGCGCGCCGCGCCGACTATCTGCACCGCATACGCTGGGCACGACAGCAATACATGCTCTCGCATCCGGAAAAGATTGAGTTCGCTTTGTGGCTGCTCCCGCCGCCACCGCAGATGCCTGAGGAGGATTACAGCTTCGAGGGTTATATGAAGCGGTTGAAAATCCCCGCCTTCAAAACTAAGGAAGTGGTGTTCAGGCCCAACTACGACATACGCCGCTACTATTGGCTGCACACCTTCAACGGCGGAGTGCAGTTCTCGCAGGCTTACCTCTCGCCCAACTGGTATCAGGGCGGCAACGACTATCTGGCGCTTCTTGTCAATTTCTACTGGAACGTGAAGCTCAACCAGAGCTACAACCCCAAGCTGCTTTTCGAGAATACCATCAGTTACAAACTCGGTCTTAACTCGCGCTCGGACGACCAGTACCACAAATATTCCGTATCGGAAGACCTCTTCCAGTGGAACATGAACTTCGGCTACAAGGCCCACCACAACTGGTACTATTCGCTGACCACGCAGTTCAAGACGCAGCTCATAAACAACTATCCGCAGAACTCGCAGACACGCACCGCCGCCTTCCTGTCGCCTGCCGAGCTTAACGTCGGCTTCGGTATGACATACACGGCCACCAACAAGAGCAAGTCGCTGAAATTCAAGTCGGCGCTCTCGCCGGTGTCGTACAACCTCAAAATGTGCCTCGACCATGAGGTGGACCCCACGCAGTTCGGCATCAAGGAGGGGCGTCGCCTCAACAACGAGATAGGTTCCAGCGCAGAGCTGACGCTAGAATGGGCCCTCACCGGCAACATACAGTACCGCTCGCGGATGTTCATCTTCAGCGATTACAAGAACTACACTCACGACTGGGAGAATACGCTCCAGTTCTCCATCAACCGCTTCCTGTCGACTCAAATATACGCGCATTTGCGCTACGACACGGCCTCGACGGCCTCAAGCGGCTGGCGCCACTGGATGCTGAAGGAAATCCTGAGCTTCGGCTTCGCCTACGCCTTCTCCACGAAGTAACCGGCGACAATCCGGCGACGTCGCTTCGCCTTTCACCGGCGCCCCTAACAAGCTAAATCCCGATTAATCTTGAGGATTCTCGATTAATCGGGATTTTATAGTTTAATTCTTGGAGTTCAATGAAAAGTTTTCTTTTTCCGCCGTGGCTGTTTGGTGGCGTTCATTTGACGCTCCAAAGCAACAATCTGACGGAGTTGTTTTTCGCATTCTTTATCGGCTCTAATCTGTTCAGTAAGCGAGTTTTCTTACGCAACTGAAAACTGGCCAATACAAGAAACAAGGGATTGCCAAACGGCATCAAGAGTCAGAGCGTTCAGAGGACGGTGGCAGAATCAATCGGTTGCCACGGAGCGGTGAAAAGCTTGGGGTGATAAACAGCAAGCATAGCCTCGTTCTCGTAGCGAAGAATGTAAATTACGCGCTGCGGAATACCTTGGCGAGAAGGACGATATTTTTAGGGTCGAAGTCGCGGCTTTTGAGCGAGACTTCAATAACAAATATCTCCTTAACCTCAGCACCCTCGGCGATGGAGGGGGAGTGTGCGCGGTGTAATCCAGCTAACGAAGTCAAGAGGCGACACATCGCTATCGAAACTTTCACGTTGCGATGGTTCCCCGTCGCCCCCCTTATAAAGCTGCGCCTTTGGCAGCGGCCTCTTGACTTCTGTGGATTGCGGTAGACCTAACATATCACTTGTCCTTATGGTGTTCGAGAAAGAATTGTTTCTGGCGTTCAATCTCACGGCGTAGTTCTTCCTCAGTTGGCATATATGTCATATATTTTGCAGCAAATAGCTGTTGACTATCGTTAAGCACAGAGTATTTGGCTACAGTAGAGTCTGTAACGGTGCAAAGCAAGACTCCAATAGTCGGATTGTCGTCAGTCCCTTTCATTAAGTCATCATACATCCTGACATACATATCAAGCTGCCCTATATCGCTGTGCTCCATTTTATGTGTTTTCAACTCAAAAATCACAAACCGCTTCATGCGAAAATTATAGAACACAAGGTCAATATAGAAATCGTCAAGGTCTGTGGCTATATGCTGTTGCCGCTCTACAAAGGCAAAACCACGACCAAGTTCAAGAATGAACTGCTCAAGATTATCAATAAGGGCTTGCTCCAGTTCTGATTCGGTATAACGGCTATCGCGTTTAAAACCCATAAATTCGGCCACCGTAGGATTTTTTATGTACTCCAGCGGATCCTTATCGTTGAATGGCGCAATCGCCTCAGGTAATATTATGCCGTTTTTTCTATTTGTTCGGCAAGCCTTCTTTCATAATATTGGGAACATATATTGCGGTCGAGGGTAGTGGTACTCCACATATCTTTGGAAGCATGGGCAAGATACCATTGGCGAGCCACCGGGTTTGAGACTGATAAAAGTCTACGGATATGTGTCCAAGTAAGATTTTGCACGAATTCGTGCAAAATCTCAATGTCAGTAAAAGAGAGATAAAACTGTCGGTAATATGCCAAATTCCTTTTCCCGTAACCTGAGCCGTATTCTTTCTTAAGATTGTCGGCAAGGGCGGCAATGAGATTTTTGCCATATTCGGCCCGGCTATTGCCGTTTTGTTCTTCCTCTACAATACGCCGTCCGATATTCCAATAAGTTGCGAGTACTATATTCCCAGCTACAGAATATGCTTGGCGACGCCCCTTCTCAATGATGGAACGGACATCATTTACAAAAGCTTCCGGCAAGTTATGATTTAATTTTATAGATTTCATAATCAGGGTACTATTAGAAAACATATTAATTCGAAATCATCAAGCCCCTTTACTTCGTTGCCAAAAAGAGAGCCGATATCTCCGTCGAGAAACGAGAAAAGGTCGGTGGTCTTGAGAGTGTCGTTCAGCAGCGATAACCTGGTTAGCTAACTATTCTTGGCCTTGCGGCGGCATTCGCGTTTGCCGTCGCAAGGCCAAGAGATATGGGGAGTACGGAAGCGGAGTTTATCCTTTCAGGGCGGCGATGGCGGCGCGGATGGCCGCTATCTTTTCGTTGGCGTCGCTCTGTTTCTTGCGCTCCAGGGCTACTACCTTCTCGGGGGCGTTGGCCACGAAGCGCTCGTTGGAGAGCTTCTTCTCCACGGTGGCGAGGAAGCCGAGCTGATACTTGAGGTCGGCTTCGAGCTTGGCCAGCTCCTCCTCCACGTTGATGTTGCTCTCCAGGGGAACGATGTATTCGTTGGCGCCCACGAGGAACGACATTGCCGTGGCGGGTTTCTCTTCGGCGGCTTCGATGCTTTCGAGTCCGGCCATCTTGATGATGATGCTGTCGAGCGAGGTGTCAGGCGTTCCCTTTACCAACAGTTTCAGCGGGTTGCGGGCCGGAATCTGCTTTTTGAGACGAATGGCGCGCACGCCGGCGACAACCTCTTTCAGTGTCTCGAAACGTGCCAGCAGGTCGCGGTCGGCGTCTGTGGGCGGTTCGGCCACGGGGAGCTGTGCCACCATGATGCTTTCGCCCTCCTTGCGCCCGGCAAGGTGCTGCCATAGCTCTTCGGTGATGAAGGGCATGAAGGGGTGGAGCAGGCGCAGCAGGGTGTCGAAGTATCCGAGCACGGCATGGAGCGTCTTGGCGTCTATGGGCTGTTGGTAAGCCGGTTTCACCACTTCGAGGAGCCATCCGGAGAACTCGTCGCGGAAGAGCTTGAATACGGTCATCAGCGCTTCGGAGATGCGGAATTTCTTCATCAGGTCGTCCACTTCGAGCAGTGCTTGGCGCAGCTGCACGTCTAACCATTCGAGGCCGAGGCGTGCGGTTTCGGGCTGCGGCAACGTGTCGTCCGCGTTCCATCCCTTGACGAGGCGGAAGGCGTTCCATATCTTGTTGCAGAAGTTGCGGCCCTGTTCGCAGAGCGAGTCGTCATACATGATGTCGTTGCCGGCCGGGGCGGCGAGCATCAGGCCCATGCGCACGCCGTCGGCGCCGTAGTGGGCGATGAGGTCGAGCGGGTCGGGCGAGTTGCCGAGCGACTTGGACATCTTGCGGCCCAGGCTGTCGCGCACTATACCGGTGAAGTAGACGTTCGAGAAGGGTTTTCGGTCCATGAACTCGTAGCCGGCTATTATCATGCGCGCTACCCAGAAGAAGATGATGTCAGGTGCGGTGACGAGGTCGGAAGTGGGGTAGTAGTATTTGATTTCGGGATTTTCCGGTTCCAGGATTCCGTTGAAGAGGGAGATGGGCCACAGCCAGGAGGAGAACCATGTGTCGAGGCAGTCGGGGTCCTGGCGCAGGTCGGCGAGCGTGAGCTCGGGGTTGCCTGTCTTTTTGATGGCTTTCAGGAGGGCTTCCTCCTCGTTTTCGGCCACCACGAAGCCACCCTGTGGCAGGTGCCATGCCGGGATGCGGTGTCCCCACCACAGCTGGCGCGAGATGCACCAGTCGCGGATGGTGGTCATCCAGTGGCGGTAGGTATTGCGGAATTTCTGCGGCACGAATTTGATGTCGCCCTCTTCCACGGCGGCGATGGCCGGCTTCACCAGCTCCTCCATCTTCACGAACCATTGCATGGAGAGCTTCGGCTCGATAACGGCGTTGGTGCGCTCGGAGTGGCCCACCTTGTTGTCGTAGTCCTCCACTTTCTCCACGAGGTCGGCCCCGGCGAGGTCTTTCATAATCTGTTCGCGCACGTCGAAGCGGTCCATACCGGTGTAGAAGCCGGCGGCTTCCGAGATGGTGCCGTTGTCGTTGAAGATGTCGATGCTGGGGAGGTTGTATTTCTCGCCGAGCATATAGTCGTTAACATCGTGGGCCGGGGTGACTTTCAGGCAACCGGTGCCGAAGTCCATCTCCACATATTCGTCCATGATGATGGGTACGGAGCGGCCGACCATAGGCACGATGACGCGTTTACCTTTCAGCCAGGTGTAGCGCTCGTCGTTGGGGTTTACGCACACGGCCGTGTCGCCCAGAATTGTTTCGGGACGCGTCGTAGCCACCACGATATAGCGCCCTTCCGGGTCGTCCTCCACGCGGTAGCGCAAGTAGAAGAGCTTGGATTTCTCCTCCTTGTATATAACCTCCTCGTCGCTGAGAGCCGTGAGTGCCTTGGGGTCCCAGTTCACCATGCGCACTCCGCGGTAGATGTACCCCTTTTCGTAAAGGCGGTTGAAGACGCGGATTACGGAGCGGGAGCGCGTTTCGTCCATGGTGAAGGCGGTGCGTTCCCAGTCGCAGGAAGCACCGAGTTTCTTGAGCTGTTCGAGGATGATGCCGCCGTATTTGTGGGTCCAGTCCCAGGCGTGCTCCAGGAACTCTTCGCGCGAGAGGTCGGTTTTCTTGATTCCGTCGGCGGCGAGTTTGGCCACCACTTTGGCTTCCGTAGAGATGGCGGCATGGTCGGTGCCGGGCACCCACAGGGCGTTTTTGCCCGTCATGCGGGCACGGCGGATGAGGATGTCCTGGATGGTGTTGTTGAGCATGTGGCCCATGTGCAGCACGCCGGTGACGTTGGGCGGCGGGATTACTATGCAGTAGGGTTCACGGTCATCGGGTTCGCTGTGGAAGAGGCGGTGCTCCATCCAGTAGGCATACCATTTGTCCTCGACTTCCGAGGGATTATATTTTGAAGCAAGTTCGCTCATTTTTAATAACGGTTTAAACTACTTTGACAAGAGTGGAGGGGAAAGGAATTACAAAGTTACAATATTTCCGGGGGATATGCAAACGCCATGTGCCGGTGTGTGGCAATGAATGGTACGTAGTGCTCCGCGCCGGGACGTGTTACTGTTTCTTGACGGGGACGCTGCCCTTTACCTCGAAAGTGGCGTGCTCCTTCACCTTGGAGATTTTCGCGTCCTTCACTGTCAACGGTTTGCGGATGGCCATCTTGGCGGAGCTTTGCTTCTTGGCGTCCGTTTTCACATCCTTTTTGGCGTCTGTTGTGGTGACGTGTGCCCCCTTGGCGCCGGCAGGGAGGCGGAAGTGTATAGGCAGATTATAGACTGCGGCCACCGCTTTCCCTTTCACCGTGGCGGGAGCCCATGCGGGCATGTTCTGAACTATGCGCTGCGCCTCGGCGTCGAGGTCGGGGCTGACGCTCTCGGCGATGCGGGTGTAGCCCACGTTTCCGTCAGGCTCGATGACGAAGCTGACCACCACGCGGCCATGCTCGCCGTGTTCAAGCGAATAGTCGGGATATACCATCGTCTCGCCCACATAGCCGTTGAGTGCCTCTTTTCCGCCGGGGAAAGCGGGCTGCACGTCCACTTTGGTGTAGACCCGGCCGTTATCCAACATCGGGTCGGCCACCACCTTGGAGGTTTTGACCCGCGTGGGTTTGCATTGTCCTGTTTTGCACTGTGTGCCGGCCTCCGGTTTTGCGCCAGGCTGTCCGGCCGCGGCTGTGAGCGATGCCGCGGCACACAGTATCAGCAAGTTAAGGCGGTTCATAATCTTAGCCGATTTTAAAGGTGATGGGGAAAACGACATAGCTGCGCACAGCCTCGTTGTGGATATTGGCGGGGTTCCATTTGGGCATCAGGCGCACTATGCGCTCGGCTTCTTCAGTGAGGCGCGGGTCGGGGGAGTCGAGTTCCATAATCTGCGAGATGGAGCCGTCGCGTTCCACCACCAGGCGCAGACGCACTTTACCCTGGATGTTCTCGTCGTAAGCGCCGTCGGGGTAGGTGAGGTTTTCGTTGATGAACTCGTTCAGGGCCGCCTGTCCGCCCGGGAAGGAGGCTTGTACCTCCACATTTTTGAAGATGCGGTCAGACTTGGCGGCGGCAGCGGAGATCTGCGTGTCGTCTTTCTCTTTGCCGTTGGCGTTTCCGGGGTCTTGGGCTGCGGCCGGGAAGCAGGCCAGCGCCATCAAGAGGGTAAAAACATACTTTATCATAGTTTTCAGAATTTATTCCATGGAAAACATTCCCGCGCAAAGGTAACAAATTTCCCTGACATCCGCAAATTTTTATGGTTTTAGCCATTTTCAGACAAACAACTTTTTACGTTGGTGATAGAAAAGGGAGGCGACATCCTTCTCTATTGCAAATACTAATACGCATTACATATATGGGAAATAAGAAAAATACCTGTACTGAAATTATTGAAAATACTGAAATAAACGCCGCTCATTGCGAGGGCGTCGCTGTTGAAAATGGCGAAAGCGTAAAGCAGTCGTCGTGTAGCCGGTCGTGGTTCAGCCGTGTTTTCGGGTTCATGTGGCGCGATGCCGGCAAGCGCTCCTGGTTCGTGAACATGACGCTGTATGCGCTGCTCGTAGGCGCGGTGTTCGTTCTCGTGGGAAATATTTGTATAGTGTTCAACGAATTGCAGAGCGCGTACCGTCCCGGCTCCGGATTATGGTATGTGTTGAGCCACGGTTTCCTGTATGCTGTGGCAATTTGCCTGATTTCCGTCGTCGCGCTGATTCAACTCTTGCGTTGGAGGCGTTCCGGGCTCTCGTGGGCGTTTATAGGCATTACGCTTTGTTGCCTTTCGCAGGCGTGGGTAGAGTATGAATTTATGTTTTACTTCAGCATACCGACGTTGCTGGCGATAGCGGCTCTGTGGGGCGTGCTTCATATCCGTAAACGCGGTGTTTCCACCTGGAACCTTTGCGCCCCGACGCCGATTGGCCTGCGGGTGATGGATTGTGTTGTTGCGGCAATGTACGCGGTGGCGATGCTGTTGCCATTTCCTGTTGGGACCATGGCGGGATTCGATAAAAATCTTTACGGAAACGGCATGTCGGTGATCGACGCATCGCTGAATCGCTCGCCATACTATTCCTATTCCCTTTATCAGAAAGTGTTGCTCGGCGACGATTATGAGAAGAACGAGGAGCGACGTCTCGAAGAGGCCGATTATTGGTTGAACCGTGCCATCAACATGAATGAGCAGCGACGCGCGGAACTGTCGGAGCGTGAGTTTAAAATGAACAATCTTGATGTTGAAACGAGTGCCGGGATGCTCTTCATTGATGACCTCGTCTACGAACTGAAAACCCGTGGCGAGGAGTCGGCAAAAGAGATATTGAAGGGTAGACCCACGGATCTGGATTTGGAAGGGATAGCATCATCGCTCGATGTTTATAGGCCGAACCAAGAATTTTATGCCCCCTACGAAGAAACCCTGAAGAAGATAATCCACGAGCAGTCGGTGCAGGAATAAGCAACTGTTCGAGAAAACCGGCACTATCCCGCGTCCGTTCTGTCTACGTGGGCGAAATAGCCTGTTCCCATGCCGCGAACGGGCTTTTTTGTGTCGTGCCTTTTTGTCAACGTGCGTGGGCTTGTACCGCGGGAGCGCAGGCCAACGGCGCCCGGAATCAGTGGCTGCGGGCGTAGTCAATGAGTTGGTCTACTGTGGCGTCGCGCAGCAGTACTTTCTTGTGGGCGTCGAGCAGATATAGGGTGGGGGTGTGGTCTATGGCGTAAAGGTCGTTGTCAACTACGCCGGAGGTGTCGTAGCCGACGGTCCAGCGCGAGGGGTAGCTACGGGCGTCGGCCTTGAACTGGTCGAAGCCTTCCACCACGCTTACGAGAACGACCGAGACCTGGCCGCCGTCGACGTATTGCGTCAGCCGTTTGTCGCCGCGCACTCGCGCTATCATGTCGTGGCAGGTGTCGCAGTCGGGGGCATAGAAAGCCAGCAGCGTGTATGGCGCGTAGGGGGAGTCGTAAAGCGAGGAGGGGGTGCCGTCGCGCAGTGTGAAGTTGAAGTCGGTGGCCTGAGTGCCGGGAGCGTTGCGGCTTTTCAGCTTAAGCTTGTATTTGTAGCGTTCCTTCTCGCTGCCGGTGAGCAGCGGAGACGAGGCAAGCTGTTCGGTCCAGACGGAGGCGCCCAGTATCGTTCCGGTGTCTGATTTCGGGTCGATGATATACTCTTCAGCCAGGGCCACGAACCGGTGATAAACTTCGTTGTATGTTTCGAGGCGTTTGAGCAGACTGGCGGTGGCGTAGGCGGCGCCGTCGGGCGAGGCGGAGTCATACCAGCGGGCGAACTCGCGGAAGTTCGTGGCCATGAAGGCGGAGTCGGCGGTGAGCCGGCGGTCGCCGAAGTTCATGGTGTCCCAGAAGTGGAGCAGGGCATAGTCGGCGCGGGCCTGCGGATCTATGATGGAGTCGGGGATTTCCACTTCGAGCAACGGCGAGCCCTGCATGGCGGCGATGGAGTCGGCCTCGCGTTCGTGTTGCCGCACGGAGCATCCCGCCGTGAGCAACACGGCGACGGACAGGGCGGCTGCGGCGAGGGTGGATTTCATTGCTTTATATAGATTTCGAGTGCGGTGAATGTCTTGCCCGGGGTGATGCGCACGTTGTCGGTGGAGGCGGGGATAAGGATTATTTCCCCTTCATACAGAGTCATTGGCTGCTGGTCCTTCGCCTCGATGAGCGCGTTGCCGCGCGTTGCCAGCAGGCAGACGAAGGAGTCGCATTCCGAATAGTCGCGCAGTGTCGGCTCGTCGAGGGTCATCACGTTGGTGGTGAAGAAGGGAGAGCGCACCAGGTTGACGGGGACGTCGGGATTCGCCGTGTAGGGGAGGGGACGGCCGTCGGTGGCATTGAAACGGAGTGCGCGTGCGGCGAGGTCGGTGTGGAGCGGGCGGGGCTGTCCGTCATCGCCGAGTCGGCCGTAATCGTAGATGCGGAAGGTGTCGTCGGAACTTTGCTGCACTTCGGCGATGAAACAGCCGGCGCCGATGGCGTGGACCGTGCCCGGCGGGATGAAGAAGACGTCGCCGGTGTGGACGCAGTGGTTGTTCAGGCACTTCTCGATCTCGCCGCTGCCGCAAAGTGAATTGAACTCCGCGGGGTCGATGTCGCGATTGAAACCGAGCGAAAGAGCGGCTCCGGCGTCGGCGTCGAGCACATACCACATTTCGGTCTTGCCATGGGGCGAACCTATTTCGCGCGCAAGGTCATCGTCGGGGTGCACCTGTACCGAGAGGGCGCCGGCAGCGTCGATAAGCTTTATGAGCAGCGGGAACTCGTGGCCGTAGCGGATATAGTTGAGCCGTCCGAGCAGTGCGTCTTTATGCCGGTCTATGAGCAGCGAGAGCGGAAGGCCGCTGTCAGGTCCGGAGGCAACGGTGGAGATGGAGCCGGGGACGCCTGAAAGCAGCCAGGATTCCCCCAACGGGCCGTCGTGGTCTATGCCGTGCAGGCGTCCTATACGGCTTCCGCCCCAGATTTTGGTTTTTAATATGGGATTGAATTTCCACATAGTCGTTCTGTCAGTGGTTTGTGAGTTTTTGAATGGCAAGGTCGAGGATGGCGTCGCGTCCGGCGGCCAGTTCTTCGGCCGGGGAGTGGGCTTCGCATCCTTGGGTGGGGTCTATGCCGTCTTCGATGGATTTCCCTCGCACATCGGTCATGGGGGAGGCAGAGAAGCGCAGGTTCCAGCCGTTGGGCATCTGAGCGGTGAAGGGCATGCCGCCGCCCCCCCCGGTCCGTGCACCTACTATTATCACGCCGGGAACCTCCTTCATCACCGCCACGAAGTCGTTGGCGGCCGAGAAACAGGAGCGGTTGGTGAGCACTGCCACCGGCTTGTTCCACACCACACGTCCCTTGTCGGCGGGTTCGTATTCCACGGGGTAGGGTTTGGAGAAGTCATCGTGGCCCGGGCCCGTCTTGTGGCTGATGTATCCGCCCACCATCTTGTCGTGGATGAGTCGGCTCACGAGCGGGCGTATGTTGGTGAGCTCGCCGCCGCCGTTGTCGCGTATGTCGATGATGAGGGCGTCGCAGGGCGACAGGTAGGAGAACATGATGTCGAGGTTCCCCTCGCCGGGCATTGCGCTGAAGGAGCTGTAGCGCACGTATGCCACGTTCTGCGGCAGTATGGCGTATGCCATGACGCCCAGCGTGCGGTAATTGAAGTCGAGGTAATACTGTTGCACCGTTCGCCAGTTGAAGTCCTGCGGGTAGAGGCTCCACCACTCGCGGTAGTAGCTGATGTCGAAAGCGGAGGAGAGGTTCACGTGGCCGTCGCGCAGTTCGGCGAGCATCTCGGAGCAGAGGCCGAAGAGTTCGGTCTGCGTGATTCCCTCGATGACGCGCGGGCGGTAGCGGTCGCGCACTTCCTGCCAGTCCACGTCTTTTTCGGCGAAGAAGCAATAGCGGGTGTCGACCGTTTCCCAGAGGCAGTCGAAGGTTCCGAGCGCCGAGGTGTCGTAGTCCGGGGCGTCGTGACACGATGAGAGGCTCATCGATGCTGTGGCGGCGAGGGCCGCTATGGCTGATGTATACTTCCTTTTCATCTTACACCGGGGTTTTGCGGACCTAAGGTCAGGCCGATGGTGAAACTGTGGCTTACGCGGCGCGAGGAGAGGTTGTTGACCCAGCGCGAAGCGTAGGAGAAACGGTATCCGGCAGTCACTTGCCGTCCCGCCAGAGGGAAAGTGAGCGACAGGCGGTTGTCAATGCAGAAATGATTTCCCCACCAGGCGGCGTGGGCCAGCCCGCTGCTGTTGCCGAGGTAAATTTCGTAATACGACTCGCCGAACTCGGGTGAGAACATGGCGCCAACGGCTGGCAGCGTCACGCAGTCGCGCAGGGTGAAAGACCGTCCCCACAGCGTGAAGCGGTAAGCGCCCTGAGCGCGGAGCGACAACATTACATCAACGTCGGCGTTTGCCGGATTGTTCCCGTTGACGGGAAGGTATGCGGCACCGGCCGTGAAGCCGACGGTGCCTCCGAAGCCGGCCGACCATGCGTCGGAGAATCGCAGGGTGTAGAGCATACCCCATGCGAAGTGTGCGGTGAAGTCGTACATGGTGGTGGAGCGCGCCGGGTTGCGGTCGAAGGCCGAGGAGATGGAGGCGTCCATCTGCATGAGCAGGTGCCTCGGCGATGCCGGCATCATCTTCTGCCATTCGCCGGAGAGGCCCACGCGCACGCCGTCGTAGCGGAGAGGGGAGAGGTAGGTGTCGAACATGCGGGAGCCGCCCGCCTCCACCGAGTAGGTGGAAGTGACTGGACGCCGCAGCGAGTCGGGCGTCTCGGCGCGGACAGTAGCCGGAGCCGGAAGCACCGCTGCCGCGGCCAATGCGGTGAGGAGTTTAAGCATCGCCATCGCCGTCAAGCATGGAGAAGAGGTTGGGACCGTCGTCGGCCTCGGTTTGCGGAGCGGTGGAAGTACTGTCGTTGCCGTTTTCCGCAATGTCCTGTGCTTCAGGTCCCTGCGGCTCATCGGCATCGGCGGTTTCCGTAGGTTCGGGAACATGGGTCGGTTCAAGCTCCGTGATCTCTTCTATTTTGAAATTGGTTATACGTTTGCCTTTGGCTTTGAAGCTCTTTACTGCAATGAAGTCTTCGGCCTCGATGACGAGCGGTTCGCGGATGGCGTCGGCGCCGCCGAATTTCACCTCGAAGCGCGGGAACGGGGTGTCGGTCATGAGTATGACTTGCGAGCGCTCGTCGCTGCCGGCGAAGCGCTGGCGGCGCGCCGACGGCTCGAAGGTGAAGCGCTTGAGGTAAGGGAAACCTTGTCCGGCGTCGTGGAGCGCCAGTGTCCACACCTTCTCGGGGTCGAACTTCTCGATGCGTTCCACATCGTCGTCATAGTGGTTGGTGTCGGAGTACGAGGTGGTGTAAAACTCGCCCCCTTTGGTAGTGACAAGCACGAGGTCGTTGCCCTGGAACTCGCCGATGCTTTCGCCGCGGCCGTCGTAGTTGAGGCGGAGCACGTCGCGGTCGAACCACACCTCGCGGCCCCCCAGCGTGCTGGCGCCCTTGTGCATGAAGCGAACTTCGGAAACGCGGTTTTTGGTGACGATGTTGCCCAGCGCCTCCTTACCCTTGATGTCGAGGTCTGCGAAATCCACCACAACGTCCTTCTGGCGCGGACGGCGCCCTACCACCGGAATGCGGTCGTCGATGACGGCTTTCACCACGTCGGTCTCTCCGTTGGGGTTGGCCGAGAAGTACATGAGCTTGGAGCCTGGGGCGCCTTTGGTGATGTCATATTCGCGGTCGCGCGTCAGTGACGTTATCATGAAGCGCTTCTTGTAGTAGTAGCCCTCCTTGCCGTTGCGGTAGATGACGTTGTAGACCGTGCGCTTGTCGCCGCGCTTGAAGAGGCCGACGTAGCGTATGTTCTTGCCCGCATAGAACTTCTCCTGCACGCGCGTAATCTTATATTTGCCGTCGTTGTAGACAATGAGGATGTCATCGAGGTCGGAGCAGAGGAACTGCTCCTCGGCGTCCTTGAGGCCGGTGCCGACGAAGCCCCCCTTCTTGTCGAGGTAAAGGTGCTTGTTGGCTTCCGCCACCTTGGCGGCCTCGATGCTGTCGAAGCCGCGGATGACGGTGCGCCGAGGGAAGTGCGCGCCGTATTTCTCCTTGAGATGGGTGTACCAGCGGATGGTGGTGTCCACCATGTGGGCAAGGTCGTATTCCAGCTCCTCGATTTTCTTGCGTATGCGTGCCATGTCTTCCTCGGCCTTGTCGGCGTTGTACTTGTGGATGCGCTTCATGGGGAGTTCCTCGAGGCGCTGCAGGTCTTCGTCGGTGATGGGACGGACGAGGTTTTCGGCCCACGGCTCGAAGCGGGAGCGCAGGTGTTTGAAGATTTCTTCCGGCGAGGCGCCTTCCTCGTACTGGCGGTCCTTGTACATGCGCTCGGAGATGAAGATTTTCTCCAGCGAGGCGAAGTGCAGTTTCTCGCGCAGTTCGGCCAGTTCTATCTCTATCTCGCTGGCCAGCAGATGGCGCGTGCGGTCTACGCTGTGTTGCAGCAACTCGGTGACGCTAAGGAACTTCGGCATCTTGTTGTCGATGACGCAACCGTTGGGGGATATGCTCACCTCGCAGTCGGTGAAGGCGTAGAGCGCGTCGATGGCCTTGTCCGACGAGGTGCCGGGCGCCAGGTGGATGAGGATTTCGGCCGTGGCCGACGTGTTGTTGTCCACGCGCTTGATTTTGATTTTTCCCTTCTCCATGGCACCGAGTATGGAGGAAATCAGCGTGGAAGTGTTTTTTGAGAAGGGCAACTCGGTGATAGCCAGAGTCTTGGAGTCGATTTTCTCGATGCGTGCACGCACTTTTACACTGCCCCCGCGTCGCCCGTCGTTGTACTTGGAGACATCCACATAGCCGCCGGTCTGGAAGTCGGGGTATAGCGTGAATTCCTCGCCGCGAAGATAGGCCACGGCGGCGTCGAGCAGTTCGTTGAAATTATGCGGCAGAATCTTGGAGGTGAGCGCCACGGCGATGCCCTCGACGCCCTGCGCCAGGAGCAACGGGAACTTTACAGGGAGCGTGAGCGGCTCGCGCTTGCGTCCGTCGTAGGAGACACCCCAGTCCGTTATCTTGGGGTTGAACACCGTCTCGAGGGCGAACTCCGAGAGGCGTCCTTCTATGTATCGCGGGGCGGCGGCGCTGTCGCCCGTCAGTATGTTTCCCCAGTTACCCTGCGTGTCGATGAGCAGCTCCTTCTGTCCCAACTGCACCAGGGCGTCGCCGATCGAGGCGTCGCCGTGGGGATGGTACTGCATGGTGTTGCCCACGATGTTGGCTACCTTGTTGTATCGGCCGTCGTCGAGGGTCTGCATGGAGTGGAGGATGCGGCGCTGCACCGGCTTCAGACCGTCGTCGATATTGGGCACCGAACGCTCCAGTATAACGTAGCTGGCATACTGAAGATACCAGTCGCGAAACATACCCGACAACTGATGCGTATTGTCGTTGCCAATGAGATTGGTAATGTCTTCTGAAAGTTCCATAATGCAAATTAGAGTTCAAAATTACTAAAATTCTCCGACATTACCAAAAAAACTCGAAAACCACGATGCCGCTCGCCGGTTTTCGCGATTGACAGAGTGTAATGAAGGCTGCCTTATGCGGTCGAAAAAGAGTAATTCTTGTTCCGCGAAATTGAAGAATCCAGGCCTTAAAAAGAATTTTTGGGGCAGCGGCGTAGTTCCGTG
>DKVK01000105.1 GCA_002491165.1 Porphyromonadaceae bacterium UBA7180
TAGGCTTCCGACTTATGGATTAAAAATGGTCTATTGCATTGATGGCAGCAGATGAGGGAGGTTCCCTCTCCATGTTCAGCACTTTACGCAGGCCGGGAGGCCTGCGTTCCATATTCGCGGCATCAGCTTCAGCATCCCTCTGCTCGTTCTATCACTTATTGGAGGTGGTGAGGGTGAAGAGGTTGCGGAGTTCGGTATCGGACATGCGTGCCAGCCATTTTTCATCGGTGCCTACCGTGAGGTCGGCAAGTTCCTTCTTTTGCTGTATCATGTCGTTGATGCGTTCCTCGAAGGTGTCGCGCGTTATGAAGCGGTACACCTGCACGTTTCGGTGCTGCCCGATGCGGTATGCGCGGTCGGTGGCCTGTGCCTCGACGGCCGGGTTCCACCAAAGGTCGTAGTGTATCACATTGGTGGCGGCGGTGAGGTTGAGTCCTGTGCCGGCGGCTTTTAGCGAAAGGATGAACACCTGGTCGGAGCGGACGTTCTGGAACCGCTCCACCATCTCTTCCCGTTTCTTCAGCGATGTTCCGCCGTGGTAGAACATCGAGGGGATGTCGGCCTTGGCCAGTAGTTTCTCGATGAGGCGTCCCATCTCTTTGAACTGCGTGAAAATGAGCACTTTCTCGCCACTGTCTACTATTCCGCGCACCAGGTCGAGCAGGAGCATTGCTTTTCCGGAGAGCTCGGCGTCGGCCTGGCGTGTTTTAAGGAACTGCGCCGGGTGGTTGCATATCTGCTTTAGGGCCAGTATCATCTGTAGAACGAGCCCCTCACGGCGGAAGAGCGATGCATGGTCGTCGCCCTGTATCCCCTCTATCTGCCGCATGGCCTCATCGAGGGCTTTCTGGTAGAGCGCAGTCTGTTGCGGCGTCAGCGTGGCATATTCGTCGCGTTCCACCTTGTCGGGGAGATCGGCGATGATGCTTTTGTCAGATTTGAGGCGGCGCAGCATGAAGGGTGCGGTGGTGGCTTTCAGACGCTCGGCGGCGGCGCGGTCTCCCTCGGTCTGTATGGGGCGTCCGTAAGTGGTATTGAACTCTTTGAGTGTTCCCAGCATTCCCTTGTTGGCGAAGTTCATGATGCTCCAGAACTCGGACAGGCGGTTTTCCACCGGCGTGCCGCTCATGGCTATTCGCCAGCGTGCCGGGAGCGAGTTCACGGCCTTGGTCTGCGCCGCGGCGGTGTTCTTGATGTTCTGTGCCTCGTCCACGACGAGCACTTCCCACTTCAGTTTTTTCAACTTGTCGCGGTCGGTGCGCATCACGGCGTAGGAGGTGAGCATGACGTCGGCGTCAAAGCTGTCGGTTTCGCGTGTCGGGCCGTGGTAGACGGTCGTCGCGAGTGCGGGCGCGAACCTCAGGCATTCCTTCTGCCAGTTGCCAAGCAGACCGGCCGGTACCACTATCAGCGCCTTGCCGCTCTCCAGGCGGCCGCTCTCCTTGAGTGCGAGCAGCACGGCAATTACCTGGAGCGTCTTCCCGAGACCCATATCATCGGCTATCACGGCGCCGAAGCCCAGCTTGAGGTTGTGCATCATCCATTCGTAACCGCGCTTTTGGTAAGGACGCAGCGAGGCTTGCAACCCTTCGGGCACGGGGAGCGACGGCTGCCGGCGCATCTCTTTGAGCAGCCGGCTGCACGCCGCGGTGACTTCCACCGGCGCGTCGCGGTAGCTTTCCGAAAGCGCCGCCGCCAGCATCTCCACCGGAGTGAGACCGTAGCCTTTGGCAAGTGCTTTACGCAGCTTTTCAAGTTCTTCGGGTGTGGGATAGACGTAGCGCCCCTTGAATTTTATAAGTTCGCCGGCGTGTTTCATCATCGTGTCGAATTCTTCGACGCTCACAAACTCGTCGCCCAGCGAAATGCGCCAGTCGAACTCAAGTAACTCGTCGAGGCGAATGAAACTCTTTCCGGCATCGGTTTTGGTGCCGATTTTCACCGCCAGTTTCGGCGATACAAGCTCGTGGAGCGATTTCGGGAGCGCCACATCCACGCCGAGGAGGCGCATCAGCGGCAGTGTCTTGAAGAGGAAAGGCACGAAAGTCTTCGTGGTGAACCTCATTGGGCGGACGCCGCCAGAGAGGATATATTCCCGCATCTCCGGCATATAGTCAGTGAGAGCCGAAAGGTGCGTCATCACTTCGAGACGCCGGTCGGCCACCGAAGGGTCGGCCATGAACCAGGCGAGCGGCATACGCCGGGCGAGTTCACCTTTCGCCTCGCCGGCGGCCACAAGCAGCGTCACTTCGAATCCGGTGTCGCATTCCTCCACACACAGCGTAAGTTCGCCGGTGCCGGCAAGCATGAAAAGCCGGTCGGTCCATACCTTTATGCCGCCGGGCACGCCACGTTGCCCCAGGCCGGAGAATAGTTCCACGCGGTTAAGGAAGAAGAAATCGAACAGCAGATCGCCGATGCCGCGCAGCTTCATGGCCGAAGCCACCAGGGCGCCGAGCATCGCGCACAGCAGCCAGTAACCGCTGTCGCGGAGCACTCCCTTCCTTTTTGCCTCCACGACATCGGGTATGCAGGCCACGGTTTTCTCCACCGCGCCACGCACGTCGGGATGTAGCATGGCCGGTTCCCAGATTATGCGGTAACCCTTCTTCAGCTTCACGATGCGCGGCACTATGAGTTTGCGGCGCACCAGGTTTGCGGCCAGCAGCCACAGTTTGTGCATGGCGGGAACCCACGGTTGAGCCGTGACGTAGGCCACCGGCGTCAGCATCCCCAACCGCGTGGCAAACTCCGCGAACGGCAACCGCGTCGTTTTCCCCGCCACATCAAGCAGCACCGTCTCCGTGTCGCACTCTGCGCCGAGCGAGAACGCAACCTCGCAGCCCGGCTCGAAAACCTCCAGTCCTTCATCGGCGGCAAAGGAATCGGAGAGGATCCTCGTCATGGCACGGGACAATGTCCCCATGCATTTGGTGTAAATCTTTTTGAAATCGCCGTCAAGCGAGAAGGAGGGATTATCGGGCAAGAGTTCCAGGAGGTCGCCTCCCGTATCTGGCAGCGTGGAAAAGTCGGTATCGGGCGTTTTCCATTCCGCCTCGGCGCGTTTCTCTTTCGTGAAGTGCAACAGTTGTTCCACAGGCATCGGGTCAAGATTGCCGGCTGCCTTGTCGGAGAGCAGTCCGCGCTTCTTCAGTTCGCCCAAAAGATCCATCCCGTGGAGGCTGAAAACGAGGAACGGATTGTTGTCAATCTCCTCGCTCACCTTATAAATCACGGCGGCGATGTGTTTGCACGGCACGGCCCAGTCGGGGCAGCTGCAATGCATCTGCAAGTCTTTCCAAGAAGAGGGGAATACCTTCAGCCCCGAGTCTTCTGCGATTTTCAGTACACCCGGGTCAAGCCGCCGCTGCATCAGCGACGCCAGCAGCAGGGGGTGCTCCACAAGATGGTCCACGAAAGCCTTGACCTTCTTTTTGTCGAACTGTTGCACCCCGATAGTCACACTGTAGGGTATGCGTTGCGAGCCGGCAACGTATGCCTCTATCGTGCCGTTGTCTATCTCGATACTCTGCACCGATCCGTTGCGCGCATAGCGGACGCCGCGCGGAAGCCGGTTGCTGTAGTCTATATGCGACAGCGAGTTGAGCCACTGCTCCCCCCACCATGTAGTGCCGAATTTTTTTGCCATTTCTTGGGATAATTGCCGTTGCGCCGTTGCCGGGTAGCGAGGGTTCTACCAGTGATAACGGTATTTTGGGAAAGTATGTTTTAAGCCAAGGGGAGGAGGCGGAAGCGTTATTCAAGCTTCGCTTCTATTTTGAGGCGGAGGTGTGAAGCAATCACTTTCAGTAGCTTGAGCTTGTCACGCGTGGTGCCCGGGACGTTCAGCCAGCGGTTGTCTGCTATCTCGACTTGCGCCGCCGATTGCCGGTAACGTGTTATGAGGTCGCGCCCACCGGAACCGATGTTACGCTTCATTACCTCGTCGATACCTATCTCCTTGATTACCATGATGAAAGTTTCCTGCATATTGGCGCCGCAGAGCCATTCGTCGGCCTCGCCGAGCCGCACCGATAGTTTCGATTTACTCTTGCGCGTCCTTTCTTTCCCTGGATTCTGTTGCGGCTCGAAATCCTCGCCCAACTCCACCGTAAGGCCGAGGTCGAGCGACTTGCCGATGGAGCGCAACTGCATGTATTTCTGGTCGTTGGAAGACTGGTTGTTGACGTACCAGCCATCGCATACCGGCTTCATCCAATTCTTGAACTCCGGATAAATTTCGCGCGATAGCAGCGGGAGATGGCTCATTTCGAGCGTTATTTCGGGGAATCGTTCGGATCCTATTTCGCGAAGCACAGCCACGAAGGTGTCCACCGCGCGCGGATAACAGATTACCCTCCCGTCCGGGAAAGTGACTCTCAGTTTCTTGCTTTTGGCGCGCTGCCGCACCTTCTTCTCTTCCATGGCATTAAAGTTAAAAACTTACAATTCACAAAATTACAAATATTTTTCCACTTTTCCAAATTAAATTTAAGGTTTGCGATTGGACTCTGCTGGTGTTTACAGCGTTTATTCTGGCGTCCGGGATTCAGCTGGAGGCTACCGGCAGCAGTAGTGTGGATTGGGTGTGGATTCACATAGTGGTCGGTACGTTTTTCATGGCGCTCGGCTTCTGGCATTTTCGGTGCAAGCAACTGGTTTTCACGCTTCCACAAGCTTAAAAGCCCTGTGACGCGCATTCTCTGGTGGATAACGCTACTCACGCTTGTTACCGCCGTCATCGCTACGGGGCATTGGCTCGGCTCATTCACGCACTCCTCGATCGGCGCCGTGCACGGTAAGCTCGGATTCATGATGATAATCCTCTGCCTCTGCCATATAGTCAAGCGTATAAGATTCTTCCGTCCCACGCCCAAAAAGAATTGAGCGCGGCGGCCGCGTCGTTAAGGATTTTAATGACTTTAGGGTGTGGTGATTAGCGTATGAAGATTTTCTCGGTACGGCGGCCGGTGCGTCGCAGGTAAAGGCCCGGTTCTGTCGGGCGCTCACGTAGCGGCAGGCCCGTTATGGTGTAGTATTGCGGAATGGCGTCAGCGGGGAGTGCGATGTCTTCTATCGAGGAAGCGTAATTCAGTTCCTTGGGGATGAAGCGCAGGGTGTCCCCTTCGGCCGGCAAACGGCGCACCGGCGTCACCGAAACGTAATGTTCCGCCTCCCATAAATCTTCCGGCACTTTAAGGACGCGGAGCGTGTCGCCGGCGGCGGTGTGAACTTCGTTGCAACAGCCGTCCACATAGCGCGGTTTTCCCGAATTTTGCTCAGCCCAGATGCTGACAAACACCGTGTCGGCCTCGCATGGCTGCCATGATACGGTAACCTGCCTATGCCCGGTTATCAAAGCTTCGTTGAGCCTTACCGGTATTTCCGGGCGTTCGCAAGCGGTGGAAAGTATGGCCGTGGCCTCGCGGCGCAGGGCGTCATAACGCACGTCGGTGAGTACGGGATGGAACGGTTCCCTGTACTTCAGGCGCGGCAACAGCTCGTCGCTCATTTCCGGCAGATACCATGAAATTCCGCGCTCCGAAGGCCACAGCACATCGCAGTTGCCGACGTCGGAATACGCCGGACTGACGCGTGAATTGCCGTAAGTGTTCACCACATTATATTCCCACGACGACTGGTTGTAAAGCACGTGCCACACGAGCAGTCCCTCGCCGGGCAACTCGCGGTCCCACCCCTGCTGCGTGCGGCTCTCCAACAGCAGGTATTCCCGTTGCGGATTCTCGCTGATTGTGTCTTTTTCTATCGGGAATTCCAGACGCAGCACGCGGTTACGCTCCGTTCCGGCCGAGGGCAACACAAGCCGTTGAGGCTCGTCGGAAAGGGAAATATCCTCCGGCTCCAGCCAGCGGCAATACCACCGTTCGTAGGCCGACATGAGCGGCGGACAATGACCGCCTGCGTTGAGGCAACCGGTGTCCATGACCGACCATACCCCCGGTGTGCGCGAAGGGATGGTGGGGGAAAGCGTAGCCATGTCGGGAACGCCGAGCACATGGCACACCTCGTGGCAAACCGGGCCGACGATGCCTACGGGGCTGCCGTCGGTAAACTGCTGGGGAATCAGCGCACAGCGGTCCAGCAGCTTGCCGTGAAGGCTTATCGGCCCGCAATCCACACGCTCCATCAGCGTCGTGTAATCTACGTGATGGCTCCAGTCGGCGAACCAGTAATCCGTATTTGTGCGCGACTCTCCGGCATAGATGAAGATAACGGTGTCGAGCATTCCGTCCTGGTCGGCGTCAAAGCGTGCGAAGTCGAGTGCCGGGTCCTTGGCGGCGGCAAGCTCCAGGAACTCGCCCAAAAGGCGGTTGCCCCCCTTGTCGAAATAAGATGAAACCTTCGGCAGCGTGATGTGCGCCACCTCGAAGCGGACATCGAGCCGTCCGCCCGAGCACGTCTTGAAATACTGCGCGGCGGTAAACTCGTCGGCGCCCGGGAAATCCCCCGGATAGCCGTTGAGCGCCATGTTCACCCGGCTCTGGTAATCCCACGGGAACCGCATGTCGGCGAAATCCACCAAAACAACGGGGATACGCAATACTCCTGTGGTAGGGAACTGTGTGCGGCCGTCGGCGGCGGGCACCGGCCAGTTGGCCAGCGCGAGAATCACGGTAGCCGCAAACATCCAGAGAGTGAGCCAGAAACGTTTCATCCCCACAAAGATACAACCTTTCCCCGACCCCGCCAAATCTCTCGCCAAAAAAAATCACCCTTACCGAATCAGAAATCAGCGACTGCGAAATTATTGGGGCGGGTATTCGCCACGGTTGAACGGTGTAAAAATGAAAGGAGGGCGTTCTGCGATACTTAATCCTGCACGCCCACCTTTCAATGACCTATATAAAAATGCCGTAAGAAGTCAGAGGATAATGTGCCGCCTACGGAATTGGAGTTTACTTGCGGATAATAACCTTCCTACCGGCGTGGATATAGATGCCGTTGGAAGGATTGATGACGCTGCGTCCCTGCAGGTCGTAGTATACGTCGTCGGCTTCTTTAGTACAGATATCGTCCACACCTGTTTCGCTACCGGAAATGGGGAAGCGGACAGCCACATCATCGTAACAGAAGTAGGCGGGCTGGGAGAAACCGTAGCCATTGTCGGAAGAACCGGTGATGTTGAATGTCACCTTGTTTACTTCGCCGAGGCTGGAGAGGTCAAACTTGGTCCAGTCGGTCACGATGTGTTCGGGTCCGTTGCAGGTGTAGAGCTCTACGGTGCCAACTTTCGCATCGTTTTTATAGCCGGTAGCGACAATTTTTACCCAGTCGTCGGGACCGATTTTGGCCGTCAGATCGTTGCCGGAGACATAGCAGTTGAGGGCATAGGTGTTGAGGGTCACCCACATGTGATCAATCACCCGGGCCTCATTGTCGGCGAATTCCAGAAAGGGGAGGGCGTCTTCCCCGAGGCCGAATCCGCTGTTGTCGGAATATCCGAACTGTACGGCGAAGTTGTCGGAACCGTTGTGGCCGTTGCCAGTGCGGGAAACGTCATCCGTACCGTTGTGATTGTAGACAGTCAGCTGATGCAGGTAGTCTCCATAAGCGTCGATAGTTTTGGAGCCATAGTTGGAAATGGCGTGGCCGCCGCTCCAATAGCACCAGGAGCCGTAGCCCTCGGAAAGACAGCTGTAAAGCCATGTGTTGTTTGTGTCGGTCCATTTATAAGCTTCTTCGAGGCTGTTGAAGCCCATGCCACTTTGTCCGTAGAGCAACTTGCCGCCATACTGGGGGTCGTCGATAAGGGAACTCCAATCGTTACCCCCGGAGAAATTGGTACCTCCGCAGTAGTCTTGGTCTTCGAAGGTAAGGACGCGGAGTTCATAGTTTTCAGACTGCGCGAAGGCGCAGATTGCGCTCATGAAAAGAGCACATGGTAGAATTTGCTTCATTGTGATGAGATTATAGATAAAAGTTATAGTTTTTAGGTTGAGACTGCGAAACCTAAGAAAAAAATCCCGGTGCGAAAATCACGCATCGGGACCATATACTACTTCATAAAAAACTTTACGAATGGCTGTGCCGGATGGCATAGTCGGTTAATGGTGTAATCCTGTGGTCCCGCAGGTACAAAATTCAGAGAATGGGTGGGTCTTCTGACTTGTTCCAACCCTCAAGCCTTCCCGACTGTCGAACAGCCAGTGGCATGATTTGAGAGTTTATACAGAACTTACAGCAGCGGGTACTGTTCCGGATTTTCACCGGATTCCAAGGGCGTTTATGCGCCCGCACTCTTTCTCGCCGCAAAGTTACAGATATTTTTTGAGTCCTGCAAATTTCGACTCTGTTATTTCAAAAAAACATCCGTCCCTACAAAAACTTCCGATAGTATCTTATAAAATTTTAAGCCTCATATCACTTATAAGATTTATAAAATGGTGCGCGGTCAGAGGGCGCCTTGCTCTATTAGGTTGGCTACTCGGTCTATCACGGCGTCTTCCTTGTTGTGGACGGGGTCGAAGCCTACTTTCATGTTGAGGCCGAAGAAGCGGCCGAAGGTCTGCCAGAAGCCGGCGCGGAATGTGCCCAGAAAGGCTTTCACTATGTTGAAGGAACTTTGCGCAGTCTCGCGGTTTATGAGCTTTAGCATCATCTTCCCCTGCCCTTTTGTCATCTTCTTAACTATGGGTTTGTATTGCTCGAAGATGTCGTGTTCCAGGCGCTTGAGGTGTGCTTCACGCTCTTTTTTGTCAGGGATGGTCTGTATGTATTCGTAAGTCTCGCAGAGTGTCTGGTAGGCGAGTTTGGCGAATGGTAGGGTCTTGCGCACGTCGCGCACCGTGCGCCAGTAGAATTCCTCCTGCTTCTTGTTGGTGAATTTCATGGGAGGATATACGTAGACGTCGCGTATGAAGGTCATCACGCGGCGGTCGCCGTATTCGTCTATGAACCAGGAGTATCCGCGGTATGCTTTTACAGGCACGGCATAGTCTGGCAGCTCGTCGGCCAATGCGGGGATGGTGGCGGCGAGCAGCAGTGTGATGGTAAGTAATAGTTTTCTAATCTTTTTCATTGCGTTTTGGTGTAGTTTAAGAGAGGAGCGAGAGCGCAAATGGCAGCCTCGGGCCCGAGGTGAAAAATGTAGTGCAGCGCCGAGACGCCTTGCGGCGGAGCGGGGATGGCGTCGAACAGTTCGGCGGCTACCTTGCGGTGAGTTTCAACGTTTCCTGTCGCCAGCTGCGGCATGAGCCGGCGCAGCTGCATGAACTCTTCCATGGCGCCGTAGAGCCGGGCGTTGAGCACTTCTACCGAGTTTTCCGAAGTGTCCGTTATTACGGCTTCGATTTCCGGGAAGAGATGTTGGAAGAAGGGGGTGCGGCCGTATGCGGCGTTGATGGCGCCGAGATGGCGGTGACGCCATTTTTTGTCGTCGGCGCAGTGCCATGAGTGCGGGTCGCCGTACTTGACGGCGTTGATTCCGCCCGTGACGGGGATGGTAAGTTGCAGCTCACGCCCGTCGGCGCCGCATAGCGTCGCGCGGTTGTAGCGTCCCTTCGGGGGGGCGTCGGGGACGGCTCCCGCGGCGAGCTGTGCGCACTGACGTAGCGTGGGCAGATAACTTATCATTTCGCCTCCGGGTTGACCACGTGTTTGCCGGGGTTTCCGGAGGAAAGGATGCGGTTCCAGCGCATTCCGCCGCCGAAGAGTCCCTTCTCGTCGTCAACGGAGAAGACTACGAATGCCGGCGAGCCCACGATGTGGTCTTCGGGCACGAGTCCCCAATAGCGGGAGTCGAGCGACCGGTCGCGATTGTCACCCATCATCCAGTAGTAGTCCATCTTGAAGGTATAGTAGTCGGTCTGCTTGTCGTTGATATAGATTTTCCCGTCCTTGACTTCGAGCTTGTTGCCTTCGTAGGTGCGGATGGCGCGCTCGTAGATGGGGAGGTTTGCGCGGGTGAGGTGTATGGTGGAGCCGCGGCGGGGAATCCATATCGTGCCCATGTTGTCGCGTGTCCAGGAGTAGCCGGAGCCGAGCGGGAAGACACCGCCGAGGTCATACATCCCGGATTTGGATTCGCGTACGGGGGCGCCGCTGAGTTCCGGCCATTTCTTCACTTCGTCGAGCATCGTCTGTGTCAGCGGTATGTTGTAATAGAGTTTGCCGTTGAAGTCCTTGAGCGGGCCGTTGCCACGGTCGTCGAGGCGTACGCCAAGTTCCTGCAACTTGCTGTCGGCGATGGGGCGCTTCACGTAGACTATGTAGTTGAACTGCACGTCAGGGGCGTTCTTTATCGGTCGGCCATCGATGTAGATTACATCGTCGGCTATCTTGAGTCGTTCGCCGGGAAGGCCTATTGCACGCTTCACATAGTTTTCGCGGCGGTCGACGGGACGCCATATCACCTCGCCGAACTGCTCCGGATGCCGGCGGATGTATTCGCGCGGATTCTCCACGCCGCTGTTTTTCAATTCGTTGATTATCTGGTAGTAATCCGGGTTCTGTATCTTAAGGCAGACTGTGTCGCCCTGCGGATAGTTGAAGACCACGATGTCGCCGCGGTCGATGGAGCGCAGGCCGGGGAGGCGGTGGTAGCTGAGCTGCGGGTTTTCGATGTAGCTCTTGCCAAGGCCCATCGGCAGGGTGTGCTGCGCCAGCGGGAAGTGGAGCGGCGTCTGCGGCACGCGCGGGCCGTAGACGAATTTGTTGACCCACAGATAGTCGCCCACGAGCAGCGATTTTTCGAGCGACGAAGAGGGGATGTTGTACTGCTGCCCCAGGAAGATGAAGATGAAATAGACGAGCACCAGTGCGTAGACGATGGCGTCCACCCAACTCATGACGGTGCGGACCACACGGTTGTTGCTCTTTCTCCACCATGTCCAGGGGATGTAGGCGGTGATGTATATGTCGAGCAGCAGGAGCCAGAAGAGCCCCAGCCACGCGTTGCCCATCCACACTACCCACAGGCAGAAGAGTATCGACACCACGATGAAGCGAATCCACCGCAGTGTCTTCACTTCGCGGATGCGGCGGCGGAAATCCGCCATAAATCCTTGTCCTTCAAGTTCTATTTTGTCCTGTTCCGGAGCGCCGTTGCCATTGGCTCCGGGAGTCTTAGTATCCTCTTTCATTGTTCAATAGAGATGGTCAACTTACTTAAAGATTCCGGCGGTATGTGTGATGTCGGCGAGCATATCGGAGATGCCGTACATGGCGGGGTTCTGCTTCACGAGCCACTCGGCGCTCAGCACGGCACCCTCGGCGAAACCGCGGCGCGACTTGGCGCTGTGTGTCAGCTCGATGAAGTCGTCGGCGCTGTCCCACATCATGGAGTGGATTCCCGGCACTTCGCCGCGGCGCTCGCAGTGGACCGCCAGTACGTCCGAGGCCACTTCGGCGTCGGTTTCCCGCCAGCTTTTCAGCAGCGTGTCGGCGCCAACGGTCATCTCGGCCGTGGTGATGGCGGTGCCCGACGGATGATCCAGCTTATGGACGTGGTGTATCTCGGAAAGGGAGGGCTTATACTCCGGGAATTTAGAGAAAACCTGCGCCATGTAACGGTTGAAAGCCCAGAAAAGGTTCACGCCTATAGAGAAGTTAGTGGCGTGGATGAGGCGTCCGCCCTCGGCCAGACACATGTCGGCGATTTCCGGCAGGTATTGCAGCCATCCGGTGGTGCCGCACACTACCGGCACCTTGGCACCGATGCAGTGCTTCAGGTTGCCGACAGCAGCCTGGGGAACGGAAAACTCGATGGCGGCGTCGGCACCAAGGAACTCCGGCGACGAGAACTTCTCCTCCTCGCCCTGGTCGATGGTGCAGGCTATCTCATGCCCGCGCTGGCGGGCTACTTCTTCAATAATATGGCCCATGCGGCCGTATCCAACAATAGCGATTTTCATAATATACTTGTTTTAACTTCGATAAAGAGCCGGAATTGCCCCGAATCCGTCAGCCTGGTGTTCTCTATTTCGCTGGAGGAGCGTTTTCGCTGCGGAATGAAATGCGCCGGGAAAGCGCATGAAACACAGCGAAATCCGCCGGAAAGGAACCGGGTGCGCCAATATAACGTTTAAGGCGCAGCGAAATCCGTCAGCTCAGTACATATCAATCTGCAAAATTACGAAAAAAAACCGAACCCCTCTTGTTAATACCCTTAAAAATTGCTAACAAACTGATTTATGTATCAGAAAGAGGGTGTATCAAAATGAAGG
>DKVK01000027.1:0-42975 GCA_002491165.1 Porphyromonadaceae bacterium UBA7180
TAGGCTTCCGACTTATGGTTTAATCTTTTCCCTGATTCTTGACCGGGGTCAATCGTCGTGATGGTGGTGACGGCGGTCGTGGTGCCCGCGGTGTTTGCCGCGGTCTTTTTTGTGTTTTTTATGTTTGTGTTTGGGTGGTTTCGGCTTGTGGTGCCTTGGCCTCGGCACATAACGGCAACGGTGATGACGGTGATGATGACGGCAATAGCCGTAATAATAATAGGGTCTGCCATCGTTCGAGATTGTATAATGCACTCGGCCGTCCGAACCCATTACCATATATCCGTTTTCTCCTGCCACGCCCATGAAAACCTGCGGTTCGGCGGAGGCGGGCAGTGGTGTCACAGCGGGGACTGCCATTTAAATCGCCAGCGTGACGGTGATAATCTTGCTTGTTTTCATAGTTGTTTTTTCTTTAATAACGCCGACTTCATCCCAAAGGTTGACACGCGGCGCAAATTCCCTTCATACGGAATAATGCGCCGCGCATATATCTGCTGTCTAAAGTGTCATTCTATCTTCTGAAGGGTGCGGAGCAGACGGTCGCCGAGACCTATGGTGTAGCCTTGCGACACGAAGACTATGCGGTTGAAGGTGTCGGCGATTACGAAGATGGGCAGGTCTCCGCCCTGGAGGTTGAGCGAGCCGATTATTTCATCCTTTATCTTGCCGCCGAGGTCCTCCCCTATCACCACGTTAGAGGGGAGATTGGGATATTGAGCCGGATTGAAAGCGCTGCCTTCCCCTTCGCCGAAGAGGAGCAGTATCTTCTCGCCGCGTGCCGACAACTCCTTCTGCAACAACGAGATGTCATTGAGGGTATGCACGGAGGGTTCGTGGCCGTTCCTTAGTATCCCGAGTACATAGTAGCCGCGTCCGGTGGTCGAGAGGATGCTTTTGTCGGTGCCTGTTGCGAGGTCGCGGTAGAGGTCTTCGGCGTTGAGCGAGCCGATGACGGAGACTGCGCTGTCGTCCTCGCGGATGGTGAGCGGCAGCGTGGTGGTCTCCCCTTCCCGGACGTTGAAGAACTTCACGTCGGCGAGCACACCGCCGTCGGCGAGACGCTGTCCGGTGACGAGCATATAGCTGCCGGCGTCAACCTCGGCGGGGTCGCCGAAGAGCCATGAGGCTGTGCCGTTTTCGGGATATTCGAGCAGTTGCGGCCAGCCGTCCACTATGCGAGAGAGGGTGAAGTTGGTGTAATATTTCGGGTCTTTGAGGAACGGCTGCGGGGTGTATGTAAGTTGCAGTTTCCCCTTGGGGACGGCACCTCCGGCTTCCGGTGCTTCGGCGCGGAGCACGTCGTGCCAGTCGCCCCCGACTATGTAACCCGGAAGCTCGATGCCCTCGGTTTCGTAATATTGAGCCTCGCCGCGCACGGGGTCGATGCGCGCGGGGATGCCCAGGCTGCGTGCGGCAGCCACGAAGAGCACCTTCTTGGAGCGCGCGTCCGAGCGTTCCAGATTGGCGGCAGCCAACGGGTCCATAAGCAGCCCGAGCGGGTTCCAGCGCGTGTCGGTGGGCACTTTTTTGTCTATCCATTCGGCAAGGGCCGCCGGGTTCTCCCGGAAGGCGCCGTGCTTCTTTTCAGGCAACCACTTGCGGAACGGTTCCTTGAAACTCTGCAACCGCTCGGTGGAGATGCGCGGGTTCAGCAAATACGAGTACTGCAAATCAAGCGGATAAACACCGGAGGGAGCGAACTCAGAGGCATTCGAGACAACGACTTCGGCGGGAATGTCGCGGCAGTCTTTCTCGGTGACGTTTTCGAGCAGACGGAGGGCTATTCCCCTTTCGCGCGGTTCGAGCGAACGGAACATCTCTGCCAGGGCGGCGTGGTTGCCGCGCGAGTCGAGCATAATGCGTGTGAGGCGGTCGGCGTCCAGGTCAAGTTCGCGTGCCAGCGCGGCGGCCGATTCGGGCGTCGCGAAAGTTGCGGTGTAAACGTTGCGGATGGAATCCTCTTGTGCGAAGCGGCGGTTGTTCTCGGCGCGCTGCGCGTCGGTGACGGTAACCGTGGCGGCGCGTGCCGGCGGCGGCGTTATGTCGAAGGTCAGCTCGCCGGGCGTGTCGGCATTGCGGTCGAGGATGACGGTCAGCGGCTCCGTGGCGGTGCCTTTAAGCTGCCCTATGCCGTAGTTCTCGCCGTCGCTGGCCCAGACTATACAGTCCCCCTTTCCGGTGGTCAGGGAGGCGTTTCCGGCGGCGTCGGTGCGCCGTACGGCCACGGGATAGAACTCCGCGTAGTTATAGATGCCGAAGCTCACGGCGGCGTCCTCCACGGGCTTCCCGTCACGGTCGACAACCTTGACTTCGCCGCGCTTCACAGGAGCGTAGTTCCCAGTGACGTTAATGGTAGTAATGATGGATTCCTCGCGGAGTTTCTCCTCCGGGCCGTCGTATTTACCGAAGACGTTGGTGCTCATGAGCATACCGCGTGCCGCGGGGGCGTTGAACCACGCGAGGTCAAGGACAGGTTCCGGCTCGCAGGCGCCGATGAAGTGCCACTCCCCGTCGGCCCAGACCTCCACCCAGGCGTGGTTGTCGTCGGTGTGCGCCCAGCGCGGGGTGTAGACCTGCCGCGCCGGTATTCCCACGGAGCGGAGCGCCGCCACGGCGAAGGTGGATTCCTCGCCGCAGCGACCTATGGCCTGGCTCACCGTCGACAGCGGCGACGAGGTGCGCCCGTCGCTCGGTTTATAGGTCACTTTCTCGTGGCACCAATGGTTCACTTCGAGGATGGCGTCTTTCATGGAGAGCCCTTTCACACGGTCGCGAAGCTCGGCATAGAACTGCGGACGCGCCATGTCGAGGGCTTCGTTGTTGACGCGCAGCGGTAGCACGAAATGCAGAAACTCGCGGGCGGGAACGGTTTTACCCCACGGCATCTCCTCGCGGGCGCGTAGCGTGGAGCGCACGTTCTCGAGGTAAAACTCCGGGGAGTAACCGGCCAGGTCGGGGTCGGTCATGTATGTGTAAAGGAACTCCATTGCGGCACGTTCGTCGGCCGTGAGTTTCTTGTCGGTGGCGGCGTCGAGGAGTTTTTTCTTCTTGCCGAGGGCGGCGCGGCGTGCCTTGAAATCCTTGTGCACGCTTTCGGGCAGCGGCAACGCGGCTACTGCGGCCAACGAACCTGCGGCGAGTAAGGCTATGGAAATGAGCTTCTTGTTCATGGTTGGGTTGTCAGATTGTTTTGTCGATTATATTCCGCAGTTCCCTTACGGTTTCTACGGAAGTGGTCTTGCGGCGGTATTCGTCCTGCGGCGCGCCCATCCCCACCTCTTCGCGGCGGAAGCGCATGGGGCTTTCCACCGTCATTGAGGCGGTGCCGTGCAGGGCATCGGGGGCGGCCGCAGTTATTATTTCGGCGGCATTGGCGGGCGTCACGCCACACCCTGCCATTATGGCTATGCGTCCTTGCGCCAATTCTTTCAGGCAGCGGATTTCGGTAGCGCCGGAGAGGGCGTCAGGTTTGAGGCCGGAGGTCAGGAGCGTGTCGCAACCGGCCTCTATTATCTTCCGGAGGGCAGTTTCGGGGTCGCGGCAAAGGTCGAAGGCGCGGTGGAAAGTGACGTGGGCGTTACCTGCGGCGCGGCGCATGGCCTCGAGGGCGTGCAGGTCGATGTCACCCTCCGCCGTGAGGGCGCCTATGACCACACCGTTGGCACCGAGGCTGACAGCCTCCTCTATGTCGCGGCACATCACCTCGACCTCCCCCGGCGAGTAAAGGAAATCTCCCCTGCGCGGGCGTATGAGCACGTTTACGGGAACCGGGCTTTCAAGAGCGGCGCAGAGTTGGCCATAGGAGGGGGTCAGCCCCCCTTCCGTAAGCGCGGAACAGAGTTCGATGCGGTCGGCGCCACCTTCTGCCGCCGCGCGGATGCTGTCGATGTCGCCGGCGCAGATTTCAAGCAGCGGTTTCACTTCAGCTCGAGCTCTATTACGTGGTCGATGTCGTCGGGCACCGTCCCCAGATGGAGCGTGACGCCCTCTTTAGAGCGCGAATACCTGACCGGAGTGCGGTCTGCGAAACGCACGGCCTTCTTGACTTTCAGCGGGGCGGGGAGCAGGATGTCGGGATTCTGGGCGCCCGTTACATGGACGTAAAGCTTGTTTCCCTTGCGTGTGGAGGTTCCCCAATCCTGCGCCTCGAAGGGGCCGGCTTCGGTACCGTATATGGTCTCGCCGTAGACGCGCATCCACTTGCCCATTTCGCGCAGGCGGTCGAGCGCCGCGGCGGGCAGCTCGCCGTTGGGTTGCGGGCCTATGTTGAGCAGGAGGTTGGCTCCCATTCCGGCGGCTTTAACGAGGTAGCGGATGAGCGTTGGCGTGTCCTTGTAGTTGGTGTCCACCACTTTATATCCCCACATACCGTTCATTGTGTTGCAGGTTTCGAGCGGGAGTGGGCTTATCTCCTGGCCGGAGAGGCCGGCGGTGTTCTCGCCGGGAAGGTCGCGCTCGAATATCTGTATGTCCTCGCCGGGATACGGCGTCTGGTGATGGTTGTTGGCAACCATGCAGGAGGGCTGGAGACGGTGTATCATGGCGTACTGGTCGCGCAGGTGCCAGTCGAAGGGAGTTTTGTCCTCGTCGTGGTCCCACCAGCCGTCAAACCAGACGGCGCGTATCGGACCATAGTTGGTCAATAGCTCGGTGAGTTGGGCGTTCATGAAGCGGTAATATTTGTCCCAGTCGTTGACGGTGGAGTCACGGCCGGTGGTGTGGCCTGTGCGTCCCTGCGGATAGTCCGGGCGCGTCCAGTCCAGATGCGAATAGTAGAGATGCAGGCTGAGGTTCTTCTTGTGGCACTCATCGGCGAGTTCCTTCAGGATGTCGCGCCTGAACGGGGTGCCGTCCACTATGTTATAGTCGCTCTGCGCGGTGTGGAACATGGAGAATCCGTCGTGGTGGCGCGAGGTGATGGTTATGTACCGCGCGCCGGAATCTTTGATGGCGTCCACCCACTCGGCGGCATCGAAGTCGGCGGGATAGAAGCCTCGCGCGGCTTTGGCGTATTCCTGCGCGTTCGGGCCGTAGTTGAGATACCATTCCCCCTGGCCGAATATGCTGTAAATGCCCCAATGGATGAAGATTCCGAAGCGGTCGGCAGAGAAGTCGCGCCGCGACTGCAATACTTCGGGCGTAGGTTCGTAGTTATATTCGCGGTCCGGTTCCACGGGGGCTGCCATGGCGACGGTGAGGGTCGTGGCGGCCAGGATGGCTGTCAGTAATCGTTTCATTTATTACAGGTTATGGATTATGTAGCGGGAGGGAAGCGGCGCCGAGGAGCGCAGCCTGCGACCCTTTCAGAGTGGAGAAAAGTACCTTTACGCGACCCCGGTAAATGGCCAGCGAGTAGTTGTCCATCACCTGGCGGATATGCTCGGCGTC
Source organism: Porphyromonadaceae bacterium UBA7180 (assembly GCA_002491165.1). Lineage (GTDB taxonomy): Bacteria > Bacteroidota > Bacteroidia > Bacteroidales > Muribaculaceae > Lepagella. Next base: position 5,392 of record DKVK01000027.1, read on the forward strand.
CATCTCCTCGGGGTTTGCCACGCCGCCGAAAAGGATGATGGCTTCCGGGTCGGTGAGGGCCACGAACTCGGCGCAGGCACGGCCGAGAGCCTCTTCGGTGATGCGCATAACGCATTTGGCCACCGGGTCGCCGGCTATCACGGCCTTCCCTATGTCGCGGGCGGAGAGTTTGCCACCCGGCTGGCGCAGCGGCGACGGGTCGGTGGTGGTGGCCAGGAGTTCGAGGGCAGTGTGCACCATTCCGCCGGAGGCGCAGACGGTCTGCAGGCAACCTTTGCGGCCACAGGCACAGAGGCGGTCGGATGCGAAGGGGAAGGTGACGTGGCCGAGTTCGCCGGCCAGGCCGCGCTTGCCGCTCAGCAGATGGCCGTCGCACACTATGCCGCTCCCCACCCCGGTGCCGAGCGTCAGCATTATGAAGTCGGTCATTCCGCGGGCGGCGCCGTAAGTCATCTCGCCGATGGCGGCGGCGTTGGCGTCGTTGGCTATCGCCACGGGCAGCCCGGTGGCCTCCTCGAGCATGCGCCCTAACGGGAAACTCTCTTTCCACGGCAGGTTGGTGGCGCCCTCGATGCTGCGTTTGCGCGAGTCCACGCACGGTGCACCGATGCCTATCCCTTTGACACGGAGGGTATAGCCCTCTTCTTTCAATATTCTGAATAGGGCGTCCACCTCCTTGGCGAGACGCTCTACAAAGTCTTGTTGGCGCGGATAATCGCGCGTGTTGAAGTTGCTCGAAGCCGGCATCCGCCCTTCGGCATCTACTATGGCGACGCGGGTGTTGGTCCCTCCCAGGTCAACACCTACGGTACAGATTATTTCCTTTAGACGGGTCATGGTATTGTCAGGTTTTCGACAAATTAAATTTTCCGTTTGCAAAGTTAAGCATAATTTTTGAAAACACGTGCTTTTCGAGACAGCTTTTATCAAAGGAAACGGAGTTGGCGGAGAGCTTTCGCTGTTCCGGCAACTCCGTTGGAGGTATTATTTATGTTTCTTATGTTACTGATGTAACGGATATGGCGCATGTAAGGGGAGCTGAGACGCGCTCACAGAACCAAAGCTAATTCTTGCTGCGGCTGGGGGGAGTTTTATCATCTGCGCGCGATATTTATCTTACGAGGGCTTTGGCGGGGCGGGTGCCGTCGGTGGCTATTATGTAGAGGCCGCGGGGAAGCGTCAGGGTGGTTTCGCCGCGCAGCGTGCCGCTCATGACGAGGCAGCCGGCCGTGTCGTAGATGTAATAGCTGTGCTCGCCGGGGTTATAGATGCTGAGCTCCCCGGGCGTAGAGGCGTCGAAGTCGAGTTTCGGCAGCTCCACGGCGCCGATGCCGCTGTCCTTCTTCTCCCCTTTGACGATAATTTTGTCAATCTCCCACGTTCCGGCCACGGCCGAGGTGGAAGTGTAGCGATAACCGAACTGCATCTTCTTGCCGGCCATGGCCGTGAGGTCTATGTCGCCGCTGGGCGAGAATGTCCATGAGGATCCTACACCTGAGGCGGGACGTGTTACGCTTTGCCATTCGCCGTTCTCTTCACGCACAAGGAGCTGTGTCATATTCTCGAAGTTGTCGTTGCTCTTGAAGTGGTTTGCCGCCTGGCTGTAGCTGAGCGTGGCACTCTTGTAGCCGGTAAGGTCGATGACGGGCGATATGGCGGTGGCATCCGCCTCATAACAGGTGTTGTTGGTGAAGGACGATGCCGTCAGGCCATACTTGGAGTCCACACGCCAAATGTAAGTGAGCGTTTCCGGCAGCACGGTGTTCTCGAAGCTGAAGTCGGAGAGGTTGCCCTTCGTCAGGCTTGCCTCGTAGATGGTGCGGACTGTGGGCTGCGGGGTGTCCCCGCTCCCCTCCACGTGGAAGGGTTCGTTGCTCTTCGCGCCCCAGATGTGCTCGGCGAGTTCCGGATTGTCGATGAAGGGATTGCGGTTATGCTGGATGCGGTAAACGGCCTCGTTGCGGTCAATTTCCCTTTGGGAAACGGGGTCCTGGCGTGCCCATTCGAGGAGCAACGTCTGCGCCCAGGGGCGGAGCGTGAGGGCATCGTCGACGAACATATAGTTGCGGTCCGACATATCATACTTCCAGGGGATATTGGCGTAGATAGTGAAGATGTACATATAGGCGCGCGCGAAGTCACCCTTGTACTCGTCGGCCGGTTCGAAGACCATTTTCGAGCCGCCGGAAGCACCGGCCGCGGGATGTCCTACCGTGGTAACGCCGTTGCTCCATGTCTGGTCGGCCACTATGCCCAGCGGATAGTAGTTCTTGCGGCTGTTGGCGTCCTTGTTGGAGGGGTTGAGATGGTAGAGGTCTTTGTAAGCGTCGTTCTTGATTCCACCCCACCAGGAATTGGGTACGCTGTGCTCGATGTTGAGGCCATTGGTCGTGGTGACGGGGACATTGTTGTTGGAATACATGTCGAACCAACATTCTACTCCGTTGACCACGTGGACATCTGTGGTGCGGAAAGCGTTCCATGTGCCGGAGCCGTAAGAGACGGTTTTGAGCGAAGAGGCGGCCTGCATTGCGGCCTCTTTTAATTCGGCGCCGCATTTGCCGTCCAGGCCGCTGTAATAGCCGGCCGGCGCCTGGGCGAACATTGCCGCCGGGAGGGCGGCAATAACGAGTAATATCGATGTTTTCATATAAGTGGATTCATAAGCTAAAGGTTAAAAGACGGTTATTTTGCGCGGTTGCGGGCACTGGTCGTCCCTGACGAGATAGATGCCCTGCGGGAGCATGAAAGTTTCGCCTCCCTCGACTGCCGGAACGCGGAGCACGGTCTTGCCGGAGATGTCGTAGACGCAGAGGTTGGTGTGGCGCTCGTCGAGCATAACGGTGAATCCGCCCTCTACGCTGCCGATGGTCAGCGGTTGCGGGGCTTCCACTCCGACTATTCCGGTGGAAGAGACGGTGATGGAGTTGGAGGGTTCGGAGCGGTAGCCGAGGCGCGAGGAACATACGGTGTAGCTTTCCATGACGCCGGGGGTGCGGCCGGTGATGCGCAGCGAATTGACGTCGCTGGTCAGCTCTTCGCTTTCCGTGTTACCCTCTTCGTAGCGGACGCGGGTCACCACATAATAGTCCACCACTTCGGGAGCGGCGCTCCAGTTGGCTGTGTATGCGTCGTCCGAGAGGTCGGTGGCAGCAGTCGCCATCAGAGTGGTGAGCGTAGGCACCGGGAATGCCTGGCCTATGAGCCGCACGTTGATTTCGTGGCCAAGGGGGAGGCCACCGTCATAGAGGGTGAGGTTGGCGTGGTGCGTGCCGGTGGCCGTCGGGGTGTAGATTACGTTCAGCAGGTAGGCGTTGCCGCGGTTTATGTCAAGTGCCGGGATGGAGCGTGCCGAGACCGTGAACATGGCGCGGTCGTCTCCGGTGACACGCACCGAAAGGGGCGCGGTGAGGTTGGCTCCTGACACGCGGAGCTGTGCCCCTTTGCTCTGCCCTACCGCCACTTCGCCGAAGTCGAGGGCTTCGTCGTTCACCGGTTCGGTGATTTCAGGGTCGCCGGTGACGGGAGGTGTCACCTGGCCTCCCTGCTCCGAGATGCGGAACACTTCGTTCTGGCGCGTACCCCACACATATTCGGCCAGTTCGGGAAAGTCGATGTAGGGATTGCGGTTGCCCTGCGCGTTCTGCACGGCGTCGTTGCGCTCCACCTCTTTCTGCGAGACGGGGTCCTGGCGCGCCCAGTTCAGGAGCATATCCACTGCCCAGGGCCGCAGCGTGGGATACGGGCTGTTGGCCGAGAACATGTAGTTGATGACCCAGGGCAGGTCGTCATATACCGTCGCCACGTAGAAGATGGTGCGTGCGAAATCCCCCTTGTATTCGTCGCCCGGCTCGAAGACGTTGCCTGAACCGCCGCCGTAGCCCGTGGCCGCGGGGCCTACTTTAGTGACGCCGTTGTCGAAGGTCGTGGACTTGCAGACGCCGAAGGCATAGTTGAGCTTGGCCTGGTTGGCGCGCCCGTTCGAGGGGTAAAGGTTCCACAGGTCGGAATAGGCCGGGGTGTATTCCACGTCGCCGTTTTTCTTCCACCACGACTTGGGGATGGCGTGTTCGCGCTGCATACGGTAGCTGCTGAAGGACGAGAGCGCTTCGCCGCGCAGCAGATAGACATCGTCGGAGTACATTTCCCACCAACGCTTGTATCCGTCCACAAGGTCGGGATATACGTCGGTGTACTGCCAGTAGACGGGCAGCTGTGTGTAGACGAGGCGGGTGTGCTGCGATACACACCCTTTGGCGGCCGATTTCAGATCAGCCTGCTTCTTGCCGTCCATGGCGTTGTAGTAGCCGCCGGGGTAAGAGGCCGTCGCAACGCCCGCGGCGCCGAGGAACATCAGGAACGTGAGTAGGAATTGTTTCATAATTGTTGTCTGTCAAATATCCCCGCCGGCACTGGTATTGCCGGCGGGGATGGTAGGTATGATTCGTTATCTGCTTATTTAACGAACGTGAAGTCAAAAGAGTTTATGCGGTAAGAGCCGGCGAATGTGAAAGTGATGCTCTCGGCATTGCCGGTCCAGATACGGTCGGTTTCGCCTTCGATGACCACCTTGCCGGTGTTGGCGGTGATTTCAACCGTTCCTTTGGTACTTGCTTTGAACACGATTTTACCGAGCTTCTTGCCGGCGGGAGCCTTGACTGTCATCTCGGAACTGCGGTAGAGACGCAGCGTGGGGGCCGTGTTGGGGTTCCATGATGGAGACAGATAGTAGGCCGGGGTTGAGTTGTCCTTGGTTCCCGAGGGATAGGAGAAGGTGAACGCGAAGTCCCCGAGCATCATCGACTGCAGCGGCTGCCAGTGAGCAGCCTGGCCGTTGGCGTTCTGCGGATCGCCCTGCGGAATTTCTTCAGCGAAGGTACCGGCGAAATCCTTGGCGTCCTTGACATTGAGCGATACCGTCTCGCCGAGGTCGGGATTATCGGGAGTGTCGGGGTTGTCGGGAGTGGTGCTTCCGCCGAGCTGGAACTCAGCTGCGGTACCGTTGTTGCCGGTGAGCGATGCCATGCCCATCTGCGGTGCGAAGGTGCCTCGAACGCTGAGTGCCTGGCCATAGACGCCGCGGTTGTCGATAAGGTTGACCTTGGCGCGCAGTTCGGAACCCGCGGGGAGGGGTACCACCATGCACTTGGTGAAGTCGCGGGTGTCGGCCGTAGCGCCGATAACCACGTTGTTGTCCATATCCACGTCGGTGCCCCAGATGATGTCGGAGTTGGAGGTGACGGTCGATACACCGCCCTTGACGGCACCCACGATGTAGCCCTTGACCCAACCGGCGGTTCCGGTATTCTGGAGGGCGAGCGCTTCCTCTACGGTGTAGGGGTCTTCCTTCTGTCCCTTGCTCTCGAACATACAGTCGGCCGTCGAGCGGAGAAGGAGCTGCCATGTGCCGTTGAAGTAAGAGAGGAGCGCGCGGACGGTACCGTTGCCCTTCGGCAGAGTGTTGGCGTAGAATGTGGAGTAGCCCGAGGTGCGGACCACGATCGTGTTGCCCTGCTCGTCCATCAGGTTGCGGTTTTCCGTGTTCTGGTAAGTGGAGTATGTGTTCTCGCCCCCCTCCTCGAAGTGGACGTTGCGGAGTTCCACAAGACGGCTCGACATATTGCGTATGCCGGCCTCGTCGGTGGGAAGGTCGGAAATCTTCATCACGGTGCAATAGTATCCGTCATTTTGAGGTGTCTGGCCGTAGTTTATGAGTTCGAGGTCCTGCACCGGGATACCGTTAAGCTGCGTGTGGGAGGTGAAGTTGGGGTAAATCATGAAGGAGACCTGCGGCGTGCCGTTGTACTCGCCGTAGCCGCCTATCTGCTCCAGGCCGGCGTATTTGCCTATATAGAGGCCCGTGACATCGATAACCACTTCCTGGCCCAGACGGTACTGGTTGTACAGGGAGTTCTGGTTGATGGAGAGGGTTATGGCGCCGGTAGCGTCCTGGATGTACATCGACTTGTAGATGTTGCCGGAAGCGTCGGAGGAGATTACCCGCCCTTTGATTATGTAGTGCGAGCCGTCCTCGCGCTCGGGGCACTCGATGGCGTAGTTGGTGTCGCCTTTCCAGAAGTGCTCCTTGAGCTCGGCGATGGTGGTGTTGGCCTGCCATGTGGCTTCGGGAACTTGCAGACCCGGATCGTCAAAGTCGTTCTGGCACGACGACAGTGCTGCGGCCAATAGGAGCGCGGATCCGAGGTATGTTGTTTTCAATATTTTCATTTTGCTCTAAGTATTAAAGTGTTGTTACTTTTCACCTGTCACACGCACGGCGTCGATTTCCCATGTTCCGGCCAGGTTGGCGGCTGCCGACGAGGTGTAGTGGAAACCGATTTCAATCTTCTTGCCGGCATAGGATGAGAGGTCCACTGTTCCGGCGTCCATGAATGTCCAGTTGTTGCCGGGCAGGTCGGGTGTCCCGGGCATTGTGAGCGTCTGCCACTGGCCGCCGGCCTCGCGTACCGCCACGCTGCAATATTTCACGAAGTTGGCGTTGGTAGTGAAGTAGTTGGCTGCCTCCCGGAAGGTGAACTCAACCTTGGTGTAGCCCGAGAGGTTGATTTCAGGCGATACGGCCCAGGTGTCGGTGTCGTAGCGTGTGCCGGATATATAGCCCGAAGCCACTATGCCGTACTTGGAGTCCACTTTCCAGACGTTGCCGCCGCCAACGGAGTTGTCGGTGAAGTTCCACTTCTCGAAGCCGCCGCTCTTGTTGGCCTCGTAGATGGCGGGAAGCGTCGGTTTCTCGTAGACGCCCACGGAGTCGAAGTTGCAATTATCTATACTTTTCATCCCGTTGGTGCCGAAGTAGCGTTCGCAGTTGCCCTTCACGGTTACGAGCTTGCCGAGGTTTCCGGGATTGTCCACGAGGTTGAGGGCCTTGCGGGCATCGGAGCCGCTGACGAGCTGCACGGGGATGCACTTGGTGATGTCACGCTCGTCGGGGCTGGCGGCCATCAGCATATTTGAGGCCACGGTAGCAGGGGTCTCGAACTTGGCTGTCTCGGCGGTATAGGCGTTGGAGATGCCGGTGTCTATCCATCCAACGATGTAACCGGTTACCCAGACGCCGCTGCCGTTGGCGCCGGCTATTACCTGCGAGACGCTCATGGGGTCGTCCCAGACGCCGCTGCCGTAGTCGGCCGGCACTATTACGGGGGGATAATCCTTGTCGTCGCTGCATGAGGAGAAACCGGCTCCCGTGAGCACTGCGGCGGCAAGTGTAAGATATATTCCTATTTTTTTCATCTTTTATAATCTTTTTTTGAGGTTCTGCCGCCGGCGATCAGAAGCGTATTCCGAAGTTGAAGAACACGCGGATGCCCTGGGCATAATAAATCTTGTTCGGGAACTTGGTGGTGCTGTAGTTCTCGTAGTCGAACTTACCTTCCTGATAACCGCCGGTCTGAATCTTGCGGTTGTTCAGCACATTGTTGACACTGAGATTGAAGTTGAGCGAACCCCAGCGCGTGTATATCACCTTGCCGATGCTTACGTTGAGGGTGAAGGCGTCTTTGAGCTTGTCCTGGTGGGCTATCTCTTCGATTTTCTGCTCCACGGCCTGCTGGATGGTCTGGCCTTCGGCGGGTTTTACCACTGTGTAAAGTTCCGGCATTGCCTCGTGGCGTGTCGGGGCGAGGTCTACGTAACCGTCGGCGAAGTAGTTGGCGTTGATGCCGAAGAACCACATTCCGGGAGCTGCGTAGTCGAGGCCGAGGCTATAAGCCTGCTGCGGGGTACCTCCGAGGTGGAAACCTTTGAGGTAAACGCGGCGGCTGACATCCTCCTGCGAACCGTTTTCATACGAACGGACGCCGAGGGGGTTGTTGCGGTAGGTGTACTGCGCTATGGTACCTGCACCGGTGAGCGAGAGGCTCGGGGTGAACTTGTAGACGAAACCGAGTTCCAGACCGGTGTATCGTGTCTGGATGCCGGACATGGCGTAGTTCATGAAGGTGTTGAGCTGGTAGTCGTAGAATCCGCTGCGCTTGATGCCGTCCCACATCTCGGTGTAGAAACCGCCGATGGAGCCGCGGAAGTTATTATAGTTCCAGATGTAAGCGATGTCGGCCGAGAGGAAACGCTCGCTCTTCAGGCCTGTGACCGAGGTATCCTTGATACGCGGTGAAACATAAGCGTAATCGGGCAGCGGGGCGCGTGTGCCGTATGCGAAGTGAGCCGCGAAGTAGTTGCGGCCGTTGAGCTTGTACGTGGCGCCGGCCTTGAAGGCGGCGTTGTCGAAGGTGTGGCGTTTGCCGCTCCCCAGCGAGTTCTCGGGGGCGCGGCCGTTCTGCATGTTACCGTGGCGCATGAAGTTGGTGTAGCTCATTTCGAGACCGTAGTTCACGTCCCAGTGCATGGTGTTGATCTGGTTCTGGATCCAGGCCTTGGCCAGATAAGAACGTATGTTGTAGTCGTAGCCGAACTTGTCGCCGTCCGTCACCTTGCGGTTGGGGTTGCGCAGGTCGTTCTGCAGGATTTCGGGATTGTCGGGGAAGTCGCGCTCGGCGAAGTTGTCGACGTCTCTCCAGAACTCGCCGCCCAGGAGGTTGTCAATGGTCTTGTAGTAGTGGGCGTCGGTGTAGTTGAAGCTGACGCCGGCCTGGAGCTGCATGTAGTCGTTGAGGCGGCTGTTGACGTAGCTGTTGAACATCCAGGAGGTGAAGTTGGAGTGGCGGCGCTCCAGGATATATGTGGACTGCCCCTTGAGTTCGGGGTTGCGGTCGTAGAGGTCGCGGTTCAGCCAGTTGGCCTGGTAGAGGGCGTCCCAGTTGATCTGGCGGAAGTGCTTGTCGTGGCGCCAGAGGTCGGTGTATGTGTCATACTGCGCCAGCTGTGCGGCGTAGAGGTCCGGGTCCGTCTCCGGGTCGGCCGTAGGCTTGTAGTACGACGGCAGGTAGCGGTAGTAGTCGGGGCGCGGGTCGGCTGCCTGGTACCAGTTCAGCGCCGAGCTGGAATAGTTGTTGGAGCGGAAACCGATACCGGTGTTCACAACGGTTCCCATCTTGGGTTTCCATATCCAGTTGACGAGGGCCGAGGGGTCGAAGCTTTTGACAACGCGGGCCGATTTCTTCTTGCCGTCGAGATAACCCCACGAGGGGTTGTAGAGGTTCGAGCCGGCCAGGTCATAGGCCTCCTGTGTGGCGGCGGCGTTGGTGGCGCGCTCGGTCGGGGCGCCCCATGTGGAGATGTTGATGGAGTGCTTGTCGTTGAAGATTTTCTGCAACGAGAGGGCGTAGCCGAAGCTGTTGTAGAACGTACCCTCTATAACACCCTCCGGAGCGTAACGCCCTATGACGCTGGCCGAGAATGCCCAGCCGTTCTTCGTCACGCCGGTGTTGTACTGGAGCATGGCGCGCAGCATATAGTTGGAGTTGGTGTAGCTGACGTTGCCGCGGAAGCCCGGGGCGTATTCCGAGGCGTAGGTGGTGAAGTTGGTGGAACCGCCTATGCGGCCGAAGCCGAAGTTGGCGTTGTCCATGTCCACCTCCACGGTCTTGTTGCGGAAGGCGCTTGAGGTCATGCCGCCCAGTCCGCTGTAGTTGAAACGGCCGCGCATGGCGTCGTTATAGTCGAAACCGTTGATGTAACCGGCGTTCCAGTTGGCCTCGTAGCCGCGGATGCGGAAACGCACGGTGGAAAAGTTGTAGTTTGCCGTCTGGTAATAGACGTCGTTGGTGGCACCCTGGATGGTGCCGATGGACTGTGAGAGCCCTTCGTCCTCCACGAGGGCGGACTGGTCTTCCATCTGGTCGTCGGAGGTCATGTTGCGGGCATCGAAGGTAGGCGTCAGGCGGAGCGTGCCGACGTCAGCCACGATTCCGGACTTTACGGTGACGTCTTGCGAGAAGTCGTCGTAGCCGTAAGCGATAATGTCGAGCTGTGTTTCGCCCGGCTGCGCGTTCGAGATGGTGAAGCGGCCGTCAGCGCCGCTGACCACGAAAACGCCCTGGCCGCGGAGCACGATGTTGGCATCGGCCACGGGCTTGCCGTTGCGGGCGTCTACCACCATGCCCGTCAGACCGGTGGCCGCGAGCGTCGGGAGCGCCATGCAAAGGAGCAGGAGCAGTGTAAGTTTTATTCGCATGATTCTGATATGTTTGATTTTGTTATTTTCAAGGGGATTTTACAGGTTATTTGCGCGGCCGCACTTTCAGGAACACTTCGGTGGGAAGGTGGTCGCTGTATCCGTCCATCCACACACCGGAGCCGAATGTGCGCAGCGGCGAACCCTTGTACTGCCCTTCCTGCTGGATGAGGAACGGCTTGTCGTTCCATACCTTGGCGGCAAGGAACTCGAGCGGGTTGGAACCTTGGGCGCAGAAGTCGTAGCCCACTATTATCTGGTCGAAGAGGTCCCAGCCGCTGCGGTAGATGTATGAGCCGATGCCGTCGTCGAGCTTCTTCCAGAAGGGGTTGTAGAACTGTCCCGGCTTGGCGTCCTTCATGTTCTTGGCGCCGCCGAGCACCTCGGCGCACGAGCGGTTGTTGGGGTCGTCGTTGAGGTCGCCCATCACTATGATGCCCATGTTGGGGTCGATGGCGTGGAGCGAGTCGGCTATGTGGCGGCTCAGGCGTGCGGCTGCCTCGCGGAGCCACGAGCTCTGTTCCGTGCCGCCGCGACGCGACGGCCAGTGGTTGACTATTATGGCCACGCGTGCCGGGCCCAGGAGGCCTACCACACACATCTGGTCGCGCGTGCGGAAGTTGGGCAACGAGTCTATGTAGAGCAGGTGGTTGGTGACGTTGATGGGGCGGAAATACTGCGGGTCGTAGAGCAGTCCCACGTCCACGCCGCGGCGGTCCGGGGAGTCGTGGTGCACTATGCGGAGGTTGCGGTGTCGCAGCGGCTCGGCCTTGACGAGGTCTTCGAGCACGGAGCGGTTCTCGATTTCGCTGACGCCTATCACGGCCGGACCGTCGGGCGTCGTCTGTGTGGTGAGCTGCGAGATGGCGTAGGCCATGTTGTGGATTTTGCTCCAATACTTCTTGCCGTCCCACTTGCGGTCGCCCTTCGGCGAGAACTCCAGGTCGTATTTTCCGTTGTTGTTGATGGTGTCGAAGAGGTTTTCAAGGTTGTAGAAAGCCACACCGTACACCTGGGCCGGTTTCTGGCGCACCGGGGCTTCGGTCTGTGCCGTAAGCAGGAAAGCGCCGAAGAGCCCCGCGGCTGCTACGGCGGCTGTTATAAGTCTCTTTATTCCCATATATCAGGCGGTTTTTTCAGTTTAAGTTTGTCTGTGGAAAAAGTAACCTTTCCCGGTTGAACGGGTGGCGAAAGCGGACCGGAAGCCCGTTTTTTCATTTGCATCCGGGCCGTTTGTACGGTTAATCAGCCGGAATGGCACGGGTCAGAAGTACTTGACTTCGGTTCCTTCGAGCGAGGAGAGCAGGTTGTTGGCCAGCGAGCTGGCGCCCAGGCGGAAGAGGTCGTGGCATAGCCACTCGTCGCCGAGCACCTCTTTCACTATGGCATAATAGCCCATGGCATCGGCCGTGGAGCGCACGCCCCCGGCTGCCTTGAAGCCCACCTTCCGGCCCGTCTTCTCATAGTATTCCTTGATGCACTGGCACATGACGTATGCCGCCTCGAAGCTGGCACCGGAATATACCTTGCCGGTGGATGTCTTGATGAAGTCGGCGTCGCAGTACATCGAAAGTATCGACGCCTCCTTGATGCGTCTGGCGGTCTTGAGCAGGCCGGTCTCCAGAATGACTTTCAGCTTAGCCTTCTTGACGGTATGTTTCAGCTCGATGATTTCGTCGCAGAGATCCTCGTAATTTCCGTCGAGGTACATTCCCACGGGGAACACGATGTCCACCTCCTGCGCTCCCGCCTCCACGGCAAGGGCACAGTCGGCCACCTTCACGGCCTGGAAAGTCTGTGACGACGGGAATCCGGCAGCCACCACGCAGACATCGACGCCGGGGACGTCGAGATGCGTCTTGACCACCTCCGCAAAGTTGCTGTACACGCAGATGGCGGCCACGTGGCCGTATTGCGGATAGTCGTTGTCGAAGTCGTTGACTCGGGTCGTGAACTTGGCTACACTGAGTTCGGAATCTTCGGTCTGAAGAGTGGTGAGATCCACGCTGTTGAGCAGGAATTTGTAGACTTCCTTGGATTCGTATTGAGGTACTTTTTCAAGGATTTCAGCCACTTGGGAGGCGACGAGGGCATCGTCTTCCGTCACGGCGCTGGCTTTGAGCGCTTCGTTATATCTGTCCATATTTTTGAGTTTAATATTAATAATCGCGGTTATTTTCAAGGGTGCCACTTTGCCGCAAGAGGACAAAAATAGTTCCGACAGTTACTATTCAAAACAACCGGGGCACGTTAAATCCGCTTTTAAGAATTACAAAATTAGTAAAAAATAGCTTTTCCCGTATGACAAAAAGGTAAAAACTACACTTTTATGTTTTTAAACATATTTTAACCACTCGATTCCACCCCACCGCCGGTGCCTTTAATATCTCTGACGGCTCTGATTACCTTATGGCCACACCGTAGGGGGGTGCCACGCCTCCCCGACCGCCAAACGGCAAGTATGTAGGATTACAAATCCGGCCATTTTTTTATTGCGTGACTTTAAGACAAATTTCTTAGGCTTATTTGGTTTTAACCGCGATTATTCGTAAATTTGCATTATCTAATTGTGCCGGATATGTATACTCACGAATCTTTCAGCCTCGATTTACTGACAACATATAAGGAAAACTCCCGGCTTGAGGTAAAGTCAGCCCGTGGCGGCTTACCCGCCTCGCTTTGGGAAACGTACTCCGCTTTTGCGAACAGCGACGGCGGCGTGATTGTTCTCGGCGTCAATGAAAAGAAACAGGGCCAACTCGTCGTGGAAGGCCTCGACGACGTTCACAAGACACTGAAGGATTTCTGGAATACAGTGAATAACCGACAGAAAGTCAGTTGCAATATCCTTACTGACAGCATGGTGTATACCGACAGCCTCGAAGGAAAAAATATTGTGGTAATCCGTGTGCCTCGCGCCGAGCGCACCTCACGTCCTGTATATGTGGGAGCCGACCCGCGCAGCGGCACTTACCGCCGCAACTTCGAGGGAGATTACCACTGCTCGCGCGAAGAAGTAGCCCTGATGATTCGCGACTCGGCACTGGTAACCGACGACAACACCCTGCTCACCGACCTTGACACATCGGTATTCTGCCAGGAAACGGTGAAATCATACCGCAATATTTTCAAACTGGTGCGACCCAACCACCTTTGGAACCGCGAAGACGATACCATGTTCCTACGTCGCATCGGAGCCGTGCGCGAAGATAAGGAAACCGGCAAATTCCATCCCACCTTGGCAGGGCTGCTCATGTTCGGCTACGAATATGAAATCTCGGCTGTCCTCCCGACCTATTTCCTCGACTATCAGGAAAACCGCACCAACGGGATTTATGCCCGCTGGTCCGACCGTCTTACCTCACAGTCGGGCGACTGGAGCGGCAACGTCTTCGACTTTATCCTGAAAGTCATCCCCAAATTGCAAGCCGACCTGAAAGTGCCCTTCAAATTCAAAGGTAATTTCCGGGATGAAGATACGCCGTTGCACAAGACAGTGCGCGAAGCAACAGTCAACATGCTTGCCAACGCCGACTTCTACGGACGACGCGGCATTGTAGTGCGAAAAAGTGCCGAAGGTTTCCTGTTCGCAAACCCCGGAGGAATGCGCGTTTCGCTTAATGAAGTGCTTCGCGACAGTGCTTCCGACCCGCGAAACGGAGTTATGATGAAAATGCTTGCAATGGTGCAATACGGCGAACGTGCCGGCAGTGGGCTCCAAGGCATCTTCAAGACATGGGAGACAGTATATCATTCTTCACCCAGGCTGGAAACCACAACCTCCGACGGCATGGACCGCACAACGCTAACCCTCGCCTTCGGAGAACGACAACCTGACACCGAAGCAATGACCACCCTCTATGACGACATCTACCCCTTTGACGAAACACCACTCACTGTCCAAGAAAGTATACCAGAAATGGGTCATAGTACCCAAGAAACAAGAGAAAGTATACAAGAAAAGGACGAGAGTATACAAGAAATTGCAGGAAGTATACAAGAAATCACAGAAAGTATACAAGAAAATCTGATAAATCAGACCAGAAGTACCCAAGAAACCGGAGACAGTATACAAGAAACCGGAGACAGTATACAAGAAAGTGTACAAGAAATAAAATCGAACATAGATAAAGTGATTTATATTCTTGCAAGAAACAATTCCATAACTCTTTCTGAAGTTGCAAAGCTCATCGGTCTTTCCAGAATCGGTGTGCAGAAAATTACCAATAAACTAAAAAAGGAGGGTAAACTTACCCGGGAAGGTTCAACCAAATCGGGTAAGTGGATTGTCAAAGACTGACTTTGAGTCATTATGGTCTAAAATAAACGCCCCGGGCGAGGAGCTCGGGGCGTTGTGCTTTGGTATTTTGTGTTGGCGCGGGTTGGTGGCACCGTAGGTATTGCGGCGCGTTACTTCACGAGGACCTTGCGGGTCTGGTTGCCTTGTTTGATTATATAGAGGCCGACGGGGAGATTGTCTCCCTGAACGCGGTGCCCTTGCAGGTCATAGATGGTGGCGGTGCCGCCCGTGGCTTCTATTTCGTCGATGCCCGTCACTATCGAGGTACACACCCCGAAGTCTTTCCACTGGTCTGCGGCCTCGTAAGCGGCTACCGATTCAGAGGGGACGTAGAGCGTGGCGTTCGCTGTGTTGGAGCCTGTCCATGCATCGCTGCCGAGTGTGGGCGGTACGGTGGCGGCGCACTCTACGCTTTGGAGTTTCGGGCACTGCGCGAAGCAGCTTGCGCCAAGCGATGTCAGGGCAGCGCCAAATTTAACCTTCTTGAGCTCAGGGAGAGCGCTGAAAGAATAATCGTCAACGCTGACAAGCGATTCCGGAAGGTTGAGTTCCTCGAAACCGCACTCGTAGAATACGTTCCAGTCGATGGTTTCAAGCACATCGTTCCAAACCACCTCCTTCAGGGCAGTGTCGCCCATGAAAGCGGTGTTCTTGATGGCGGTGACGCCGCTGCCGAGGGTCAGCTTGCGGAGCGAGGTGCAGCCGTTGGCGAGCTTCACGGGAATTTCGCTCCATGTGTCGGGTATGGTGAGTTCCTGCAGCGCGGTGCAGTTGGTGAACATACCTGAGGAAATGCTTGCCTGGGCGGGGAGAAGTGCCGTGGCGAGTTGTGAGCAGTCCTGGAAAGCGTTGAAGCCTACCGTAACTTCGCCGGTACACCCGCTGAGGTCGATGCCGCGGATGGCCGAATAGGCGAAAGCGGAAGAGCTTATTTCCTCAAGTGCCGGCGAGAAAGTGACCGTTGCCAGCGAGGAACAGTCCTCGAAGGCGGAAGTATTGATGACCGTCACGTTGGAGAGGTCGATGGAGGTGATTCCCGCTCCCTGGAAAGCTTCGTTGCCTATAGTCTTTACCGAAGGAGCAAGCGTAAGGGATTTGAGGGCAATGCAGCCGCTGAAGCACATATCGTTGACGGCGTCAACATTTGCGTTGAGCCCTACAGTGGACAGTGACTGACAGTTATAAAAGGCGGAGTTCCCGAGCGTCGTTACCGAGGCGGGGATGTCGATGGCCTTGAGTGCCGTACAGGATGAGAAAGCTGCGTTTTTGATGGCTTCCAGACCTACCGGAAGCGTGACGTTCTCCAGCGCGTGGCAGTCCATGAACGACCATAAGCCGATGTTCTTCACGGCGTCGCCGATGACGATAGTCTTCAGCGTACCGTTATTCTTGAAAGCGTTGTTGGCGATGTCGGTGACGGCGGCGAGCGCCGGGTCGGAGTTCATGTCTATTTCCGTCTCCGTGCCGTTCCACTTTTCGAGCGTGGTGCCGTCAAGGGTATAAGAGGTAGCGGGGTACGCTCCCCAAGCGGCGAGTGTTCCCAAGGTCAGGGTCAAAGCAAGTAATGTTTTCTTCATATATGTGTGTATAAATTCAGGTTATGGTGCAAAGTTAGCCTTTTTTTGCGACCGCAGCAACTTTTTATTTGTTTGTTAAGATATTTTTGCGTAACTTAGCGTTCTAATAATAAACGTGCCGGCGGAAGCCCTTTATGCCGCCGTGCCTTAACCGTATATAACACCATAGCAATGAAACAAGCGAAACAAGGCGGGGAACGTATGCGCAAGCCCGAAATAGAGAAACGCATAGTGGAGTTCCTCCAGAAAGAATATAAGAAAGCATTCAACTACAAGCAGATAGCCTTCGCCATCGGCGCCACCAATCCGGCCAACCGCCTCGACGTGATAAACATCCTCGACACTTTGGCCGAGGCCGACGAGATACTCGAAGTAGCGCTCGGCAAGTATAAGGCGAAAGCCAACCGAGGCACAGAGAACGTCGGTTACTTCGTGCGCCGCAGCAACGGCCGGAACGCCGTCATCATCGACGACGAGAACATCCTGGTGGCCGAGCGCAACTCCATGCACGCCCTCAACGGCGACAAGGTGCGTGTAGTGGTCTCCGCCTCGCGCCGCGGTCAGGACCCCGAGGCACGCGTCGTGGAAATACTCGAACGCAAGGACCAGGTATTCATCGGCACCATCAAGATGGACCGCAACGTCTCGCTGCTCGTCCCCGACTCCAAGTTCCTGGCCGCCGACATACTCATACCCCGCAGCAAGCTGAAGGGCGGCAAGGACGGCGACAAGGCAATAGCGCGTATCGTAGCATGGCGCGACGACGAGATGACACCGCGCGGCGAAATAGTGGACGTCCTGGGCCGCAAGGGCGACAATACCGCCGAGATGCACGCCATCCTCGCCGAGTTCGGCCTCCCCTACCGCTATCCCGCCAACGTGGAGAAAGCTGCCGCCCGCATAGACGCCGGTATTACGCCCCGGGAGATAGCCAAGCGAGAGGACTTCCGCAACATACTGACCTTCACCATCGACCCGCGCGACGCCAAGGACTTCGACGACGCCCTCTCCATACGCCAGCTCGCCAACGGCAACACCGAAGTGGGCGTCCACATAGCCGACGTTACCCACTACGTGCATCCCAACACGCTTATAGACCGCGAGGCACAGCAGCGCGCCACCAGCGTATATCTCGTGGACCGCACCATCCCGATGCTCCCCGAGCATCTGAGCAACGGCATCTGCTCGCTGCGCCCCAATGAGGAGAAACTCACCTTCTCGGCAATCTTCGAGCTCGACGCTAAAGCCAACGTGGTGAACCACCGTATCGGCCGCACCGTGATACGCTCCGACCGCCGCTTTACCTACGAGGAGGCGCAGAAGATAATCGAGACCGGCGAAGGTGAATATGCCGCCGAGCTCCATACCCTCAACGAGCTGGCCAAGACCTTGCGACGGCGCCGTTACGACGACGGCGCGCTGGAGTTCGACCGTGCAGAAGTGCGATTCGAAATCGATGACAAAGGGCACCCCATCTCTGTATATTTCAAGGAATCGAAAGACGCCAACAAGCTAATCGAGGAGTTCATGCTGCTGGCCAACAAGTATGTTGCCATGGCCGTGGGCAAGGTGCCGGAGGGGAAGAAGGCCAAGACCTTCGTCTACCGCGTGCATGCCAACCCGGACCCGGAAAAAATCAGCAACTTCTCGCGTATAGCGCAGCGCTTCGGATTCAAGGTGCAGACCGACGGCCGCGCAAAGGACGTCAACAAGAGCCTCAACCGTATGCTCCGCAACGTCAAGGGACGCGGCGAGGAAAACATGCTCTCTATCCTTGCCATCCGCTCTATGGCGAAAGCGGAATATACCACCGACAACATAGGCCACTACGGCCTCGCCTTCGACTATTACACCCACTTCACCTCCCCCATACGCCGTTACCCCGACATGATGGTACACCGTCTCCTGGCCAAGTATATGGAGGGCGGCCGCAGCGTTGACAAGCGCAAGACCGAAGACCTCTGCGAACATTCCTCCGAGATGGAAGTGCTCGCCACCAACGCCGAACGCGCCTCCATACGCTACAAGCAGATAGAGTTCATGAAAGACCGCCTCGGCGAAATCTACGAGGGCGTGATCTCGGGCGTCACCGAATGGGGCTTCTACGTGGAACTCGACGAGAATATGTGCGAGGGCCTCGTGCCGGTACGCGACCTGGCCGACGACTACTACGACTTCGACGACAAGAACTATTGCCTCATCGGCCGCAAGCACCACAACAAATACACACTGGGCGACCGCGTGAAGGTGCAGGTGGCACGCGCCGACATGGACAAGAAGATGCTCGACTTCGCTCTGATTTCAGACTCCGGCAACCCCAACAAACCTCTCCCCGCCGTCCCCTCCAAGAAGAAAGGCAAGAAGCGCAAAAACTCCCGCCGCTGATTATGGGGAGGCACTCCCTATGGAACGGAGGCCACCGTGACTCCGGCCGAAACGGCGACAGCGACTAACCCGCTCAATCGCATCACATAAGCCGCTCATGCGGCATTGTAACGGAGGCAGGAATGTCTCCGCTCCATAAGAACAAAGAAGCGCCTCTTGCGGGGCGCTTCTTCTTATTTGGATGGAGTTGTTGTGATTACTGAACGTTTGCGGGGATGTTTTCAGCAGCACTGATGGCACGGCCGTTATAAACGATATTACCGGAAGCAAACTCGAGGATCTCGTTATATTTGCAACCTGTCATTGTTATTGTTACGCCCAGGCCTTCGCCTTGGTTAGCATACACGTACATTGCCGGCAGCGAACTCAGAATCTCATTGTTGGTATTACGTGCCACCTCAGGAACTATCAGCGTGCAGTTTGTGAGGGTCACAATTGTAGGATACTGATACCCGTCACCTTTGTTTCCGACTGTAAGAGCTGCAAGAGGAACATTATTGCCTGTACCCCAGTTGTTTCTGTTAAAATTATGGAAAATATTCTTGATAGCATCCTTTGTTGTGGCCGCGCCAAGAGGACTGTTTTCAGGAACAAGTGTCTGCTCGAACGTGCAATTGTTCATATTGTATGTACCACCGCGTAAGATACCGCCGTTGTTAATGCCTTGGAACAAACAGTCGGTTGCATTCACGGTCATCGGTGTATTGAACAAGAAAGGGGAACCTGTACGGTTGGACGTAGGTTCAGGAATTGCTTTTACATTGTTCAATGTAATGGTCATGTTCTCCCGGTGCTTGGAAGCGTTTGTAGAAATGGCATACGCTTTATAGGTAATGACACAATCTTCAATTACAGCATCTGCATTGTCACCGTCAACCAATATGGCGCATGAATTTATTGCAGATACTCCTTCTGTAACAGTAAGGTTTACGTTTTTGATATGAAGTTTACCTCCCTCTACCATAGAGAAGATTGTGCCGTTCTTCTTGATTTTGACAGCGGATGGTTCGTTCGATTTGTTCACTAAGGAAATTGCCTTATTCTGAAGTGTAGCTCCTGAAGTGAGGGAC
The DNA here is from genome assembly GCA_002491165.1 of Porphyromonadaceae bacterium UBA7180. GTDB lineage: Bacteria > Bacteroidota > Bacteroidia > Bacteroidales > Muribaculaceae > Lepagella. The sequence continues at coordinate 24,817 of DKVK01000027.1, forward strand.
AGGTCATTACCTGCGAGGTCGACCTCTACAGATTTGTTTTCGGGAATTTCCTGAATGAAACTGCCATCCATTTCAAGGTCTTTGTCCAACTTCACATTGGTGCCTTGTTTCACGGCGGCTACGAGATCTTCCTCGTTGTCTACAGTCAAGACGCCATTGTTGAAACTATTCACGAACGCGGGGTTGATGGTTACGGTGAACTTCTCTTTGTTGGTAAGCAGGCTGCCGTAGATGTTGGTACGGAAGTTGCCCTGCGCCGGGATGTTGCCGTAGGTGGCGAAGGGTTCCGTACGGTCGTTGAGCATCAGCTCTACCGTCGGGAGCGAGGCCTTCGCGCTTTGGGCGTCGCCGCAGAGGATGTAACCCATGGCAAGGTAGCTGTACGGGGTGGCGTCGGCCTCGGCGTCGGTTTTAGTTACCGGGAAGTCCATGCCGGTGTTGATGCTCTGCGTGGCGAACGACACGTTGCCGTCAAAGTCTGCCGACGATGAGATTGTGCCCTCACGGAGCTTCAATGTGTTGGATGCTCCGGTGAGGTTCATGCCCCCTTTCGTTACGGTGAGGCCTGCTTTGGAGGCGGCGTCAAGGTCATCGGTACCGATGTTGATCTGTGCGAAGGGGCGTTTCAGTTCCACCTTGTGGGTAGTGCCGTCAGCGGGAACGGTCACAGCGGCGAAGAAGGCGTCGGGAGCGTCGCTGTTGCCAACGAATTTGGTGTATTCAACCTTCATGGAAGCATCGGCCGGAGTGAAGGTGAAGGGGCTTGTAGATTCGGCGCCCTCTTCTACAGGAGCGTAGCTGTCGGCCCAGAATACTACGGTGTAGGTCTGGCCTTTTACCAGGGGGATAGTTACTGTGGTGCTCAGGGAGGTGGTGAAGTTGTTTACCGTCATCCCGGCAGCGGGTGTCTCGCCGTTGAAGTTTGTAAGTTTGTCGAGGACGTTGCCGTTGGCGTCGTAAACGGCAACGTAGAGGTTTTTGGCCTGTGTGCCGTTGCCGAAGTAGGCGCGGCTGCCTAACTCTGCGGGGAGCTGCACTTGAAATGTTACATTGCCGTTGCCTGTGCCCACTTGGGGAGCGTCGTCGCTTGAACAGGAAGCAAGCGCAAGTGTGACAAGAGCGGCAGATGACAAATAAATAAATTTGTTCATAAAATATTATCTTTAGTATGTTAAAGTATGTTCATTTGTAAGATCAGAGCTGAATCGGCTCGATTCATTGCAATTGTGGAATAATCCCTGTTTGAAATATTTGCAAAGTTAATTATTTTTTACTTAGCGCGCAAGTTTTGAGAACCGTTTTTTTACCTGCGGCGTTATCAGCCTGAGCTGTAACTGCTGTCATGGCCGTGGCCGGATTAGCGGGGCGGACGCGAAGAAAGGGCCGCCCCGGCGTGGAGCGGCCCTTTATGGCGGGGGTAAGAGTCGGTTTACTTGATGACGTGCTTGCGGCCGTTGATGATGTAGAGGCCGGCGGGCAGCGTGCGCAGGGCGTCAGCGTCGGCGGTCTTGAGCACGCAGATGCCCTGGAGGTTATAGACGGTATAGCCGTCCTCGGCTGGTGCTGTCACGGAGCCGATGCCTGTGGAGGGATGTCCCCAGTCAAAGTCGGTAACGAAATACTGCGCGGCGTTGTCGCGTCCGCGGGTCGAGGTGAAGCGGAAGCCGATCCAGAAGACGTCCGGCATATCGTCTATTACGCTCATGTCCACTTCGTAGGGAATCCAGGTGCTGTCCATGTCGGGGGTTACGGGGATGTCGAAGCCCTGCATCGGGGTGATGTAGGTTTCGCCCTGATACTGTTCCACGAGGCAGATGTCGAGCCGGTCCGTCATTCCTTCGTAGAGACCTTTGCCCATGAGGCGGAATTTAAGCACTTTGGCTGTAGCGTCGGCATAGCCGAGGGCCGGTGAGACGAGGAGCATCTTGCAGGGAGTGCCCTCTCCGGCACCCATCTTGGAGTCGTAGGCGGTCACCTTGGCAGCAGTGAAACCGTCGCCTGCATAGCCCCACCATGCGCGGGTGCCCTCTTCGGCGACATTGCACCAGCCTGCCACGTCGAGCGGCTTGTTGCTCTGCACGCCGGCGAAGTCCTGGAAATATTCGGAGTATGCTCCGGCGGGATTGAGCACGAGTTCGTCTCCCTCCTTATCTTCGGGAGTCTCGCCGCCGGTGGTAATGCCGTGGACGGTGAGCGTCACTGGCTGGCCCATGATGGTGGAGAAGGTGAAGGTCTGGTCCACGTTACCTTCGACCTTGGGCTGGAAGGTGACGCGTACTGTCTGCTCGGAGATTGACGGTAGATAGAGGGCCGAGCCGATGATGATTCCCTGGGCGCTCTGATCGCCTTTCACGGCGTTGATATAGTCGAAGGCGTTGGCCACGTGGAGCGTAGCCTCGGCGGTGGCGGTCTCCCCTACGCGGGCACGGAGTGTAAGCTCGGCGGGAGTGACGCTCAGCTCGGGCAGATGCTGCGGGTCGTAGGCCATGCAGCCGCGCAGGCTGACGGAGCGGTTGAGGGTGGCGTCGGTGCCGTCGAAGTCGAAGTAGATGTTGGCGTTGTGCTTGCCGGCGGTGGTCGGGTGGTATGTCACGGTGACGACTGTCGTACCGCTGCCGGCAGGAATGGAGGTCGGCGATACGGAGAACATGGCGGCGTCAGTGCCGGTGACCTCGATGGGAGCGGCGGTCTTGATGCCGGTAGCTTTCACCGTGATGCGCGCTATCTGCGTGTCCTCATTGATGGGAGCGGCGGCATTGGAGAAGTCGAAGAGTGCTTCGCTGGTAATCTCGGCCGATGCTGCTGCGGCGGTGACGTCGGCGGCAGAGCGCGGCCATACTATGCAAGCGCTCTTTGACTTGGCGATACCTGTTACTTCGGCGGGCGAGGCGGGAACTTCGGTGCCGATGAGGTCTGTGCCGGCGAAGGGACGAACAGTGGCTGAACCGCCGTCGGCCGTCACGCTGTATGACTTGGCCTCGAAGTTGCCGGTTGCAGAGAACTGTACACCGCTGAGCTTCACGAGCTTATACTGGTTGAGCGCGGGGTCGAAGTCGGAGGGGTTGATTTCGACGGGCGTTTTCTCCTTGCCGGTGGCGCTCACGGTCCAGGGGAGCTTGTCCTCTTCCATCTGGAAGAACATGAGCTGCCAGCCAACGGCGTCGGGCGATACCATCACGAGACAGTTGGTGAGCTCGTCGCCGACCTTGATGGCGTGGCCCGTAGCGTTGAAGAGCGATGCCGTGGAGAAGCAGACGGCGCCGGTGAGGTCCTGGGCATAGACCAGGTCATAGTCCGTGCCGTACTGGCTGGCGCGCTCCACGTAGGTCACCACGGCCTTGCCGGTGTAGAGGTAGAGGTCGTAGTTATCGTCCTGGTAGAAGTTCTGGAAACGTACTGCCTGCGCTACTGTGACGGGGACAGTCACCTGCGCGTTGAAGGTGATGGTCTGCGTCTTGGCGCCGGCGGTTTCGAGCGTTGCGGTGCCCGACCACGGACCGGAAACTGTTGCCGTCGGTGTGATGGTGAAGGTCACGGGCGCACCGTCGGCAAGTTCGGAAACGGGGATGGAGGTGCGGTCTACCGTCACGCCTGCCGAGCAGGTGATGGTGACAGGTTCGGTAGCGCCGGTGGCCGAGATGACGGCCTGGGCGGGATACGGCACGCCGTTGACTGCGCTCTCATGGTTGAACGGGCCGCCGTCGACGGTTATCGTGGCGGTGTACTCCTCCGGCGGAGTCGGGGTGTCGTCATCGCCGAAAAGCCCGGCCCACGACGTGGCGACGCGCAGCGCATCGATCTGCACGTTAGGGTTCACGGCACTTGCACTGGTACCCTGACGCAGTTCCACGCCGCGCATTCCTCCGTAATTGAGGTTTATATCCGAGCCGCTTTGGCCTGAATATCGGGCATCGGCAACAGGTTCCTCACCACCGGTTTCGGGATTTACCCAAAGGGAGACTATATCATTGGTATTTCCTTCCACAAACTCATATTTCAGAACCACGAGATAAGTGGTATTGAAACTGAGATCAGTAGCACATTTTACTGCCCCCGTGGTAGAGAAGGCGGTGCAACGGTTTACCCAAAGATTATAACCGCTACCGCTTTTCTGGGCGTAGATACGGCCTACCTCTGAGCTGTTACCACCGTCGGCGAGACCTGCTTTCGATTCCTGTACGAAATTGAAGAAGTAAGCCGGAGTGCCGTCGGGAATGCTTTCCATGTTTATAAGCATCGCGGCGTAAACTGAGCCGAATCCTATCTTCACGTCTCCATCGAAGAAGTGCATGAGGTCTTCGGCACTCTTTGTTTCGCCGAGTTTTACGGAGTGGCCTACCGGCTCGTCAATATAGCCGGTATAAACGAGCGAGCCTTCGGATACTTTAATTGGAGAGACGGTGTTTCCTCCGTACCGGATCCAGCCGCCCTGTCCGTAGAGCTCTGTGCCGGCGTCGTAGGAGAAGTTCTCGGTGAGCAGCCGCCCGGTGTCGGCCCATGCCGAGGTGGCAGAGGCCAGGGTCAGCGCTGCCGCCGCGAACAGCCCTAATGTCTGTCGTAGTTTCTTTTGCATAATCGGGTATTTTGGTTAGTAATATATTTGCGGAAAACTGATTAATGTGCAAATATAGTTCATTTATTCTTACCCTGCAAATATTTTTAACTTTTGAGGAGAATTTTCCGATTGCAGCTTATAATTTTTATAAGAGTTATAAATTTTATAAATGTTATAGGCGCGTTAGGCCGGCCACACATCAGCCGTGTGGCGCCGCCTCGTTAGACGCTAAAAAGACGGGAGGCTACCCGTAGGCGCCTCCCGTTTGGGGTGGGGTCCCCGCCTGGGGACAGTGTTTTCGTTTTTCAGAATACCGGCATCTGCCAGATGAAACCTATCTGGAGGCAGTTGGTGGTGTAGTTCTCCATGCCGAAGCTCTTGGCTTTGGCCGTGTAGAGGTAGTCGCGGCCTATATAAGTGGCGTAGAAGTGGAGGTTGCGGTCCTTGAAGGGATAGTATTCCACGCCGCCGATGTAGCCGAGGGCCGTGCGGTACTTGCCGGCGCGGATGTCACGCTCTTCTCCGTCGTACTGCGCCTTGTGGGTCTTGTATATGCCCTCGTTCTCGTACATGAGCTTGCAGAAGATGTTCCAGTCGGGCAGGAAGCGGTAGTTGAAGTGCAGGATGAACGACATGTATTCGGCCTTGGCGGTGTTCTTCAGCGGGTCGGTGCCACCGACTATCGAGGTCATGATGCCCTTGCGGTCCACTCCTTCGCGGGAGTACATCCAGTCGAAGTAAGCGCCCACCTTGTCGGAAATCTTGAAGTCGTTGCCAAGGGCGAAGTAGTACATCTGCGCACCCTTGGTCTCGCTCATCACCGACGCCGACCAGCGTGTCTTGTAGACGTCGGAGAAGTTTCCGTTCCAGTTAAGGGTGTAGACCATGGGGAGCTTGGACTTCTCGTAGTCGCCGTACATTGACCGCGAGGTGGTGTTGTAGGCGTTGAGAATCTGGAATTGCAGCTGCTGGCGCCCGGTGAAGTTGTAGCCTACCGTCACGCCGCTCATGAAGTTGGTCATATAGTCCACCATGTCGGAGTACTGGTAGATTTCTATGGGGTTGAGGTCGAACTCTATACCGCCGTAAGCGGCGCACTGCTTGCCCAGCGCTATGTCCCACTTTCCGAAGTTGAGCATGATTTCGGCAAGGTCGATGCTATTCCAGAGGTTGTCGCGGTAACCTTTGGGGTCGTCCCCCTTGTTGACGCGCTGGCGGTAACGGTAGGATACCCAGGGTGCGATGCGGCCCTTGGCCTCTATGCGGAACTGCTGCATCTGGAACTTCCCCTCGTTGAAGTGCGAGCCGTTCCAGTCGGCCTTGAAATTGCCGTGCATGTTGAAGTAGAGGTTGAAGGCGTCGGTCTTTTTCTCTATTTTGGCGATGCTCTGGATCAGGCCCTTCTCGTTGTCGGTGTTGAAGGCCGTCACGCTGTCCATCTGCGCGAAAGCGGGCGCGGAGGCAAGCAGGGCCGCCGCTGCAATGCAATATGTCTTCATGGTGTCAGGTTTGATTTGACTTGATTAATATTCTTCAAAGTATTTCTGTATCTCTCTCCAGTCGTTGGTCTTGGTGAGGGCGAGCATCAGGAGCACGCGGGCCTTCTGCGGGTTGAGTTCCCATGAGGCCACGAATTCGTATTTCTCGTCATCCACCTCGTCGTAAAGCGTGGTGGGGCCTGTGGGGACACGGCTTGAACGCACCACGAGGATGCCCTTCTTGCGGGCTTCGAGCAGCGACGGGAAGATGTTCTTGTGATAGTTGCCGTTGCCCAGACCGGCGTGGATGATGCCCTTGTATCCCTTGGTGAGGAAGGGTTCCATCACGTCGGCATCTATGTTGGAGTAGGCGTAAACTATGCCCACCTTGGGGAGTTCCTTGAGGCCCTTGACGTCGAATACCGACTGTGTGGTGTGGCGCTTCTGCGTCTGCATATTGTAGTAGGGCCTGGAGTTATAGACGTATCCGAGCGGTCCCGCGTCGGGTGCCTGGAATGTCTGCACGTCGACGGTGTTCATCTTCTGGGTGGAGTGTGCGCCGAGGATGAGGCCGTTCATCACTATCATCACGCCACGGCCGTACGAGTCCTTCGAGGCGGCGGTGACTACGGAGTTATAGAGGTTGAGCGGGCCGTCGGCACTCATGGCGGTGGAGGGACGCATGGCTCCGGTGAGGACCACGGGCTTGTCGCTGTGTACCGTGAGGTTCAGGAAGTAGGCGGTTTCCTCCATGGTGTCGGTTCCGTGGGTCACCACTATCCCGTCGCATTCCGGGGAGGCGAGGAGTTCGTTGATGCGGTTGGCCAGGGTGAGCCATACCTGGTCGTTCATGTCCTGGGAGCCGATGCTTACTATCTGCTCGCCGGTGACGTTGGCGATGTCCTTGATCTGGGGTACGGCGTCAAGCAGGGTGCCGATGGCCACCTGTCCGGCGGTGTACTGCGAGGTCGTGGCCGAAGAGCCGGTTCCGGCTATGGTACCTCCGGTGGCAAGGATGTGGATGTTAGGTTTGGCGGCCAGAGCCGTCACCGTTGCGCAGAGTATCAGCGCAAGCGTCAGCTGGAGTTTTTTCAGTGTGTTCATATCGGTATGTTTAGTTGTTTCAATAAATCTGGATGAGTAAAATACCCGCAAGTATCGCCACGGTAGTGGCTACAAGCCCGGGCATCATGAAGGAGTGGTTGAGTATGTATTTGCCTATTCGCGTGGTGCCGGTGCTGTCGAAGTTGATGGCGGCCACCACGGTGGGATAGTTGGGGATGAAGAAGTAGCCGTTGACGGCCGGGAAGAGCGCGATGAGCATCATCGGCGATATGCCCAGGGCAATCCCCAGAGGCATCACGGCACGCACCGTGGCCGCCTGGCTGTAGAGCAGTATCGACATTACGAACAGCGCCATGGCGAAGAGCCAGGGCATCTCGGTGACGAAGCCTTTGATGGCGCCGGTGAGCTCGGCTATGTTGCCGTTGATGAATGTATCCCCCATCCAGGCGATGCCGAAGATGGCTATGACGGCCTGCATACCGGCTATGAAGACGGAGCCGCGTGTGGGCGAGATGCCGTCGGTGCCCGAGCACAGGAGGATGATGGCCGCCGTGGCGAGCATCAGTATCTCGATGAGCGCCGGCATGTCCATAGGCGTGCCGCCGAAGGTGGGACGAAGCGCCGGGATGGAGCCGAAAAGCACTATCGCCACCGTGGAAAGCAGGAAGAGCGCCACCGACAGTTTGGCCTGCCAGGGTGTGCGTACCTCATTGAAGTCTTTCTTGTTCTCCTTGATGAGCCCTTCTTTTACGCGGCGCTGGTATTCGGGGTCGTCGAGCAGCTCCTTGCCTACCTTCTTGGAGAGGAATGCGCCTACCAGCACCCCGACGAGCGTCGCAGGGATAGTGACTTTCAGTATGTCGAAGAGTGTGATACCGGCGCCCGAAAGGAGTCCGAGCAGAGCCACCGTCGCGGCGGAGATGGGGCTGGCGGTGATGGCCTGCTGCGAGGCGATGACGGCGATGCCAAGGGGCCGTTCGGGGCGTATCTTGGTCTCGCGGGCCACCTCGGCGATGACGGGGAGCACGCTGTATGCCACATGGCCGGTGCCGGCCACGAAAGTGAAGAAATACGTCACCAGCGGGCTCAGTACGGTGACCTGCGAGGGGTTCTTGCGCAGAATCTTCTCGGCCATACGCACAAGGTAGTCCAGGCCGCCGGCACTCTGCATGGCGGCGGCGGCGGCTATTACGGCGGCTATCATGAGCATGACGTCGACCGGCGGCGCCCCGGGTTCCAGCCCGAAGACAAACACCAATATGGCGATGCCGACGCCGCCCATCACCCCGAGGCCGATGCCCCCGAGGCGCGCGCCGACGATTATTGCCGCAAGAACAAACAACAGTTGTATTATCATAATCTTTAAGATAAAGGGTTATATACCGTACCGCCCCCTCCTTGCGGTACAGGGACGGACATAACGGATCATCAATGCACACACGGCCGTGACGGCGCAGCCCGTATGCGGCCATAGGGAGAGAGTATTTCAAGGACGCCGCCGGTTCCGGTTAACAATAAAAAACCTCGCGTCCTTCTTATTAAGACGCACGAAAGGGCAATTTCGTTTATTGCTGTTAATCTGTTTAAAAACATATTTTTTTATTTGCAAGGTCGGATTTTTCTCTTTACCTTTGCCGAATCGTTCCGGCGCCATGCTTTTTTGCGTTGGAATTTATTGCTTTAATATCATTATACCATAAAAACATAATATATATGTCAGAGACATGCAATAAAGAATTCCGTCAGGAGTCCGACCTGCTGGGCACACGCGAAGTGCCGGCCTGCGCTCTCTACGGCGTACAGACCCTGCGCGGTCTGGAAAATTTCGAGATCTCAAAATTCCATCTCTACGATTATCCCGAGTTCATCAACGGTCTGGCATACACGAAACTGGGTGCCGCCATCGCCAACCACAAGCTGGGACTGCTCACCGACGAGCAGTTCGAGGCTATCTCCCGGGCCTGCCGCGAAATCCTCGACGGCAAGTTCCACGACCAGTTCCCCGCCGACATGATCCAGGGCGGCGCCGGTACTACCACCAACATGAACGCCAATGAGGTGATTGCCAACCGCGCCCTCGAAATCATGGGCCACAAACGCGGTGAATACCAGTACTGCTCACCCAACGACCACGTTAACCGCTCGCAGTCTACCAACGACGCATACCCCACAGCCATCCACCTCGGCCTCTACGCAGCAAACAAGCGCTTCATCAAACACTACGAGAAACTCATCGCTGCCTTCCGAGCCAAAGGGGACGAGTTCAAGGACATCGTGAAGATGGGCCGCACCCAGCTCGAAGATGCCGTCCCCATGACACTGGGGCAGACTTTCCACGGATTCGCAGCCGCCCTCGAAGATGAAATCAAACACCTCAACGAGGCCGCCAACGACTTCCTGACAGTCAACATGGGCGCCACCGCCATCGGCACGGGCATCTGCGCCGAACCGGGCTACGCCGAACTCTGCGTGGAAGCCCTCCGCGAAGTCACAGGCTGGGACATCGCCCTGGCTCCCGATCTTGTGGGCGCTACCTCTGACACCTCCTCAATGGTCGGCTACTCATCGGCCCTGAAACGCGTCGCCACCAAGGTAAGCAAAATCAGCAACGACCTGCGCCTGCTCGCTTCCGGCCCCCGCTGCGGCCTCGGCGAAATCAACCTCCCCGCCATGCAGCCCGGCTCATCCATCATGCCCGGCAAGGTCAACCCCGTTATCCCCGAGGTTATGTCGCAGATCTGCTTCAAGGTCATGGGCAACGACGTGTGCGTCACCATGGCTTCGGAAGCCGCCCAGATGGAACTCAACGCCATGGAACCCGTCACCGCACAGTGCGACTTCGAGTCCGTTGACATCATGATCAACGGCTTCGAGACACTGCGCACACGCTGCGTGGAAGGCATCACGGCCAACGCCGACAAGTGCCTCGCCAACGTTCACAACTCCATCGGTATCGTGACGGCCCTCAACCCCATCATCGGTTACAAGAACTCCACGAAGATAGCCAAAGAGGCCCTCGAGACAGGCCGCGGTGTCATCGAACTCGTTCTCGAGCACGGCATCCTCTCCAAGGAAGACCTCGACATCATCCTGGCACCGGAGAACATGATCAAGCCCGTCAAGCTCGACATCAAGCCCAAGAAACAGCTCTAAGCCACCCTCCCGCTTAGGCGGAGACACAAATAAACAAGCCCCGAGGCACACGCCCCGGGGCTCTTATTTTCTCTCTCAGTAACGTCACTTGACGCACCTAACCGCCTGGACTTTACCAAGTTAACTGTTTCAACCAAGCCTAACTTGCCTAAGCGCGTCATCGCGGCTTGAGGGCTGTGGTTATGAGGCGGGCTTTGGCCGGCCCTACCACTTCGGCTATGGCGTCTTCGGAGGCTTCGCGCAGACGCTTCAGGCTTTTGAACTTGCGCATCAGCTCGCGGCTCGTGGCCGGTCCTATCCCCTTTATCGAATCAAGGGCCGAGACGGTCTGCGACTTGCTGCGGCGCAGGCGGTGGTGCGTGATGCCGAAGCGGTGCGCCTCGTCACGCAGATGCTGCACCACACGCAACGACGGACTCTTCTTGTCGATATATAGCGGCAGCGAGTCGCCCGGGAAGTAGATTTCCTCAAGCCGCTTGGCTATGCCGATGAGCGCTACCTTGCCGCGTATGCCGAGTTCCTCGAAAGTCTCCACAGCGGCGCTTAATTGCCCTTTCCCGCCGTCGACGATGACCAGCTGGGGTAATCCCTCACCTTCGCTCATAAGACGCGAATAACGGCGGTGCAGCGCCTCCTTCATAGACGCGAAATCATCGGGTCCCTCCACCGTCTTTATAAGGAAGTGCCGGTAGTCTTTTTTCGACGGTTTGCCGTTGCGGAAGACAACGCAACTCGACACCGGATTCGTACCCTGGATATTGGAGTTGTCGAAGCACTCTATATGCCGCGGTTGCTCGGAGAGTCGGAAGTCGGCTTTCATCCTTTCCATCAGCTTCTCCACCGCACGGTCGGGGTTGAGTTTTTCAGCCAATTTCTCCTTGTCGGCAATGTATTGCAGCACGTTTTTATGAGCCATCTCGAGCATCTTTTTCACTGCGCCGCGCTGCGGGATGGCGAAGCTCATTCCCTCGAACTCCACGTCGGGTTTGAAGGGTACCACTACTCTCCCGGGCGCAAGGTTGAACCGCACTTTTATTTCCATGACGGCCATAGAGAGTATCTCCTCCCGGCTCTCGCCGAAGAGGCGCCGGTAACCGAGGTTCACGCTCTGCGTGACGGCGCCGTTGTGCAGGTGCATGAAGTTGATGTAGGAATATTCACCCTCCTCCTCGTAGGCGAAAACGTCGTTGTCGCCGGTCGCCGCCACGGGGATTACGCTCTTGGCATTGTATTTCTGCACAAGCTCGTATTTCAGTTTCAGCTCGTGTGCTTTCTCGAACTCCAGCTTTTCGGCGTGGCTCATCATCTGCTGTTTTAGGTGGTTCTCGAGGCTCACGGTGTCGCCGTTGAGGATTCTGCGCACCTGCGAGACGGTTTCGCCATAGACTTCCGGCGTCACCATTCCGCGACACGCTCCGCCGCATTTTCCTATATGGTAATCGAGGCACAGGCGGTACTTGTTCCCTTTCACGCCTTCCGGAGTAAAAAGGTGTAGGCAACTGCGCAGCGGGTATATATCGCGGATAAGCTGGAGCACCGTTTTCGCAGCCGGGATATTGGTATAGGGACCGTAATAGCGGCCCTTCTCACCTTTGTCGCGCGTCATGAAAACGCGGGGATAAAGTTCGTTGGTGACCACTATCCAGGGATAGGATTTGTCATCCTTGAGCAAGACATTGTAGCGCGGCTGATACTCCTTTATCATAGCGTTCTCAAGGTGCAAAGCCTCCTCTTCGGATGCTACGACGATAAACCGCATGTCGGCGATGTTGCGCACCAGGAGGTTGGTGCGCGTAATGTCGTGACGACGGTTGAAGTATGACGACACACGGCGTTTCAGACGCTTCGCCTTGCCCACATATATCACCCTCCCCTGTTTGTCAAGATACATGTAGACGCCGGGCTTCTCCGGCAGGGCGAGTATCTTATCGCGGAGGTTTTTGCCGGGACGGTTGTTATAGATGTCATCGCGCGTTCGGTCCGGAACTATTTCGAGTTCCAGTCCACCCATTTCATCGATAATTCTGGCGCTATCGAAATGCGTGCGTTGCTGCGCGACAGGAGACGGCGATGCAGGTTCCGCAGAATTTTCCGCCGATTCTGACGGTAATTGCGACGAGGAAACCGGTACCTGGGGAAGAGCGATTGTTTCACGTGGAACAGCCCCCAACCCGTTTTCCTCTTGCGGATTACCGTCACTTATGCATTCGGATTCACCGATGTTTTTTGCACTTATATCTTTGTCGGGAAGGTCCATAGGTAATATGTGTATATTTTTGGCAACAGGCCGTGCGGATACCTTTCAGAGGGTATCGGCACGGCCGTAATCAGTATTAAAAATCTACGGTGAAACCGAATAAATCAGTACTTGAGAAGTGCTGTCACCTCACAGTTGGAGGGGAGATTTTCACGGCCATTAAGGGCGGTGAGTTCGACGATGAAGTTGATATATATTTTCTTAGGGTTCATGCTTTTCACCAGGTCGTAGCAAGCGGCCATTGTGCCGCCGGTGGCCAGCAGGTCATCATGGATAACGACAACATCGTCTTCGTTGATGGCGTCGGAGTGCATCTCGATGGTATCGGTGCCATACTCTTTCGCATAGACTTTTTTTACGGTGACCGCAGGAAGTTTCCCGGGTTTGCGCGCCGGCACGAATCCACAACCCAATTCATAGGCGAGGATGGAGCCACAGATGAAACCACGCGATTCTATTCCCACCACTTTGGTGACACCTTTGTCGCGGTAAAGGTCGGCGAGTTTTTCGGAGCAGAGATGCAGCGCCTCGCCATCCTTTATCATTGTAGTGAGGTCGCGGAAGACGATACCCTTGATCGGGAAATCGAGGACATCACGGATTTTCTCTTTCAGATTTTCAAGTTCCATATTAATGTAACGTTATATATTGTGTTATTGTTTCAATCGTTTGCGGCTTCTACCCCATTGACATTATATTGCACATATCTCTTGACGTACGAAGGTGGAAGCCGAGCGTTCCACGTGGAACAAATTTAAGGTAAGTCGTTGAGTCAACGATTCATTAGAAGCAGGAGTATACTTACGTCGGCAGGCGATACGCCGGGAATGCGCGAAGCCTGCCCTATCGTGGCGGGACGGATACGCGTGAGTTTCTGGCGTGCCTCCGTACTCAGTGCCGTCATGGAATTGTAATCCACCTCGGCGGGAAGTTGCACGTAGTCGAGACGCGTCATCTTGTCGGCCACCTCTCGCTCACGTTTTATGTATCCTTCATACTTGATGAGTATCTCGGCAGACTCCACTATTTCGCTACGCCGGAGCAGCTCAATCTTTTCTATCTGTTCGCTGAGCGGCGCATAAAGCGTAGCAAGTCGTGAGAAACTTATCTGTGGACGTTTCAGCAGGTCGGCAATGCTCGTTGACGCCGACATCGGCGAAGTGCCGAGCGCGGCGAGTATTTCGTTGTTATGCCCGGAGAGTTTCATCTTGTGGCGCGAGCACCATTCCAACAGTTTCTGTCGCGCTTCCAGTTTCGTGTCGAGCCACTGCTGCCGTTCCTCGGACGCAAGCCCTATTTCGCGACCGAGCGGTGTAAGGCGTTCGTCGGCATTGTCCTGCCGCAGGAGAATGCGGTATTCTGCCCTCGATGTAAACATACGGTAAGGTTCGTCCACACCTTTTGTAACGAGGTCGTCGATGAGGACACCGATATAAGCGCGGTCACGGCCGAGGATGACGGGGGCGAGATTGCGGAGGCTCCGCGCCGCGTTTATTCCGGCCATGAGCCCCTGTCCCGCCGCTTCCTCGTAGCCTGTGGTACCGTTCACCTGACCGGCGAAATACAGTCCTTCCACAAGCTTGGTCTGAAGGTCGTGCGTAAGCTGCGTAGGGTCAAAAAAGTCATATTCTATGGCGTATCCAGGACGGTAAACCTGCACGTCGCGTAGAGCCTCTATCTGTTGCAACGACTCAATCTGCACATCCCACGGCAACGAACTGGAGAAGCCGTTGACGTAGAATTCCTGCGTCGTCTCCCCTTCCGGTTCCAAGAAAAGCTGGTGGTTTTCCTTGTCCGGGAAGGTGACTATTTTGGTCTCGATGCTGGGGCAATAACGCGGTCCGATGCTATGGATCTGACCGTTGTACATCGGGGAACGATTCAGATTTTCGCGCAATATGGAGTGCGACTCCGGGTTGGTGTAGACTATATAGCAATCGCGCGGACGGAGCGTTCTGTGCGACTCCGGAACAAAGGAGAATTTGTGGAAATCGCGCTCCACGAGTAGTGTTCCGTCAAGCGTTTCGGCCACCTTGTCGTCACCCTGCTGCGCCTCAGTTTTGCTGTAATCTATGCTGCGGCCGTCGATACGGACCGGCGTTCCGGTCTTCATGCGGTCGGTGGTGAAACCGAGTTTTACGAGTTGTTCCGTAAGGCCGTATGAGGCTTGTTCGGAGATGCGTCCGCCGGGAATCCGAGTCTCGCCGAAGTGCATCAGGCCGTTGAGGAATGTTCCCGCCGTAAGGATTACCTTCTTGGCCGAAAACTTGACACCGAGCGATGTAACAATGCCTGTCACCCTCGGAAGAGCGTCCTCCCTGTTCTCTATAATTAGCTGATTTACAGTATCTTGAAAAATGTCAAGATTTGGAGTCGCATCGAGGTGTCGGCGCCATTCGTCAATAAAACGCGTACGGTCACACTGCGCGCGCGGCGACCACACGGCCGGACCTTTCGAGCGGTTGAGCATACGGAACTGCACGCTGCAAGCATCGGTAATAAGGCCTGTAAGGCCGCCGAGGGCATCGATTTCGCGCACTATCTGCCCCTTGGCGATGCCGCCGATTGCAGGGTTGCAAGACATCTGCGCAATTCGGTTCATATCGGAGGTAACAAGCAGCGTCTTCGCGCCCAGACATGCCGCCGCATGAGCAGCTTCGCACCCGGCGTGACCGCCCCCTATCACCACTACATCAAAATCAAATTTCATAATCAATCAGCTGAGGGCGTCCCACATTGCGAGGGCCGCGTTTTCGTGTGATTCCATAATTTCGCGCTCGCCGGGACCTTTATCATCGATGCCGCAAAGGTGCAGCACACCGTGGATGATGACACGCAGAAGTTCGCGGCAGTATTCCTGACCGAGGCCGGCGGCATTAGACGCCACGGTATCAAGCGAAATTACAATGTCACCGGCCACAAGGCCGTCGTGCGTATAATCGAACGTTATTATATCAGTATAATAATCGTGGCCGAGGAAGTCTACGTTGGTCTTCAGGATATAGGCGTCATTGCAGAAGCAATAGTTGAGCTGCCCTACCCCGAAACAGTGCTCGCGCGCCACGTCGGCAATCCAACGGCGCACGCTGTCGTAGTCAAGTGCGGGCATCGCGACGCCCTCGGTAAAAAATTCTATTGTCATAAATGTATTTATGAAAGTTGACTGGAAATTCCGACCGCAAAGATACAAAAATTCCTGAAAAACGGAAAAACTCAGCGAAAATAAAATTTCCGTACCAAAGCAGATTTTTCTGACCGAAATTTCCAGGGATGTTTAAAACCTTTATATCTCACTGAATTTAAAGTATTTACCCCCAACTCAAGACATCTTAACTCCACCGAGAATCCCAAAATCACCTATCCCAGCCCGTCAGCCAACGATTATCCACCTTCATTTTCCTATTATACACCGGAAAATACCTAAACCAAGACAACTGAGGTACTTTCTTAGCATAGCTCACCCAAGAAACTGAGAGCGCATAAAATTTGGTTTTTGAAATTTCTTTTATCGGATACGAATTATTTGCATCCCGTAATTTTTCTGAGTGCGGTTCGGCGATCTCGATTTTTATTTTTAATTTTGTGGTCTAAAACTTCGGACTATGATAATTGGATTTGACGGCAAACGCGCTGTCAGCAATATGACAGGTCTCGGCAACTATTCGCGCCTCGTACTCGAAGAGCTCTCCGGAGCTTTCCCCGACGTGGAGATGCGCGCCTATACCCCACGACTCCGCGACAACGCACGTCTCGCAACGCTACGCCAGCGTCCTAAGGTGCGTTTCGAACTCCCCGTGAAGCATCCTTTAGAACCCGCCGCCGTGTGGCGTACATGGGGACTCCCGGCGCAGCTACGCAACGACGGAGTGACTTTATACCACGGACTTAGCAACGAGTTGCCCCTCTCCATCCGCAAGGCGGGGATACCGTCGGTCGTCACCGTGCATGACGTTATTTACCGCACGATGCCGGAGTGTTACAGCGTCATCGACCGCAAATTGTACGACTGGAAATACGGCTGTTCGTGCCGCTTCGCCGACCGAGTGATAGCCATCAGCGAGTGCACCAAACGCGACATAATGCGCTTCTACGGCGTCCCGGAGGAGAAAATAGACGTCATCTACCAGGGTTGCGCGCCGCAGTTCAAAAGGCAGTGGAGCGACACCGAGAAAGAGGATGTACGGCGCCGTCTCGCCCTTCCGCAGCGCTACATAGTGCAAGTGGGCACTATCGAGCGCCGCAAGAACCTTGAGCTTACCCTCCGCGCGCTACCGTGGCTGCCCGAAGAGTTGAAACTGGTGGTTGTAGGCCGTGCCACACCTTACCTCGCCGAGATGAAGAAGCTGGCCGAAGAACTACGCGTGGCCGACCGCATACGCTATATCCACGACACCGCATTCGCCGACCTTCCCGGCATCTGCCAGTGCGCCGAAGCCATAGCCTACCCCTCACGCTACGAAGGGTTCGGACTCCCGGTAATCGAGGGACTTGAGAGCGGCCGCCCGGTGATAGCCGCCACCGGCTCTTGCCTCGAAGAAGCCGGCGGTGACGCGGCCATCTACGTGGCTCCCGACGACGTGCAGGGAATGGCCGAAGCGCTGCGTGCGGCCACCGACGGCACCCTCGACCTCGGTGCCATGCGGCAGCGCGCCGCAAGACACACCGCCCGCTTCGACACCTCCCGGATGGCCGAAAACATAGCCGCCGTATATGCCCGGCTCGGAGTGAGATTATGAACCGGCGTCGCCTTATACTTTAAAAGGAGGGAAATTTTGTAGATTCTGAGATTTTGCCTAAATTTGCGCAATTTTAGTGCCACAGTCCGGAAACGGCTCCGGCACTGGTCTAAACCAATAGGCTGACTTATGGTAAGAAAATATGATTATCTTGTTATCGGGTCCGGCATCGCGGGGATGAGCTTCGCGCTGAAAGTGGCCCGGACAGGCGCCAAAGTGGCGCTCGTATGCAAGACCTCGCTCGACGAGGCCAACACATATTTCGCCCAGGGCGGCGTGGCAAGCGTTACCAACCTCGAGGTCGACGACTTCGACAAACATATCCACGACACGATGGTGGCCGGCGACTGGCTCAGCGACCCCAAGGCTGTGGACCAGGTGGTGAAAAACGCTCCCGCGCAAATCCGCGAACTCATCTCCTGGGGCGTGGATTTCGACAAAAAGGAGAACGGCGACTTCGACCTCCACCGCGAAGGTGGCCACTCCGAGTTCCGGATACTACACCATGCCGACAATACTGGTGCCGAAATCCAACTCTCTCTCGTCAAGGCAGTTAAGGAAAACCCGCTCATCGACGTCTACGAGAACCACTTCGCCATAGAAATCATCACGCAGCACCACCTGGGCAAGATAGTGACGCGGCGCACCCCCGACATCACCTGCTACGGCGCATACGTGCTCGACGAAGCCACCGGACGCATAGACACTTTCCTGTCGCGCGTAACGGTAATGGCCACCGGAGGCGTGGGTGCCGTCTACACCACCACCACCAACCCGCTTATCGCCACCGGCGACGGCATAGCCATGGTCTACCGTGCCAAGGGAACCGTCCGCGACATGGAGTTCATACAGTTCCACCCCACCGCCCTCTATCATCCCGGCGACCGCCCCTCGTTCCTCATCACCGAGGCCATG
>DKVK01000027.1:43273-47115 GCA_002491165.1 Porphyromonadaceae bacterium UBA7180
TTCCTCATCACCGAGGCCATGCGCGGCTACGGTGCGGTACTCAAGAATCTTGACGGCACAGAGTTCATGCAGAAGTATGACGAACGCCTCTCGCTCGCCCCGCGCGACATAGTGGCACGCGCCATCGACTCCGAAATGAAGCTCCACGGCACGGATCACGTATTCCTCGACGTCACACATAAAGACGCCGACGAAACGCGCCGTCACTTCCCCAACATTTACGAAAAATGCTTCTCGCTCGGCATCGACATAACCCGCGACATGATACCCGTCGCCCCCGCCGCCCACTACCTCTGCGGAGGCATCGACGTCGACCTCAACGGCGAGTCGTCCATCAAGCGCCTATACGCCCTGGGCGAATGTAGCCGCACAGGCCTGCACGGCGGCAACCGCCTGGCTTCCAACTCGTTGATAGAAGCCGTCGTCTACGCCGACGCGGCCGCGCGCCATGCTTCATCCGTCATCTCCGGCTACGACCTGCGCAACGACGTTCCCGAATGGAACGACGAAGGCACAGTCCACCCCGAAGAGATGGTGCTCATCACCCAATCCATAAAAGAGGTGAACCAGATAATGGGTTACTACGTAGGCATCGTGCGCTCCGACCTGCGCCTGAAACGCGCCTGGAACCGCCTCGACATCCTCTACGAAGAGACCGAAAAGCTCTTCAAGGTAAGCAAGCCCTCGCGCGAACTCTGCGAGCTGCGCAACATCATCAACGTAGCCTACCTGATAATGCGCCAGGCCATGGAACGCAAGGAAAGCCGCGGCCTCCACTACACCGTGGACTACCCGCATCCCACCGTCCCGGCCGAGAAACCCTAACCCCAAAATCCCCTCCACGAAAAATAAAAACATCCGGCAGCCCCTCCCCTGCCGGATGTTTTATTTAACTAATTTTAGCATTTAAAATTATCAAAAATAGGTAATTTTAGCTAACTTTGCGCATCATTTCACCGGACATGAACGTTATATTTAAAGATGATGCCCTCCGGGAATTATATGAGAAAGGCAAAACTAAAGACAGCCGGTATAAGAAGCTGTGTCGCAACAAAGGTTTCATTGACAACTATATAGGAGTCATCGACTTAATGGTCTCTGTTGAAAGGACCGATGATCTCAGAGCGTACAGCTATTTACATTACGAAAAGCTGCGATACCGGCCGGAAAGCTCGGTCCGAATCGACAACCGGCGCGTGGAACGCCTTCTGTTTACCGAACATGAGGACGGCATCGAGGTAAGATTACTGGAAATAGACTCGAATCATTATGGAAACAAACGCTAAACATATCATAGCGGCGACGGCAACGCATCCGGGCTCTATATTGAAAAAGGAACTCAAGGCACGCGGCATCAAGCAAAAAGACTTTGCCGCAACCCTCGGTATGCCAGCGCCCAACCTGAGCGAGTTGATAAAAGGGAAACGCAACATAACTGAGACCATCGCCATGAAGCTTGAAGAGGCCCTCGGCACGCCGTTCCAGAACTGGATGAACCTCCAGAACCGTTATCACTATGTTATGAAATGCCGCGAGCAACTCGACACCGCCGAATCGCAGGCTCAGGCCGAAGAAGAGTCGTTGCGGTCGCGTCTCAACATGCCGGTTCTTTATAAATTTTATGACATTTCCTTTGACAGGGCTTCCGATAGGCTGTCAGCCCTTAAAGAACGGCTACCCCTTGACCTTAACGCCCTGCAATCTTTGGAAGTGAATACAGCCGGGTATTTCAAACGCAGCGATAGACTCAAAGTCAATGAAATAAACATGCGCACATGGTTGCTTTTGGCCTGGGGAGAAGCCCATAAAACCGTTGTAACGCAAGAATATACTCCTGAAAAAGGGCTTGAAGCTGCCACACGCATCGCCGAACTGGCAAACCGTAATGCCCTCACGTCCTCAGCTTTAAAGGAAGCCTTGAATCAAAGTGGCATCGTGTATCTCCACATTCCGAAACTGGACGCCGCCCCTATCGACGCATATTCCATGATGACCGGTTCGCGTCCGGCCATTGTGGTGACATACCGCCACAATGATTTGGACAAGCTGGCATTCGACGTCCTCCACGAGATAGGCCATATCCAGCTTCACATCGCCGGAGGAAAGTCCTTCATTTCGGTAGAAAACGACTACTCCTCGCGCTCGAAAGAGGAGAAAGAGGCCGACCTCTTTGCCAACGACACACTAATTCCTCCGCAAAAATGGCGCGATATAATGTCGGCCAGAGCCGGCAGCCTTTCCCCTTACGCGGTGGTGCACGCGATAGCCAAAGAGGCCGGAAAGAACGGCATCAGCGCCTCGATAGCGGTAGCCCGTTATAAACACGAAACCAGCTGCTACAACATCAGTGCCTATCGCTCCCCGAAAATCCCGGACTGACCCCACGACAACGGCGGGTAAGGGGCGGAAATTTGGCCGGATGCGGAATTTTTGCTACTTTTGCAGTACAATGCCCTTAACCACAAACACCTATGGAAGATTTTTCAAAAGCGGAAAAGAAACAACTCAAAGCCCTGCTTAAGAAAGGAATCCTGCGCTGCCACGCCGAGTGGCTCCGTGAACTGCGCGAATTGCTCGACCAACCTTATGACGAGGAAACCAACGAGTTCGACCGCTCGATGACCGTCACCGACAAGTCCCGCAAATTCTACAAGGAAGCTATGCGCATGGAGGACTATTACAGAAACTCAATGCTCACAATAGGTCTTGCGAACCTCCTGCACGACGGTTATCTCACCACCGAAGACATCGCCTCTCTCCACGAAGACCTGAAAGCCATAGTCCAACACCTAACAACCGTTGGAGTGAACACGAAGAAAGGGTAGAGTATATCGAATCTGGCTACATTGAATACATCATCGATGCTATTCCGCTCGAAGATGATAACGTCAAAATCAGGGATTTTGATAAGTGCGTGGAAACTGCGGCAGAAATAGCTCGCATACTATGCCTATACAATCCCTCTAAAAGAGCGCAGATATAAACAAATAGCAATATCTGAATCCGTATAAGCTATGGCAAAAACAAGAAAGAAAATACAGGAACTCGCCGACAGAATGAACTTCGAGATGTTTGTAGACGGAAGTAAAATTCGCCTCCGCGCTAAATTTGAGTTCTCAGATGGTTACAGACCCTCTACCATAGGATTATCCACAAAAGAAGCTTACATGTATCTTACGGGCTTCTGTGACGGCAAATATGAGTAATCACATACACAAGCTACACTATGCCAAAGTTAAGCTATGATAAGATGTCTAAGGCGGAACTATCAATGTTTACGCCTTAGATTAACTTCTGAAAAGTTTGGTTAATCCGTAAATAATGTCTAAATTCGCGGTATGGAAAAGAAAGAATATCCTGATACTTATCGTGACCGGCATCTTTGTTTTGAGTGCACCCATTATTTCTTTAATAATGGAGAAGGCTCTAATGACGGTTGTAGGGCATTCCCTGATGGAATCCCTAAAGATGCTCATGACGGTTATAATCACAAAAGTATCATAGAAGGACAAGTTGGGGATTTCGTATATCGGAAAGCAACTTATGAAGAATTATGTCCTTTTGCAAAATATCTGTATGATTTAAAACAAAAAATCTAAGCAATTACTTTTTGAAATATGAATCAAGCAATTTCCCAATAATCTTAGCGTATTTGGATGGATTGCTTGAATTTCTGTACTCCTGAAAACACTCAGCCATAAATTCAGAAGGATTATTGTGCCCATATTTCCCAATTAGTATTTTTGAAGCAGAAGGCATATCTCCTGTTGAAATCATTGATTCAAATTCAGTTTTATATTCTTTCCATATTTGATAAATAGGGTTTACTGAAAAATCAACAG
>DKVK01000024.1:0-42903 GCA_002491165.1 Porphyromonadaceae bacterium UBA7180
CAAACTATTGGCATTATACTTCAGAAACTTTGGTTAACCAAAATGCACATTTACTTACTGCGCCTACTATAAATATTATCCAATAAATATTATCCAATTCCGAAATGTATTATTCGGGCAATGTGGGGCAGATGTCACAAGCTGGAACAAAAACACATCCGTAAAATTCCGTACCGACGTCGCAGCCATGTGCAAGCTTGGCTTTGACATAAGTTTAAAAGAACTAAGCGCTGATGAACTCGCATACTGCCAGCAGGCTGTCGCCAACTGGAAAAGACTGCAGCCCGCAGTAATGGACGGGGACCAGTATCGCCTCGTTTCCCCTTACGAAACAAACCATGCTGCCGTGGAATATGTGGATAAGTCTAAAAACACGGCGGTCCTGTTTGCCTATGACTTGTCACCAAGATTTCAGGAGAAACTAAAGACAGTGAAACTTCAGGGACTGCAGCCTGATAAGAAGTATCTTGTGGAGGAGATAAATCTTATGCCGGGAACGGACTCAGACTTCGCCGGTAACGGCAAAGTTTATACCGGCGACTATCTTATGAAGGTAGGTCTGGATGTATTCACTTTTAGACACAATCAGTCCAGAGTGATAGAAATCAAGTCTATATGATTATTTCTTGACTGGATTATAAAAAAACAAAGTGTGAGCCAGGGCTGTTTTGCAGCTCCGGCTCACAGGTTTTATTGGGATAGTGGAACGGTTTTTATTTCAGGCGCAGGAAGCTGTAGCCGAAACGGGCTGCGGCTTCGCGTTCGAGCTCTTCGCGGAACTCGGGCGCGGCGACGGAAATCATCAGTTTGGCGCGCTCGGCCAGGTTCTTGCCGCGCAGGTTTACGCATCCGTATTCTGTAACCACATAGTTGGTCTGGAAACGGGTGGTGACCACGCCGGCACCGGAAGTGAGCACGGGTTTGATTTTGTTGAGACCCTTGTTGGTGGTGGCGAGCATGGCGAGGAAGGAGAGTCCGCCTTCGCTCTGCGAGGAGCCGTAGACGAAGTCGTGCTGGCCGCCGACCGACGAGAAGATGCGCGTGCCTATGGAGTCGGCGCACACCTGGCCGGTGAGGTCTATTTCCAGACAGGAGTTGATGGACATTACCTTGGGGTTCTGGGCTATGATGAAGGGGTTGTTGGTCCAGGCCACGTCCTTGAAGATGATGTCCTTGTTGTAGTTCATGAAGTCGTAGAGGCGCCGCGAGCCGAGGGCGAGCGAGGCCACGGAGACGCCGGGCATGACTTTCTTCTGCGAGTTGTCGATGATTCCTTTCTCGAGCAATGGGAGCACGCCGTCGGTCATGGCTTCGGTGTGGAGTCCGAGGTGCTTGTGTCCTTCGAGGGCGCGGATAACGGCGTTGGGGATTCCCCCCACGCCTATCTGCAGCGTGGCTCCGTCGGGGATGTGCTCGGCTATGAAGTTGCCGATGCGGATTTCCTTCTCGGTGGGCACAGCGGTGGGCACTTCCACCAGCGGCTCGTCAACGTAAACTGCGGCGGCGAGTTTGGAGACGTGTATCACCGGGTCGCCGTATGAGTAGGGGACGTTGGGGTTTATCTGCGCTATCACGCGGTCGGCACACTCTACGGCGGCCGTGGCGAGGTCGGCGGATACGCCGAAGCTTACGTAGCCGTTCTCGTCGGGGAGGGAGCAGTTGATGAGGGCCACGTCCACGCGGCAGGTGCCGTCGCGGAAGAGGGCGGGAACTTCGCCGAGGAAGCGCGGTGTCATCGTTCCGTAGCCTTCGTTGATCCAGCGGCGAACGCTGTTGGAGACGAAGAAGGAGTCTACGAAGAAGGAATCCTTGTATTCGGGTTTGCAGTAGGGGGCTTCACCCTTTGCCACGCAGAAGGCGCTGTAGAGGGTTACGTCGCGCAACTCGTGGCCGCGGTCTGCCAGTGCCTGGCAGAGCACTTCGGGCACGGAGGTGGAACCCTGGATGTATACGTGGTCGCCGCTCTCGATGAGTTTCACCGCTTCGGCGGCTGATACATAATCAATGGTCATGGTTGAAGGCTTTAAGGCGTTTTTCGAAGGCGTCGAAAGTCTCGGGGTCGCTGATCATGGACACGCAGATGCGCACGCCGTCCTGCTCGGAACCGGTGGTGGGCAGCGAGATGGAGGAAATGCCGTAGCGCATGAGTTCGCTCTGGAGCTCGCCGCTGGTCATGTCCTTGTAGCCGGCGGTGAAGAAGAAGCCGTCGGAGATGGGTTCGTCGCCGTCCATGGCATAGACAATGTGGAAGCCGTTTTCGTCGAGCAACCGCTTCACTATGGATGCGCGGCGTCCGTATTCGCGCGAGATGTCGATGAAGTCGAGCTTGCCGTCGGCAGCGGCGTTCATCATGGCGGCCAGGGCGTGCTGGGCGCTGTGGGCCGTCCCCGACGAGAGGGCGTAGAGCACACCGAAGACGAAGGCGTCGCAGAAGCGTGGCATGCCGAAGAATTGCTTCATTCCCTCATACTGGCGGGTGGCCACGGCGGGACTCATGGCTACTACTGCGATGCGCTGCCCGGCATAGCTGAATATCTTGGAGCCGGAGAGCATCATGATGTAGTTGTCGGTATATTTCGACACGGTGGGGACATACGGAGCCTCGAAGGGATGCGAGAAGTCGGTGCGGAAGTCCATGCCGAGGTAAGCGAGGTCTTCGAGTACGACGACGTCATATTTGGTGGCGAGACGGCCGATGATTTCCAGCTCTTCGTCGGTGAGGTTGGTCCAGGCGGGGTTATTTGGGTTCGAGTATGAGATGGCGGTGACGTTGCCTTTGGAGAGGTACTCTTCGAGCTTTGCCTCCATGGCTTTGCCGCGGTACTGGTAGATGTCGAACTGCTCGATGCCGAGGCCGATGATGTGTGCCTGCGTGACGGTCGCGGGGAAACCGGGCTGGAGGAAGAGGATGGTGTCACGGCCGGGCTGGCGGTGCTTGAGGGCCGTCATCACGGCGAAGAATCCCTGCATGGAACCTACGGTGGGGTAGATGTACTGTGCTTCGAGGTCGGCGCCGATGAAAGCTTTCACGAAGCGTGCGGCGGCGTCCTTTACCTGCGGGATGCCGGCGATGTCGGGATATTTGTTGGCGATGCCGCTCTGCAGTGCCTCGCATTCGGCTTCTACGCCGAGCTGTATGGCGGGGAGGCCCGGGTTGCCTATCTCAAGGTGCACGAAAGGCTCGCCCGCCATCTCCTCGAGACGCTTGGAGAGGGAGCAAATCTGGCGGATGGTGGCCTGCGTGATGTCGCCTATCTGCAACTCGGCGACGGCGCGTCCGAGCTGCTCTTTGGTCAGGGGAAACATGGGCGTCAACGGGTTTTAAGCAGGTTGCGTGTATAGTCGTATCCGGCGCGGAAGGCCTTGATGTTTGTCTCCACGATGTTCTCGCCCTTGGCGCCGAAGACCGTGCGGATGCCGTCTTCTATCTTCTCCACCTCCATGTCGATGAAGGGAGCGGCTGCGCCCAGGAGCAGCATGTTGGAGGCGCGGGCGGTGGCTACTTCCTTGGACATGGCGTCCATGTCGAAGGCCACGACGTTGTCGAAGCGTTCAAGCTCTTCGTTGAGGGCGTTCTCTTCGGGATAGTTGTCGATGTTGACGAAGGGGGCGGTGTTGGTAACGATCCAGCCGGTGGGTTTGAGGTAAGAAACGTAGCGGAGTGCTTCCATGGGTTCGAGCGAGACGATGAGGTCGGCGCCTCCCAGGGGAATAAGGTCGGAGGCGATGGGGTCGGAGCTGAGTCGGAGGTTTGACTGCACGTCGCCGCCGCGCTGCGACATTCCGTGAACTTCGGCTTGTTTGAGATGGAGGTTTTCCTTGAGGGCGGCGGCGCCCAGGATTGTGGCTATCGAGAGGATGCCTTGGCCGCCTACACCGGCGAGCACTATATCTGTTTTCATGATAAAAATTCTGTTTGTGTGGGGCGCGGGGAGGGGAGCGTTCCCTTTGCGGAAGCTCCCTTTCCGTGCCGTTAGGTTATCTTTCTTTGACTGTTGAGGTCGCGGCTATTGTGGGCCGTGACATTAGGAAATTCAGTCTTTTTTAGCCTGTTTGGCCTTGGCGGCGGCGTGGCGGCGTGCCGTCTGGATGCACTCGCGGCGCACGATTACTACCGAAAGACCCGGGTAGTTGATTTCGTCAAGGAAGAGCTGTTTGATGTCTTCGTGGAGCTTGGGCAGCGCATCGATGGTGCGCACGTGTTCGGGGCTTGCGCCCAGGCCCATGCAGATGTCTTCGAGCTTGCCGGTGCCCTGCGAATCCTGGCCGCCGGTCATGCCGGTGGTGAGGTTGTCGGAGATGATGAGCACCATGTTGGTGTTCTCGTTGATGGCGTCGAGCAGTCCGGTCATGCCGCTGTGGGTGAAGGTGGAGTCGCCGATGATGCCGATGGAGGGGAATACTCCGGCGTCGGCGGCGCCCTTGGCCATTGTTACCGATGCGCCCATGTCGAGGCATGTGTCGATGGCGTTGAACGGCGAGAGGTAACCCAGTGTGTAGCAGCCGATGTCGCCGAATACTTTCGGTTCTTTATATTCTTTGAGGGCATCGTTGAGGGCGGAGTAGACGTCGCGGTGGCTGCAGCCCTGGCAGAGTGCCGGCGGACGCGGCATGACGATCTGCGAAGCGGCTTTGGGTTCCGGCAGACGCAGTTCGCTGAGTTCGGGACGCAGTGTGAGCAACGCTTCGCGTACGGCGTCGGGCGTGAGTTCGCCGGTACGGGGGAGCTGGCCGCTGAGTTTGCCATAGACGATGCCGTTCTTGTCGAGCTCGCCGCGGATGCGCTGCTCGATGAAGGGCTGGCCTTCTTCTATAATAAGGAGTGAGTCGGTGTCGGCCACCAGGCTCGAAATCATCTCCACGGGGAGAGGATACTGCGAAACTTTAACTACGGGGAACGGGCAGCCGTTGGGGAAGAGCTCGTCGAGGTAGTTGGCGGCTATACCGCTCACGATTATACCGATCGACTTGTCGTTGCCGTCGCGGTAGGAGTTGAAGGGGGATGTTTCGGACACCTGCTGCAGCTTGTCGTAGTCTTTAAGCAGCTCTACGTAGCGGCGTTTGGAGTTGGCGGGCATGAGCACCCACTGCGGGCCGAATTTCGGGAAGTGGATGTTGTTCTGGGGCAGGTATTCGCTGTCGACTTCCACCACTGCGCGTGAGTGGGAGAGGCGGGTGACGAGGCGCACCATCACGGGGATGCCGTATTTTTCGGAAAGAACGAAACCGTAGCGGGCCATGTCGTAGGCTTCCTGCTGGTTGGAGGGTTCGAGACAGGGGATGAAGGCGAAGGCGGCGTAGTAACGCGAGTCCTGTTCGTTCTGCGAGGAGTGCATCGAGGGGTCGTCGGCTGAGATTACGAGGATACCCCCGTTGGCACCGGTCATGGCAGAGTTGACGAAGGGGTCTGCGGCCACGTTCAGGCCTACGTGTTTCATTGAAACCATGGAACGTTTTCCGGCAAACGACATGCCGAGAGCCTCTTCCATGGCTGTTTTTTCGTTTGAGGACCAGTGAGAATGTATATTTCTTTCTTTGGTGATGGGGTGGCTCTGCACGAATTCAAGAATCTCCGTGGAGGGAGTGCCGGGATAGGCGTATGCGCCGGACAGACCGGCATGCAAAGCACCGAGGGCAAGTGCCTCGTCGCCAAGAAGCAGGTTTTTAGTTTTCATCTGTTCAAACAGTTTTTCGGGTTTATTTAAGGTATTTGGCGCAAATTTAGCAAAAAATTCCGACACCCCAAAATTTAACTGCGCTAAAAAAATAAAATGGTAATATTTTTTTGATTGAAACGGGAGGCTGCGCCCGGTTGCCAAATGCCGTCCCTTGGCATAAAAACGGAATGTTCCGACTCCATAAACGGCTTATTTATAGTGATAAAATGCGGGCGAATTGGGACGGGGTCTGAATCCCCGTCATTACATTTTGCATTGGTTGGCCGCTTCCCGGATAGAGGGCCGAGTAATCAGATGCTCTGCCGGCCGTATCAAGAGTTAGGCCAAAGGAGCGACGCGAATCCAAAAGGGCAGAGACTTCCTTGCCTCTGTTAAGCGCAGAACACCGGCTTCCCTTGCCGTTTGCTCCCGCTTACTCCCTAGCAATCAAGATTAATCGGGGATAGTCATGGTTTTTCGGCTCTCATAATCCTATGTCAGATCGCGTAACCCGTGACGTGAAAAGGAGCGGCCTCTCCGGGCTTCCGGCATCAGTGTGGCCGCCATCCTTTAACCCGGCTTAATCCCGATAAAATCCGAAACTTGGGTCACAATCACAATACTCTCCCATAAATCAGAACTCAAGTAGATAATGTGGTGTGACGCAATATTTTTTGTTTCAAGATTGTTAGAGTTGTAGGGAATCATTAATGGACCGATTCTTCCGGTCCCGATGTCTCTTTGTTAAATTGAAATTTGACAATCGATAAATTGATGCAAAGACTCCTTGCATGGTTTATGAGATTTGAAATCATACTTGTTATGAAGTTTTTGTTATCAAGATATGCACCCTCAGAGTCTTAAATGGCAAATAGTATGATGCAGCGGTTTTAATATCATAACTTAAGTTTGACAGTTGAAATGCAGTTGTTGATTTAAGATTGGATTTGCCGTTTCCGTTATATGGAAATTATAATTTGAATTGAAAACCGTTTTATTGTTGATTGTTATATTTTAAGAATGAACATTAATATAATACATGTTGACAAGCTATGTTTGATAATAATGATATTAAGTTGCAGATTATGAAATTATGGAAAGATACTTTCCATGATACCGATGAATATATCAAACTTGTTTTCGACAATTATTTCAATCCTGAGTTGGTTGAATATAAAGTTGAAAACGGTGAGGTGCTTGCCGCGATGCTCGGGGTGCCCTATTATTTTGATATGAAACCGGAAAAAGTTAATAATCAAGAAACCGGAAAATTAAAAGGATTATATCTTTGCGGACTTGCCACAAAACCGGAATGTCGGAAACGCGGCTATATGTCGAGAATGATTGAGGATATTAATCAACGTGCTTTTAAACTTGATTTTGATTTTTCATTCTTAATTCCGGCCGACGGCGGTTTGAAAAAGTATTATTCGGATCGCGGATATGTCGAGTCGTTCTACCGGGTTAAGGAAAATTATCTTCCGTGTCATAATTTTGAAAACGAGTACTATCAGGAACTGATGAAATCGGCAAAATTCAACATCCATGACATCAATTGCAGACTTGATTATTTCAATAGCCTAAAGGTTTATATGCTTAATCCAAAAGATGAAAACGAGGTTGATGAACTGGTTGAGTTTATCAAGTCGTCGGAAGAGAATAGCGGGCTTTTGTCCATACGACATTCTCCACAGGATATCAAGGTTGCCATCAAGGAATGTTATGTTAGCGACGGCGAAATAATGATGTTGAAAAATGACAAAAATCAAGTGGTTGCCGTTGCATTTATTGATTTTGAAACAGATGCTGAAATTCAACGTCTGATTAAGAAATACGATAGTATAGAACCTTCAAAAAGCACAGAAAAGGATACTGACGATTATTTGGAATCTCGTAAAGAGGGGAGAGCCGGTGGCATTAAACACAGTATGGCCGACAGAGTGTTTGATTTGAATAATATTATTAATATTAAGGATGCCATGACGCGAAAAACCCGGATTGAAAATGATGATATCGGAATAAGTAGTTTTGAAAAATCAGAACGTTGGCATCACGCTAATAAAATAAGATATAACGAACCCGGGAGTCATTCATCGACAGAGTCTTCAAGAACCACTTATGATGATATTTCAATTTTGCCCAATATCAAAACTGTAAATATCAAGGCTGTTTTTTACACCGGAATGTGTGAAAAATACCACCTTTTGGAGGCGGTGGCACGGAGATATGGTTCCGCGGAGCAGTTGACGGTCATAGACACGGCAGCGCATCATAGGAATTATGCTATCTGGCGTCCGATGTACATAGGCGAGAAGTCGATTCCTTCGCAGGTCGGGGTAGTTGATAATATTGACGTCCCTTTCAGCAGTTCCCAAAATGCCGAAAGTCATGGCATGATTCGCCTTCTGAATCCTCTCAAGATTCTAAAATTCCTGTGTACGTCATCAGAAACGTTCAAAAATGAGATTCTCGCGGTAGATTCTATTTCGCAAAATGAAATTAAAATTACCACAAAGGCGGGCAACTATTTGGTAAATTCGCCATTTGTAAATGAAAATTTGGCAAATATCTCGGTAAAACAAGAATTCAAAGATGTAAAAAACATGGGAGAATCTCCTTTAGAAAATTGCAAATCGGCCGAAAATAGCGATTCAAGCGGGTTTCTGACTGTTAGGAATCGCGAATGGCTTGCTGATGCTACCAGCGAGGTCGGTATTTTCCCGGTATTGCATCCGGAATTTTCTGAAAACGCTCAACCTGTTCGCATCTCTCTGCAACAGTTGGCCGAAATGCTCTTCTCTGCTCTGAATGAGCAAAAGGTCGTATGCGAATCACTCGGTATCCCGTCGCAGCATACTTTCATTTCGTTGATGCTCGACTAAGATTTACCGACGTCTCGGTTGTCCCTCATTGTTTGCATGTAAGAAATTAAGTGCGATGCTATCTCCAGGAGGTGGCATCGCTCCGTTGTGTCCTGAGATAAATTTGTGGGTGGTGATGGTGATGCCGGACGGACTTCCCACCCACAGTAAAAGATTGGAGAGACAGAGGAGCCGGAAAGTGCCGAGCATAGGAAAAAGGGGAGAAATCTTGTCGCAGAAGTAAATTTTGTGATGAAAACCGTCAAAAACGGCCGAATCGATTTTTCTGAGGTGAAATTTGCAATAGAAAATTTTAGTTGTAAATAACTGGTATTGAGAAAAATAGAGTGCAAATTGCTGTTGTTAACCCCAGCGAGAATGAGGCGTATGAAATCAAACTGTACGACTGGTATGTATTGCAGAAGGAAATGATAAATTTGTGTCAGAAAATATACCGACGAGCCGTTGAAAACTACTGTAGAGGTGAGATGAGGTGGAGAAAATCGAAATTGGTAAAATTTGACACCAGATGCGACAGGTGGTGATTGTTCTATTTGTAACCTGCTTGATCGCCTCCATCGACGGTATTAGCAATTGTAATCAGGAATAAGGTGTTTTGTTAATTGTGGAATTGTAAATCGCATGAATTGCAATACATGAATTTACAGACGGTGAAATACTTAGGCGATGATTAGGTATCTAAATTGGTGGTGCGATTTGCAAATTTAGTATTGTAAAGTGGTTTGAATTGCAAAAATTTGCCTTTAACATTCGTTTACTTTAAGTTTAACTTGCAGATATGTAACTATTTAGCCTAAAATATTAGAGAATAATCGGAGTAACTAAGCCATGTTTTGGGTAATATGCTTAATAGAGGACTTAGAAGCTAAGCAACTGCTTGTACTTGAACTATTTGGAAGGTTTTATTCGCTCTTTTACATTAAAGATTTAATTTGTAAATTATAATTGTAAATAGGCTGGTTGTGATTTGTATTCACAAAAATAAATTGCAAAAAGTTAATTTAAAATTTTGCAGTTTGCAAAATAATGATTACATTTGCACTCAGATTAAAAC
The DNA here is from genome assembly GCA_002491165.1 of Porphyromonadaceae bacterium UBA7180. Taxonomy (GTDB): domain Bacteria; phylum Bacteroidota; class Bacteroidia; order Bacteroidales; family Muribaculaceae; genus Lepagella. The sequence continues at coordinate 9,594 of DKVK01000024.1, forward strand.
GTTACAATTATGGACAATTTACCCGATAATATAGCCGGTCGCCTAAAATTCTTCATCGAAAATCGCGGCCTCACAAATTCGCAGTTTGCGGACTCGTGCGAAATACCGCGTCCCACCCTCTCGCAGATACTCTCCGGGCGAAACAAGAAGATTAGTGACATCCTCATCGGGCAAATACATCGCGCTTATCCGGAACTCTCGGTTCTATGGCTTCTTTTCGGTGAAGGCGAGATGCTTGTTCAGTCGTTTGACGAAGTGAGCACTGACGGCGAAAATCCAAATATTGTGGCCGGAGATGCTGTCGATGTGAAAAATGACAAGGAAAATGGGGTTAACTATACTGAAAATCATACTTTATCTCCTGAAAATAAACGCATTAACCCCATTTCAAATATAATGATGGCCGAGCTTGAAATAGCAAAAATGCGTCAGCATTGCCGTCAAATAAGCCATGTAACGGTATATTACGATGATTTTACCTTCGAAACCTTCTATCCCGACGCCTCAAAAGCAAGAGACAAGTAAGGTCGCATGTAGCTCTTCCTTTCTCCACTGCCATACTGATGGAGAATCGACAAGTTTAGATAATTGTTTGATAAGACTATTGCTTAACACCGCTTAAGGAGCGCAGGTCTCCAGACGTCTGTCATGAGGTTTGAAAAAGAATGGCATCTTAAACTTGTAGTGTGATGCCAAAACTCATTGATTCAGTAAAGTTATGTAATTTCAGATACTTACTGCGTTACCTATACATCATTTCCATAGCGTGACGGTCTCTGACCCATTGGCTACTCGTTAAATCCAGTGCTTTTATTACTAATATTGCTTCATACAAGTTGCTTAGAGGCCGGGTGAGGAGATTACTTTTTATGTTTTGTGATTCTATTTCTCTACATTTCGGGCGATGGTGTGAAGTTGCGCTAAGAGAGTGTAAAGCACAAAGCTTTAATCTTCAAATGACTGTTTTTTCACTTGAGGAGCACTGAAATTGACGTCTGGATTCTTTTAACTATGTTTTGTCGGTTTATTTTGCCGTGTATTTGTTCGAATGAATCTGTAAATCGCAAGCATTTTGCGGTTAACTTTCGCGAAATTGATGCTAATATTCTGAATATAAGCTAATTATATACTGGTAATTTCTCTGCTGTAAATCGCTCAGAAAAATGGAAATCCGTCTAAAAAGCCAATTTTCCCCAAAAAGTGTGGCATCGTCTGACTTTTGGAATTGTTTCCCATACGAAGTAAGGAAATTATTGGAAAGAAGGCAAGAAAGCGGTAGAATCTGTTGCCGGGAGTTGAGTGATATAGTGGAACTTGACGGAGACAGGAAACCCCCGCTCTATGGTGGCTTCCAACGACAACACATTGTGCGTTGTGTGGTTTAAAGGAATATGGATGAAGTAGTATTATATTTTGCCGAAGACTACGCCTGTCTTATTTCATATTTAGCAATGCCTAAAAGTTGAAATATCCGATTGTATTGCGCCGATAATGACTGATTCTTTTTATGATTTGCTTATGTCGGCTTTTTTTGTTATCTTTGTAAGGAGATTTGATTAAGCATGTGTTACGTTAATATAAGGCATGATTATGTTTTGTAACAGGTGGTCTTAATTATTTTATGATTTGTTCCTCCGTAATGATGGCTTATCTATTATGACAAGAACAGATTATTAAGTTTTAGTTTATTAAGAATAATATGATGGTTAAGTTTGGATTGATTGGTAATCCGGTGGGGCACTCAACTTCACCACGTTATTTTAACTCAAAGTACAATCGCGAAAATATCAATGCCCGATATGAAGCTTATCAACTTGATTCGGCTGATGAATTAATCAATTTGATTAATAAAGAACCTGCTTTGGTAGGATTGAATGTTACAAGTCCGTTTAAAACTGACGTTATACCGTATCTTGATATTTTGACCGATGATGCTCAACTTATCAATTCGGTAAATACAATTTTCATTGATAGGACACAATCCGGTAAAAACAGTAATTTCAAACTTATCGGGCATAATTCGGATGTTGATGGTTTTAAGATTTTGCTTAAAGAATTGAGTCTTGATATTAACGAAAATCAATATCGCTCGGCATTGGTTTTCGGTAATGGAGGCGGCGCTCGGGCTGCTGTTGCTGCACTGCTGTCAATCAACGTAAATCCGACTATAATTTCAAGAAGTAAAACTAAGAGTATTAGTATTCCGGATGTTGATGTATTAACTTATGGAGACTTGAACTATGATGTAATATCAAAAACGTCGATACTTGTTAATGCCACACCGTTAGGAATGGCCGGCGTAAATATTGACCGGTGTGTCGACATTCCATACGATGCGATAACGTCTCCAACTTTCTGTATAGACTTGATATATAATCCTCCGGTGACACAATTTCTTAACCGTTGCGCTCATAATGGAGCGACTATAAAAAACGGTCTGTCAATGTTGATAGGGCAGGCCGAATCCTCCTGGCGTTTTTGGCAAAATCAACTTCATCAACTCGAAAAATAGTGACTTGCTGACATTTACTTATTTAATTTAACTCAAGGTTCTGATTTGGTTGAGATTCTTGTAGTCTCGAGTAGAATCTTTTAACTCGCAGAACTTTATGATACTGCGGAGGGGGGTGGCTTTTAATTGTTGGCATTACTATTTATCTTTGATTATTCTCGGTTAATCAGGAGTAATCGTGAACTATCGTCATCAAACGGGTCGGGGGGAGAGACCGTAAGTTGACGAGTCGCCGGAGTGGTGAGTTCGCTCCTAAAGTTTATGCGCTCGAAGTTTGCGACGCCTCGGCGCGTTCTGCACTGTCTTTGTTGCCTTTGCCGCATTTTGCAGATAGTTTGGCGCAGGATTTGGATAATTGGGGGGAATTTCCTAATTTTGCACATTATTTATATAGGCAAGGGAAAATCCCGTTTTTCACAGCCTTCGGCATCGTGACCTTCCCGGCTTCGCACCGTGCTCCGGCTTACACCGTGAATCGGATCCGGCATTGCACCACGTCACGATATTATGCTGTGCTAATATAGCTTCGACTTCGCGCCGAGTTTCAGTCTCAGCACCTCTTTGCGCCCCGAGGCGTGTTAAACCCGAACGATTTTGCCTGCCGATACCTTTGTTTTTAGAACGCTGAGTTTTTAAAGTATGAAGACAACAGTTGCCGTGTTTTTCGGAGGCCGCTCCGTAGAACATGAAATTTCAGTGATTTCGGCCCTCCAGGCTATCAACGCTTTCGACACCTCGAAGTATGACATCGTGCCGGTATATATATCAAAATCAGGAAAATGGTACACCGGCGACGTGCTTCTTGACATAAAGAATTACCGCGACATGAACGCCCTGACCTCCAAAGCCACCGAGGTCTATATGCGTCCGCAGTACGGCGATTATAAGCTCTACCGCGTAAAGACGGGCACCTTCTCGCGTAACAATGTGTTGGCCGACCTGCACGTGGTCATTCCCGTGCTTCACGGCACCCATGGCGAAGACGGTGTCTTCGAGGGTGTGCTTGAAACCATCGGCATCCCCTTTGCCGGCTGCAACGTCCTATCGTCGGCTAACGGTATGGACAAGATTACCATGAAGATGATTCTCAAAGAGTGCGGAATCCCCGTGGTAGACTACGTTTGGTTCACCGACAAACAGTGGGACTCCGACCGCGACGCCATCGTGGCTCGTGTGGAGGAGAAACTTACCTATCCCGTCATCGTGAAGCCCGCAAACCTCGGTTCCTCAGTCGGCATCGGCAAAGCCGCAAACCGCGAGGAACTCATCGAGAAGATAGACAACGCCGAGAAATTCTCGCAGCGCCTCATCGTGGAGCACATGATCACCGACCTCAAGGAGATAAACTGCTCGGTGCTCGGCGACTGCGACGACCATCAGTCATCGGTTTGCGAAGAACCGCTGAAGACGGGCGACTTCCTCTCCTACGAAGACAAATACATGGGCGGCACCAAGACCAACGCCGGTATGCAGGCCAGCGACAAGCGCATCCCCGCCGAACTCCCCGAGGAGATGAGCGAGCGCATACGCAAGATGGCCGGCGACACCTTCGCGGCTCTTTCCTGCCACGGCGTAAGCCGTATCGACGTTATGATAGATAACAAAGACAACTCCGTGTATGTCAATGAGATAAATACTATCCCCGGCTCGCTTTCCTTCTATCTTTGGGAGGCAACCGGCATCTCCTTCCCCAAATTGATGGACACCCTGGTGCAGCTCGCCCTGCGCCGCCACCGCGAGGAAGACCGCAAGACCTTCAGCTACGACAGCAACATTTTCGCCCTCGGTCCCGGCCTCAAGGGAGCCAAAGGCACGAAATCCAAATAATCCGTTAACGTAGAAACAAAACGGGAAAGCATCCGGCAGCCGCGGGGCTTTCCCTCCAATCGAATAATGAGCAAGAAATTTAACGAATACAGCGGCCAGTTGAACCTGCCGCAGATAAACAGCGACATGCTCGGCGTGTGGGACCGCGAAACCCTCTTCGAGCGTAGCATGACCGAGCGCGAAGGCGCTCCCTCGTTCGTGTTTTTTGAAGGACCGCCGTCGGCCAACGGCAAGCCCGGCATCCACCACGTAATGGCCCGTACCATCAAGGACATCTTCTGCCGTTACAAGACCATGCGCGGCTATCAGGTGAAGCGCAAGGCCGGATGGGACACCCACGGACTCCCCGTGGAACTCGGCGTGGAGAAATCTCTCGGTATCACAAAAGAGGACATCGGCAAGAAAATCTCCGTTGACGACTACAACGCCGCCTGCCGCCGCGAGGTGATGAAATACACCCGCGAATGGACGGACATGACACACCGCATGGGCTATTGGGTGGATCTCGACGACCCCTACATCACTTACGACAGCCGCTATATAGAATCGGTGTGGTGGCTCCTCAAGCAGCTTTACGACAAAGGATACCTTTATAAAGGATACACCATCCAGCCCTATTCGCCGGCCGCAGGCACCGGTCTCAGCTCCCACGAGCTGAACCAGCCCGGCTGCTACCGCGACGTCAAGGACACCACCGCCACCGTGCTCTTCGAGGTGACAGACCCCAAACCTGAAATGACGGGGTGGGGCACCCCCTGCTTCATGGCATGGACCACCACGCCGTGGACACTCCCTTCGAACACTGCCCTCTGCGTCGGTCCGAAGTTCGACTATGTGGCCGTGCGCACCTACAACCCCTACAACGGCGAGAAAATCACCGTAGTGCTGGCCGAGGCTCTCGTGAAGAGCTACTTCAAGGCAGACGGCGAGAAGGCCGACCTCGACTCCTATAATAAAGGTGACAAACTCGTGCCGTGGCGCATCGTGGGGCGTTGGAGCGGTCCGGAGCTTGTGGGAATGCGTTACCGCCAGCTCATGCCGTGGGTAAAACCGTGCGAAAAATGCTCCGAAATCTCTCCCGAATACGTCAAGGCATACGCCGCCACACATCCCGGCAAAGTGTTTTCCGTTCGCAACGATAACTTTGTGGAGATGGCCGAGGAAGCTTTCCGCGTAATCGCCGGCGACTACGTGACCACCGACGACGGTACCGGCATCGTGCACATAGCCCCCACCTTTGGTGCCGACGACGCCAAGGTGGCCAAGGCAGCCGGCGTGCCCGGACTCTACATGGTAACCCCGCGTGGCGACACACGCCCCATGGTCGACCTTCAGGGTAAATACTTCCTTCTTGACGACCTCGCCCCCGAGTTTGTGGAGAAGTGTGTCAATGTGCCCGAATACAGCCGCCACGTCGGCGAGTATGTCAAGAACGCCTACGACCCGCGTTTCAACGAGGGCGGAAAATATGACCAGCAGGCTGCCGAAAAAGCAGAAGACCTCAATATAGCCCTCTGCATGGAGATGAAGAAAGAGGGGCAGGCATTCCGCATCGAGAAGCACACTCACAACTACCCCCACTGTTGGCGCACCGATAAGCCTGTGCTCTACTACCCGCTTGACAGTTGGTTCATCCGCTCCACCGCCTCGCGCGACCGCATGATGCAGCTCAACGACACCATCAAGTGGAAACCCGCCGCAACGGGCACCGGCCGCTTCGGCAAATGGCTCGAAAACCTCCAGGACTGGAACCTCTCCCGCACTCGCTATTGGGGCACCCCGCTCCCCATCTGGCGCACCGAAGATGCCGCCGAGGAAATCTGCATCGGCTCCTATCAGGAACTCTACGACGAGGTGGAGAAGAGTGTCGCCGCCGGTGTGATGAAGGAGAATCCCCTGGCCAAGAAAGGGTTCAAGCCCGGCGAGATGACCGCCGAAAACTACGCCAACATCGACGTACACCGTCCTTACGTTGACGAGATAGTGCTCGTATCCCCGGGCGGCAAACCCATGCACCGCGAACTCGACCTCATAGACGTGTGGTTCGACTCCGGCGCCATGCCCTATGCCCAGATACATTACCCCTTCGAGAACAAGGAAGCCTTCGACCGCGGCGACGTCTTTCCCTCCGACTTCATAGCCGAAGGTGTAGACCAGACGCGCGGTTGGTTCTACACGCTTCACGCCATAGCCACGATGGTCTTCGACACCGTTTCGTATAAGGCTGTGATTTCCAACGGCCTCGTGCTCGACAAAGACGGCAACAAGATGGCCAAGCGCCTGGGCAACACCGTCAATCCCTTCGATGTGCTGGAGCAGTACGGCGCCGACCCCACGCGCTGGTACATGATTGAGAACTCCTCGCCGTGGGACAACCTCAAGTTCGACGTCAAAGGCGTGGGCGAAGTGTCGCGCAAGCTCTTCGGCACGCTCTTCAACACATACAAGTTTTTTGCCACCTACGCCAACATAGACGGCTTCACCGGCCGCGAAGCGGAGGTGCCCTACGCCGAGCGTCCCGAGATAGACCGCTGGGTGCTCTCTGTGCTAAACTCGCTGGTGAAAGAGGTGGAAGCTGACCTCGACGACTACGAGCCCACACGCGCCGCCCGCGCCATCTCCGCCTTCGTGGACGCCGACCTCAGCAACTGGTTCGTGCGCCTCAACCGCAAGCGCTTTTGGGCCGGAAAGATGGACACCGACAAACTCTCGGCCTACCAGACGCTCTTCAGCTGCCTGCGCACCGTGGCAATGCTCATGGCGCCCTTCGCGCCCTTCTACGCCGACCGCCTCTATTCCGACCTCATGGCGCCCGTAACCGGAGAGGACTACAACTCCGTGCACCTGGCCATACTCCCGGATGCCGATGACAAGCAGATAGACCCCGACCTGGAGCGCCGTATGCGTCTGGCCCAGGACATCACTTCCAACGTCCTGGCACTGCGCCGCAAGGTCAACATCAAGGTGCGCCAGCCGCTGCAGACGCTCCTTATCCCCGTCACCGGACCCCGTATGCGTGCCGACGTCGAAGCCATAGCACCCATCGTCAAGGCCGAAGTCAACGTCAAGGAAATCAAGATAGTGGACAACGAGCAGAGCGGCCTCGTGAAGCGTGTGAAAGCCGATTTCAAGAAGCTCGGCCCGCGCTACGGCAAGGTGATGAAAGCCCTCGGAAAGGGCATTGCCTCCATGTCGCAGCAGGCCATAGCGCAACTCGAAAGCAAGGGCGAATACACCTTCGCCGACATCGACGGCGCTCCCGTGGTCACCCTCGCCGATGTGGAAATCATCCCCGAGGATGTGCCCGGATGGCTCGTGGCCAACGACGGCAACATCACCGTGGCACTCGATGTCACCCTGACCCCCGAACTCAAGAACGAGGGAATGGCGCGCGAGCTGGTCAAGAGAATCCAGAACATCCGCAAGGAGAGCGGCTTCGAAATCACCGACAGGATAGACGTCGTGCTCCAGAACGTCCCGGAGATAGCCGGTGCCGTGGAGGCTTTCGGCGACTACATCGCCTCGCAGGTATTGGCCGATTCCCTTTCGTTGGCCGACTCCCCGGCCGACGATGCTCGCGACCTTGAAATAGAAGACCTCGACGCCAAAGTCGAAGTAAAGAGAAAATAAACGTTACTGAAAAGGGGCGGGAAGCCATCACAGCCTCCCGTCCCTCTCCACACCCCATAGCTATGAACGACAACAAACCGAGATACAGCGACGAGGAACTGGAAGAGTTCCGCGTCATCATTACCGAGAAACTCAACAAGGCGCAAAAGGAATATGAAGACCTCGTAGGCTCTGCCGTTGACAACAGCGAGTCGGACGAAGTGGCTGCCATCACCAACTCCACCGACGCCGGAGTGGATTACGCCCAGAAAGCCGAAATCAAGCGGCTGGCCGACCGCCAACTCCAGTTCATCGACAAGCTGAAAGGGGCGCTCCACCGCATTGACAACAAGACCTACGGCATCTGCCGCGTCACCGGGCGCCTCATCCCCAAGGAGCGCCTCCGCGCCGTGCCCCACGCCACACTCTCCATAGAAGCCAAGAAAAAGTAAAGGAAACTCTTTTCCCGCTTCGCCGCACGCCGTTGCTCCGTAATCGGCCGCAAAGCAGCCCGAAAAACCTTCGGCATAACCTTTTATAATAACCAACTTCAGGACTCTCTCCACGATAATTCTCTTTTGGACAAGATAACCGCTAAGGACGACCCGCACGCCACCGGGAAAATGTGGTGGCTCACCGCCATCATGGTGGCGATAGTCGTCATTGACCAGATAATCAAAATCTACGTCAAGACCCACTTTTATCTGGGCGAAGACGTGGAGTGGACCTCCTGGATGCACATAAAATTCATCGAGAACTCCGGTATGGCCATGGGGATGAACTTCATACCCAAGATAGCGCTTACGCTGGGGCGCATCGCCGCCGTCTGTGTGCTGGCCTGGGCCATGAACCGTCTGTGCCGCCTGCGCGACCTCGGCCGCGGGTTCCTCGTTACCATGGCGCTGATAACGGCCGGAGCAGCCGGTAACATCTTCGACTGTGTCTTCTACGGGCAGATTTTCAACAACCCGCTGCCGCCGCAAGTCGCCGAGATGTTCCCCGCCGACGGCGGCTACGCACCGTGGTTCCACGGCCGCGTGGTGGATATGTTCTATTTCCCCATCGCCGACTGGTACTGGCCCGAATGGATGCCCTTCGTCGGCGGTCAGTACTGCGAGTTCTTCAGCTATATCTTCAACTTCGCCGACGCCTCCATCTGCGTGGGAGTGGCTATGCTGTTGCTCTTCTTCCGTCGCGACGCCGACCGCGCTTTCTCATTCTTCTTCTCCAAAAAAGGGAAGGACGACGACAAAAAGAAATGAAACCCGTACGCGCGCTCATACCCGCCATCGCCTTCGCGGCACTCGCCGCCTGTTCCGGCGACGACCATCTCCCGGAAGGGAAGATGGCCGACGTCATTGCAGACCTCCAGATAGCCGAAGCTGTCTCAAACTCCTCGACCGATTTCCAGACCGACTCGGCACGCAACGTCATGCGTATGGCCATCCTCCAAAAGCACGGCGTGACACAGGAAGAGTATGACGCCTCGCTGCGCTGGTACGGCCATAACCTTGAAAAATACACCAGACTATACGAGCGTGTGGAGAAGGTCCTGGCACGCAAGGAGAAGAAACTCATGGCCTCCTCCGAAAGTGAAAAGGAGGGGAAGGAGAGCGGCGCCCAACTGTGGCCATACTCCGCCATGGCATTCATCTCGCCGCTCGGAAACTCCGATGCCATACAGTTCTCCATCCCCGTCAACGATCTGCCGAAAGGGGAGAGGCTGAAATGGAAGATGCGCCTCTCCAAGACGGCGCCGGTGCAGATAATGCTCGGCGTGGACTATGCCGACGGCGCCACCTCCTACATCTCGCAGCGCTACTCCGGCAACACGCGCCTCGAACTGCAACTGCAAGGCGACTCCACGCGCACCATCACGCGCCTCTACGGCTACATGAGGGTGGACCGCCGCAGCGACCTCCCCGTGTGGGCAGACTCCATTCAGCTCACTCACCTGCCGCTGGCGAAGGAGACCTACGGCAGTTTCACCATGCAGCAGCTCTACAACGGACCGGTGCGCCGCTCGGCCGCCGATACAGTGAAACACCGTCCTCCCACGGTGCGTCCCATCACCGACAATCCCGAGCCGCAGTCCGTACAGCAGCCCCAGACCGTGCAACAGGCACCTGCCGGTGCCCCTTCATCCGGCTCGCGTCCGCGTCCCGGCGGTTCCCCCCTCCGCCGCATGGACGGCACCGTCCCCGACAACGCCCCCGTCCTTCCCCGCCGCCGCTAACCAAAAAGCCGCAGAATACCCCCGTCCCTTAAGCCGCTGAAATCATGCGTAAAAGAAGCATACCTTGTTGATGAGTCGGGAGTGTTCTTGAATTATCGAAGCAAACTCCCTTCCGCTTATTGGGGGACTTTTCATATTGAGTTTGGTTTGCTTCGTTAGGTGCATATTTTAGCCCGGAAGTTTCATCATCAGATATTTTCTGGAAAATAAATTTCTTTGCAGGTGCAAAGTTACGAGATTCAGATGGAACTCATTTTCGAGTACAGTGTTTTTCGGCATTGGTTAGGTAAATTACTCTATCGGTCGTGCTTCACAAGATAAGCCATTACATATTGTTAGGTTTTCATATTACTATTATTGGAGGAGCTCAGGATTTGGCGGCGCATTTGGGGCAGAGGCCGCGCAGCACGTAGTTGGCTGAGCGGACGCGGAAGCCTTCGGGAAGGTCGATGTGCGGAATCGGCGTATCCTCCAGGCAGTAGACTCTCTCGCATTTCTCGCAGTAGAAGTGTACGTGCTGGTCGTCCACGCTGTGGTGCCCGCTGGGACACGCCTCGTATTTCAGCGAGCGGCTACCGTCGTTGATTACGTGGATCATATTCTTCTTGGCGAAGAGTTCCAGTACGCGGAAGATGCTCGCCTTGTCGGTAGGGTAGAGCTTCCCTTCAAGATAGGCGAGGCTCAGGGGCGACTCAGCTTCCAGCAGTTCCTTCATTACCAGCAGGCGGTTGGGCGTAGGTTTTACCCCCGCGGCTTCGAGACGTTTCGTGACTTCGGTATTATCCATGACGATAAATGTTTTTTACAGTTTTGCGTGTTCAGGCCACCACCTTCAGTCCGACAATCGACAGTATGAGCGTAGTGATGAAGAATATTCTCCAGAACGTGGCCGGTTCGTGGAAGAAGAAAATTCCCACCAGCATGGCGCCGACGGCACCGATTCCGGTCCATACGGGGTAGACGGTCCCGATGGGGAGCCGTTCGGCAGCTTTGGCCATAAGGAACATGCTCAGACCCAGGGCCACGAGGAATCCTATCCACCAATAAACCAACTCACTTCCACTCGCGGATTTTGTCTTTCCCAGGCAGAAGGTGAAGCCAACCTCCATCAGCCCGGCAAGAATAAGTATTATCCAGTTCATAAATGTCTGTTTGTCCTATTCGAGGGCTGCAAGAAATCTCGGCGTCTCCTTCCCAAGGAAGTGCAAAGTTAATCAATTTTCGCGGAACCAAACGCCGGGCGTCCTGAATTTTTCAATATTTGTCGAGAGAGGGTGATGTCACGCATCGTTGTAAAACAGAGACGAACCGCGTTTTTGCATGTCATATTTACGGATAGTCGGCGAGCACTTCTTTTCCTGGGGGCGGCGGTAAAAAATGCAATCCGGTTGCATCGGGTTTGTGCTAACTTTGCGGTGTGAAACCGGGCGGGACACATAATTGCGCCGGCGGTTTTCACGTTATCAAGGTTAAACCCGACTTAATAAACATATCATTATGGATTTGATATATTCACTGCTTTTCATGCTCAACGAGATGTCTCCCTACGTCCTGTTGGGCTTTCTCATCGCCGGGGTGATGCACGCCTTCATCCCGCAAAGGGTCTTTGCACGCCATCTCTCCGGCTCCGGATGGAAGTCGGTCGTGAAGTCGACGCTCATCGGCATACCGTTGCCGTTGTGCTCCTGCGGCGTGTTGCCTACGGGCATCGCCATGCGCCGCAACGGTGCCTCTAAAGCCGCCTCCACCTCCTTCCTCGTGTCCACGCCGCAGACCGGTGTGGACAGCATAGCGGCCACATGGTCGCTGCTCGGCCCGGCTTTCGCCGTGGTGCGTCCCGTGGCGGCGCTCTTCACCGCCCTCTTCGGCGGACTCGCCGTCGGCCGTGCCGAAAAATCGGAAAAAGCTGAACCCGCAGCGGCCGACGATTGCCACGGCCATTGCGCGACCGGCGACCATTCCCACGAAGAGGAAGCGCCCCGCACCGGGTTCTTCACCAAATGCCGCGACGCACTGAAATACGGCTTCATCGACCTGGTGGGGAGCATCGGCGGCTGGCTCGTCATCGGCCTCGTCATCGCCGCGCTGATTACCGTCTATGTCCCCGACGACTTCTTCTCGATACTGGGCAACCGCCCCTTCTTCTCAATGATAGCTGTGCTGGTAATAGCAATCCCGATGTACGTCTGCGCCACCGGTTCCATCCCCATCGCCCTCTCGCTGATGCTCAAAGGGCTCTCGCCCGGCACGGCACTGGTGCTCCTCATGGCCGGACCGGCCGCCAACTTCGCCTCCTTCACCCTCATCTCGCGCGAAATGGGCAAGAAAACCGCCGCCATCTACCTCGCCTCCATCATCATAGGATCCATGGCCTTCGGCCTTGCCATCGACTACCTGCTTCCCTCCGAATGGTTCAACGTCCACACGCTGCACGCCGGCGCCCACGGCCACGGTTTTGAAATCTTCCCGACCGTTTGCTCCGCCATCCTCGTGGTTCTGCTTGTCGTCACCTTTATAAAAGGGCACAAGCATCAGCACATCGATGCTGCGGCCCCCACCAAAGTGTATGTGGTTACGGGGATGGCCTGTTCGCACTGCCGCGCCGCCGTTCAGGAAAGCATCGCCGCCGTGGAGGGCGTGAAGCAAGTAGATGTTGACCTCTCCTCGGGCCGTGCCACCGTGGAAGGCACTCCCGACGATGCCGCCGTGATAGCGGCCGTCCGCAACGCCGGCTTCGACGTGAAAGAGTGATACCACACAAAGAGATAAAAGACCGGGACTGACGCAGGTGTCAGTCCCGGTTTAATATTTGGAAGGAGTGGTTTTCTCAGAGTTTCGTTACGGCGCCCATGAAGAGGATGGTGCCCGTGGATGTTTCCTCTATCACGAAAAGGAAGGGACGGTCCAGGGTTACCGCAACCGGTTCCTTGACCTCAGCATCCGGGTCAAGACCGGCCCATGTGGCAATAGTAGTTGCTGCACCTACAGTTCCGAACTCGTCGGTAGAGACGCGGGCCTCTTGCAGAATCATCGACATAGGCAGAGGTTGTCCGCTCATGGATATGGCGTTGAAACCGGTGGAGAACATGCGGGCGAGACCTTTTTTTGCCAAAAGCCCCGTGATATCCTGATTACTGCTGACATCGAATTTCGGCATCCTGAGGCGGCATTTGGTCGTTTCCATTTTTGCAATATTATCCTTAAGTAGTGCTGCTGTCATACGTCCGGCGTATGTGTTCACATCCGAACCTTGCGAGGGAAGGATGCAGACCATGCGGAAGTTGCCGTTACCGTAGGGGATTCCTACGATTTCTGCATCGGCAGTCTTCACATATTTTGTCTGTTCCATTATATTCTTCATCATATCGACTTCCGATGTCGTGCCGTCGAGGTTGGTGAAGTTGGCTTTCTTTGTATTGTTTTTCTCGAATCCTTCGCTCCAGATTCCCTTGAAATAAGTAGCATTGATGATGGCCAAGGTAGCAACAAGGTTTTCCTTCAAGAACTCGGGAATCAAACCTTTCGTCTTCTCGGAGCACCATGCGTTGATGAGATTGCGGGCGTTTTCATTGCAGAGCGTGGGCAAGGAGTATGCTTCGGCAGCATACCATTTGTCAAGCATCGAAGTAAAAGTGGGAAGCAGTTGCATGTTGTTCCCGACCCACATAGAGTTGGACACAAGCGCGTAAGCCCACGAGTCGAGCTGCGGTAGCTGCGTCATCAGCATCGAGTTGAAGTCGTTGAGCTTGTCGAGTCCGGCCTGCCCCGGCTCGAAACCGAGAGCCCGGAGCATTTCGTCGCGCGTCTCGCCGTTGTCGCCGTTGGCTGCCATCGAGAGCACCGTGTAAAGGCTGAACGGCGAGATAACCGTTGATTCACCATTCTGCATCTCCATAACGTCCTTCATCATCGCCACGGCAAAATCATTATTCGCCTCTTTGGCAGCCTCTTGCGAGGCGGTAAGCTTCAGCGCCGTATACTCCTTAGGAGCAGGAAGTTCATTTTCACCCGGTTTGTCTTCCGGAGGAGTCACCTCTACACCGGATTTGTCGTCCTGTGTTCCATCAGGAGCGTCGGGCGTATCGTTTCCGCACGAAGCGAAAGCGAACATTCCCATAACGGATGCCGAAAGCATCCAAAATTTTAATCTTTTCATAAGAATATTGTTTTTGTGGAATTATTTAATTAAAAGGAATACTCGTGTCTTTGTTAAGATTAGCTACATATCCCATATTCTCGAAGAGGTAGCCTTTCAGATAGAAACTGCCGTTAGCACTAGAAATGCTGCCGCTGCAAAAACGAGATTTTTAAGCTTCATGGTGTAAATTTTATGGGTTAATAAAATAAGTGAAACTTTCTTTGGGTTTTAAAAACTAAAGCACGTTAGGACGTTTTTAGTGGATTCCTGACTTACTGAAGAATTAGTAAAACTCCATGTGCCGCAAAGATACAACTTTATTTCATTCCTTGTAAATTATTTTGGACTTTTTTTAGAAAAAAGTTTTCAAATGGTATTTACTGAGTCAGTCTGGCAGTATTGGGGTTTATTCTTCGAGGAGGCGGAGGGGGCCTTGCACGGACATGTCGTGGCAGGGGATGCCGCGGTATTGGCAGCGGGAACGGATGTCTTCGGTGCGGTAGTGCGGCAATCCGGGACGGACGGCCACCATGCGCGGCCGCGTGCGCTCCAGCATTTCTTCCGGGTCTTCGTATTCGCCTGGACGCACCACCAATATGTCGCAGCCGCCGGGGCGTTCCGGTTTCCCCAGACGTTTTTTCGACGCTGTCACCACCACGTTGCGGCGCCCTATTCTCAACGCCGTTTCCCTCCCTTCCGGCACGGTGTGCTTCCTCTCCGAGGCGCCGGAGTATTCCATTATGGTGGTTTCGCCATAGTATGACTGCACGATGATGCCGTCAGCGGGTTGAGGTGCTTCAACGAACCATACGCTCCCTGTCGCCACGCACAGAATCGCTCCGGCGGCTGCCAACGGCATCGCCTTGCGCCGTTGCCTTACGGCCCACATCAGCACCAACAGTCCGGCACACCACAGCAATACTGTTACTCCTGCCACATGCAGCTCCGGCGCGGTGCCTTCCCCCAACGTGCGGCAGAGTGAAATCATGGCGTCATAGCCGGCGTCGAGCGTCCCGGTGAGCCATCCGTGCGGAATCCCAAGAGATGTTGCCGCTATGGCGCCCGCGCCTATTACGAGGTAGAAGGGGAGCAGGGGGAGGAGGATGAAGTTGGCCGGCAGGAACATGAGCGGGAAGGAGTGGAAATAGTAAGCGGTCAATGGCCATAGGCCGAATACGGCCAAAAGCGACGCCACAGGGCCGTATGCCACGCGCCGCCACTTCGGGGGGCGTCCCTCTGTCGGTGGAAAGATGACCCGCGTAAAGGCAATGAGCACGGCCACGCAGAGTACGCTCATCTGAAGTCCGGCATCGAAGAGGGCTGTCGGGGAAAAGAGCAATATCACGGCGGCGGCGAGGCAGAGGGCGTTGAGCGGCGAGTTGTGGCGTTGGAACACCCGCGCCGCCAATACCATGGTGGTCATAAGCGCGGCGCGCATCGCCGGGACATGCAACCCGCATACACAGACATACATCCACGTGAGCGCGAAGACGGTCGCCCAGCGCAGGGCGGGACGCCGCAGGAGCACCAGTGGCGAGGTGAGCAGTAGCAGGAACGACGCTATTATGCCTATGTGCAGGCCGCTGACGGCCAGTATGTGCGACACACCTGCGTCGCGCAGTGCTTCGCGCGCCTCGCGGTTGTCCACATTCTCGCTGCCCAGAAGTACGGTTTTGAGGAAAGCGCACGTTCCCGGCTTGGCCCCGGAGGCGTCGATGAGCGCTTCGCCTCGGCGTTGCGCCTCGCTGCACAGCCATCGGAAGTCATGGCACGGTTCGAGCGGCGTGATGTCTTCCGTCACCACGCGGCATTGTCGGTTTATCCCTTTGCCGCGCAGGTAAGCGGCATAGCCGGCGCGCTGTGTGTTGGGGTCGTCGGATACGGGTTCGAGGAAGTTGAAGAAGGAGAAACGGTCGCCGGGATGCAGATGCGTGCCGCTGCCGTAGATTTGTGCGCGGCTGTTGCGCAGGGTGATGGGGGAGGAGCCGTCGCGGTGCGACACCTGTTCGAGTCGGACGGTCAGGCTCTGTCCGTGAGGGCGCTCCTTCACCTTCTCTACCCGTGCCACGGTCATCTCGCGCCACTCCGTCTCTTCGTTACCGTCGAGTGTGTCGTTTCCGTTGAGTTGTCCGGATGCAATCCCGATGGCCACGAAGAGCAGCGCGAGGCAGAAGGGGCGTGCTTTTGCGGCGGCGACCGACCCTGCGACCGTGCGTCCTGCCAAGGCACACCCCGTAATTGCCGCGGCCGCGACAGCCGCCACGGCGCCGCACACCGCCCATGAGGCGCCGTAGCCCCACAACACTATGCCGGCCGTCAGCCCCGCCAGTAGCGGGAACATCGGCACCCGTTCGTTGACATCAGGTTTCATTTCGGTTGCAAAAGTAGGAATAATTCCGGTGACGGACAATGGTTGCAGGTTTTGAATGAATGTTAAAAGTGTTAATTAAAATTAATTTGACTAATCTGCGGTGCTCCGGAGTGCTGTTCGGGGCGCGCAGGGGTTGCAGGGACGGCGGAAAAGTATTAACTTTGCGGCTGATTTGGAGGAGGAAACCGCTCCTGCGGCTGTAACCCTCTGACAGTCACAGTAATATTAATATCAAACCAGAAGAAACGCATGAATCGTTACGAAACCGTTTTCATTTTAACTCCCGTTTTGTCTGACGAACAGATGAAGGAAGCGGTAAAAAAATTCCGTGATTTCCTGGAAAGCAACGAAGCTGAGGTAATCAACGAGGAATTGTGGGGTCTGCGCAAGCTCGCTTATCCCATCCAGAAAAAATCCACAGGTTTCTACTCCATGTTGGAGTTTGCAGGCGCGCCTGACCTGATCAAGAAGCTCGAAACCGCCTTCCGCCGCGACGAGCGCGTAATCCGTTTCCAGACAGTACGTCAGGACAAACACCACGCAGAGTATGCCGAGAAACGCCGCACACTCCGCGCCAACAAAGCAAGTCAAACCCCCGCAGCCGAGCAGGCCGCTGAAACAAAGGAGAACTAAACCATGGCAGCAAACAACGAAATCCGTTATCTCACTCCGCTCAGCGTGGAGGTTCGCAAGAAAAAATATTGCCGTTTCAAACGCAGCGGCATCAAATATGTGGACTACAAGGACCCCGAGTTCCTTAAGAAATTCCTCAACGAACAGGGTAAAATCCTTCCGCGCCGCATAACCGGAACTTCATTGAAATTCCAGCGCCGCGTGGCACGCGCCGTGAAACGCGCACGTATCCTCGCCCTGCTCCCCTACGTAACTGACTTGATGAAGTAAACCCATCTATTAACCCGACAAAAAACGAAACAACATGAAAGTTATCTTGAAAGAAAATGTAACCGACCTGGGTTACAAAGACGACGTTGTCGAAGTAAAAGATGGATACGGCCGCAACTACCTGATACCTCAGGGAAAGGCTATCATCGCCTCCAAAGCCGCCCTCAAGCAGCTTGAAGAAGACCTCCGTCAGCGCGCACACAAAATACAGAAAGCCCTCGAAGAAGCCCAGGCCAAAGCCCAGGCTCTCGAAGGTGTACGCCTCACTATCCCCGCAAAGACCAGCGCCACCGGCACAGTCTTCGGCAGTGTGAACGCCATGCAGGTAGCAGCCGCTCTCCAGGCTCTCGGCCATGACATCGACCGTAAGATTGTCGACGTTAAGGTGCCCGTCAAGGAAGTCGGCGTCTACACCGCTGTGGTACGCTTCCACAAGAACGTAGCCGTAGAGGTGGAGTTCGAGGTTATCCCCGAAGAAGAACCTCAGGCATAAGAAAAACAATGCGGCCGCGCGGCCGTAGCCTCCATACCTTAACCGGAGCTTTGTCCCGAAACCCTCGGGACAAGGCTTCGACTGTTTTTATAATACCGGAACAACTAATTCCGCGTAATTCAACAACATGAAGAAAAAAGTTTGTAAAGTTTGCGGCGCCGAGATTCCAGCCGGAAGCCGTTATTGCAGCGAGTGTGGCGCCCGGCAACCGGCAACCGTTTTTCAAAAGCGCGTAGCGGCGGTGTGTTTCAGCTTTGTGGCATTTTTGATGGTCAATGGCATTGCCTTGCATTTTATTCTCCGCAGTCAAGAAAATGTTGCGCGGGAAAAAGCTACGGCCGATTCCGCCTGTGAGTCGATAGCCGTGCAGCAAACCGCCTATGAGATTGCGATGGAAGTCGCGGTCAGGGACTCCCTGATGGCCGACTCTACGGCGTCTGGAAGATAGTCGCCGCCATACCCCTCCCCTCGATGTTCGTGACCCACGTCAACGGCTCCATCGATATTCGGGACATAGACAAGTTACGCTCTAAGCCTGTCCTTTTGGCTTGGGGGCGCATTATGCCGTTGCAATTGAGCCTTATACGAACGGTGTTGTACTGTCAGTACGTTCCTGATTTCTGAAATATTGGCAACAAAGCGAAATAATTTTACCAAAAGAAGCAGATAATACAAAATTATTTTAATTTATTTTGTAATTAAAAAAAGAAGTGTTATCTTTGCGGCAGATTGATTTCTAACATTTAAAAAATTATACCATGAAAAGATTCAAGCAATTTATGCTGCTATTAGTAGTCTTACTGCTTGGCAGCTGTTCCAATGATCTCATGGAGTCTGTAAATCAGTCATCTGGCACTTCCGGTGCGACAACTCGTGTAGACATGCAGACGGCACTTGACCGTGCTGAAAGGATGCTTGCGAAGATAGAAGGGGGCAAAACCCGCTCGCGTAGAGTCGCCAGCATCCGTTATCTGAATATCGACGGAAAAACCCGTGCAGAAGGAAGTCTCGACTCGCTTTACTACATCATCAACTATGCTGACAACGGAGGATTTGCCGTTGCCGGGGCGGATACGCGTCTTGACGGAATCTACGCAATCTCGGAAGAGGGACACCTCGAAGAATCGGATGTCGAAGAGAATCCCGGTCTCCAATACTTTTTCGACATGCTCCCCGATGAAGAATGTCTCGATATGCTGGGAAAGCCCGGGATAGGAACGGGTTCAGGTCCCGGTATGGGTATGGATACAACTCTGCTTGTTTTGCCTCCCATACAGTTCACGGATATAGATTTAAGTGAAAAGATAGGCCCGTATATCCATCCTAATGTGAGCCACTGGCATCAAGAAGATCCATTCAATAATGAATGTCCTGTAAAGAATGGAATAAGGTGCCATGCGGGTTGCGTTCCGGTTGCGACAGCTATTATTATGAGCTATTATGAATGGCCAAACAGTTATGGTAATAACGTGTATGATTGGCAGGCTATGAAGAATGCCACATTAGCCAACGGTCAAATCATTGCGACGTATATACCTAATTTAATCCGTCACCTGGGAGCCGGGAATAACTATGATACATCATATCATATCGGAAAAGACGGATCCTCCTCTGACACGAAAGCGCATTATAAACGGACGTTCCGGCATTTTGGATATCAAGAGCCAAAAGACTTTAAAGATTTCGATAATAACGCTCTTCAGGCATTTTTAAAAGATTCCCATGGCCCGGTGTTGGTCAGGGGAAACAGAGATAAAGACGGTCATGCATGGGTGATAGACGGCTATTATTTAGACTCGCATGTCGGTACGGCATACGTAGGAGGCCGTGGAGGCGACGGACTCATGTTCCATGTAATATGGGGCTGGGGCGGAAATAGAAACGGCTACTTCAAGTTCGGAGGTTCAATTGAGTCCGTGTATAAATACAATGATTCAAACGACGATTGGCGATGGAAGCATTATTATCTATATGATAAGGAGGCTTACAAAGAGTATCTGGCATTTATCCAGTTCAAAAAAATGGAGTATGTGGGCGGTTTTGTCCCTAATAAATAATAATGTTGTATAAAGATATGGAAACGAAAAGAAACTTTTTGTACGTTCCGCTGCTTTTGGCGGCAATCTTCGCTGTGGTGTCGATTTTTTTCTCATCCTGCGGTGAACAAGATTTGGCGCCGGATAATTCAGTATTGCGCCTCTATGTTGAGAATGAAGACGGAGAGAATCTTCTTGATCTGGCTACTTCCGGTAATCTTGTGGGAAAACTTGAAGCAAATTTGAACTATGAGGGAAAGACTTATACTTTAAGTTGGGTTGAGCTTACAGACCCGTTTCTCAGTGAGAATTGCATGTTTCCAAAAGGATATCCCGGCGCGGTGTTCCATGGTATTTGGTATGAAACCCACCCTTATCGCGGGGTTGTTGATAGAAACCATCTGGAGATAGGGACATTTTACGAACCGGATTTCAAGCATAAGCGTCTAACCGTCTCTTTCCCAAAATATGGTTTGAAATATGACATAGAATTGTCAAGCAGAAACCCTAAACTTAAGGTAAACGGAAAGGAGGCCGAACCGTGGCAATACACCATAGTCCTTCCGGCTGAAAAGAAGTGATACGTTCATACCGTCTCCCCTAAGCGGAGGAAACCTGCAACCCGTAAGCGGAGGAAACCTGCAACCCGCGCCGTCCTTGCAAAAGGGTGGCGCGGCTTGTTTTGTAATAAATTTTGCAGAAGCGAATCCGGAAGTCCGGGGATTTTTCCGCCGATTATTATTTGCGGATTCCGGGAAAATTTGCTATTTTTGTATTTTGATAGGGATACCCTCTCCTTGCGAGTTCCCTAACAACTTAACAGTTAGAAATATAACGCCACTCAGATATGAAATTTGTTGTACAGAGCAAGACGCTGCAAACCCAGTTGCAGGCAGTCAGCAAGGTGATGAACACCAAAAACGCGATGACGATCCTCGATAATTTCCTTTTCATCATAGAGGGAAACACGCTCACCATAGTGGGCTCCGACCAGGAGAATGTCATGAAAGCGACCATGGACATCGAAGACAGCGACGGCGACGGCCGCATCGCCCTGAACGCCAAACGCCTGCTCGACCTGCTCAAGGAGGTCCCCGAACAGGGACTCACCTTCCTGGTGGACGACCAGACCCTGGCTCTCGAGATACAGTTCCTCTCCGGCCACCTCAACATGATGGCCGTCGACGCCAACGAATACCCCGAAGGGGACGCCCTCACCGGAGGGGAAACACGCCTCATGATCCCCGCCGCCGTGGTGCAGAAAGGCATCGAGGCCACCATCTTCGCCGTCAGCACCGAGACCCTCCGACCCGTGATGATGGGTATTTACTGGGACATCCACAACGACGACATTACCTTCGTCAGCTCCGACACCCACAAGCTGGTGCGCTACGTCAACTCCGAAGTGCAGCCCGGCATGGAACGCAGCTTCATCATCCCCGCCAAGCCCGCCGGCATCCTCCGCTCCGTAATCTCGGGGGAAGACACCGAAGTCGAGGTTCTCATCGGCGAAAAGAACGCCACCTTCACCGTAGGCCGCTACTCGCTGACCTGCCGCTTCATCAAGGGCAACTATCCGGATTACACCCGCGTAATCCCGAAGGACAATCCCTACGAGGTGCAGGTGGACCGTGCTGGGTTCCTGCGCGCCGTGCGTTGTATAGCCGTTTCCGCCTCCCAGGCGTCGGGCCTCATCAAGTTCGACATCACCGAAGACCACATCCACCTCTCCGCCTCCGACGCCGACTACGCACTTTCGGCCGAAGAGAACGTCCCCTGCACTTACAACGGCTCGCCGATGACCATCGGCTTCAAGGCGCAGTTCATGGTCGAGGTGCTCAGCAACTTGAAAGGGGAGACCGTGCTCCTGAAACTCTGCGACCCCAGCCGCCCCGGCATCTTCACCCCCGAGGAGAAACAGCCCGACGAGGACCAGCTCACCCTGCTCATGCCGATGCAGACTTTCGACTACTAATCCACGCCCGCACCGTAACAGATGGAATTGAAACTTGAACGCCCGCTGATTTTCTTCGACCTGGAGACCACGGGCACCAACATACTGAAAGACCGTATAGTAGAGATTTCGGCGATAAAGCTGTGGCCCGACGGCCGCGAGGAGGTGAAGAGCCGCCGCGTAAACCCGGAATGCCACATCCCCGAGGAGGCCACCGCCGTGCACCACATCACCGACGATGACGTGCGCGAATGTCCCACCTTCGGGCAGCTCGCCAAGTCGATGCACGCTTTCTTCGAGGGGAGCGACATCGCCGGCTTCAACAGCAACAAGTTCGACGTGCCGCTGCTCATTGAGGAGTTCGCGCGGCAGGGACTGTCGT
The DNA here is from genome assembly GCA_002491165.1 of Porphyromonadaceae bacterium UBA7180. Lineage (GTDB taxonomy): Bacteria > Bacteroidota > Bacteroidia > Bacteroidales > Muribaculaceae > Lepagella. The sequence goes on from DKVK01000024.1 coordinate 32,055, forward strand.
TCAACGTCTCGGACCGCCGATTCATCGACGTCCAGAACATCTTCCACAAGATGGAGCAGCGTACCCTGGTGGCCGCCTACCGCTTCTACTGCGGCAAGAACCTGGAGGACGCCCACTCGGCCACGGCCGACACCCGTGCCACCCTTGAAGTGCTGAAGAGCCAGCTGGACCGTTACCCCGACCTGGAGAACGACGTGGAGAAGCTTGCCGAGTTTTCGCGCCAGGGACGTAACCTCGACCTGGCCGGACGCATCGTGCTCAACGACAAGGACGAGCCGGTATTCAACTTCGGCAAGCACAAGGGCAAACGCGTCTGCGACGTGCTGCGCACCGAGCCCTCCTTCTTCGCATGGATAATGCAGGGAGAGTTCTCGCGCAACACCAAGGATGTCCTCATGCAGTTGAAAGCAAAATACTCGGCCAAATGAGCATCCTGAAAGGCAAACACATCATCCTGGGCATCACCGGCGGCATCGCGGCTTACAAATCGGTGTACTTGCTGCGGCTTCTTGTCAAGGCCGGAGCCGAAGTGCAGGTGGTCATCACCCCGTCGGGGCGCGAGTTCATAACCCCGGTAACCCTCTCTTCGCTGAGCGGACGGCCGGTGATTTCGGAGTTCTTCACCGCCAACACAGGGCAGTGGAACAGCCACGTGGACCTCGGACTGTGGGCCGACGCTATGGTCATAGCTCCGGCAACGGCCTCCACCATCGGCAAGATGGCGGGCGGCATTGCCGACAACATGCTGGTCACCACTTACCTCTCGGCCAAGGAGCAGGTGTTCGTCGCTCCGGCTATGGATCTCGACATGTGGGCGCACCCCTCTACGCAGCGCAACGTGGCCACGCTGCGTGCCGACGGCGTTGAGATAGTGGAGCCGGGCAGCGGCGAGCTGGCCTCGCACCTCTGCGGCAAGGGACGCATGGCCGAGCCGGAGCAGATTGTGGAAGCGCTGGAGCAGTGGTTCCTGCGCCACGACACCACTTTGCCGCTGAAGGGCAAAAGAATCTTAATAACGGCGGGCCCTACATACGAAAACATCGACCCTGTACGTTTTATAGGGAACCATTCGAGCGGAAAAATGGGCTATGCCCTTGCGGCGGCGTGCCGGGAGCAGGGTGCCGAAGTGGTGCTTGTCAGCGGTCCCGTTTCGTTGCCGGCGCCTGCCGGGGTTGAGCGTGTAAGCGTAACCTCCGCCTGCGAGATGCTTGAAGCCTCGCGACGTGCGTTCGACACGTGCCATGCCGCCATCTTCTGCGCCGCCGTGGCCGATTATGCGCCGGCCGTCGTCGCGGAGTCGAAAATCAAGCGCGAAGGGGCTGAGATTATGTGTATCGAGCTCAAACGAAACCCCGACATAGCCGCCAGCTTATCCAGGGAGAAAGGGAAAAGGCTCACTATAGGCTTTGCCCTCGAGACCGACAACGGCGCCGACAACGCACGCCGTAAACTCGAGGCCAAGAACCTCGACTGGGTGGTGCTCAACCGTCTTGGCGACCCCGGGGCCGGCTTCGGCGTGGACACCAACAGCGTGACACTTTTCAGCCGCGGCGGAGAGGAACTTTCTTTCCCCGTGAAGAGCAAGCAGGAGGTGGCACGCGACATCGTGGCCACAGTCTTCTCCCTGCGCTGAGGCACCCGTCCGTTCCGCCCGGTAAATTTAGGATAGAAGAAAAGAAAGATGAGAGGAATAAACAGAATAGCCGCCCTTGCGTGCGTGGCGTTGGCTGCCCTCGGCGGCACGGCCGCGGCGCAGGAGCTCAATTGTCAGGTAGAGGTGAACTCGCAGAGCATCCAGGGCACCAACAAGTCGGTGTTCGAGACCTTGCAGACCGCCATCTCCGAATACTTCAACGACCGCAAATGGACCAACGCCCAGTTCGCTCCCAACGAGAAGATTGACTGCCGTTTCTTCCTCACCGTCAAGGAGTATGACAACGACCGCATAAAGGGCGACCTCCAGGTGCAGCTCTCGCGTCCCGTCTACAACAGCACCTACACCACCACGCTCTTCAACTTCAAGGACACGAAGGTGGAGTTCGACTACCGTGAAGGCAACCCGTTGGTTTTCAACGAGAATGCCATGGAAGATAACCTCACGGCCATACTGAACTTCTACGCCTACCTGTTCCTGGCGCTCGACTTCGACTCCTTCTCGCCCAACGGCGGCCAGCCTTACTTCGACCGTGCTGCTACGGTGGTGCAGATGGCGCAGTCGGGCGGCGAAGTGGGGTGGCGTGCCTTCGAGGACACCAAGAACCGCAGCGCGGTGCTATCCTCCTACACCGACCCTAACGCTGTGGGGATGCGCACCCTCCTCTACCAATACCACCGCCGCGGCCTCGACGAGATGGTGACTTCCCCCGACAAGGGACGTGCCGCCATAACCGAGTCGCTCAAAGAGGTGGAGAAGCTATACAAGGCAGCTCCGATGTCAGTCGGGCTCTCCATCTTCCGCGACAGCAAGCTCGACGAACTGGTGAACGTCTACTCCAAGGCCCCGCAGACCGAGCGCGAGGAAGTCTACAACCTCTTGCAGCCCATCTATCCCACCGACCGCGAACGCCTCGACAAGATTAAGAATCCCGAAGAAACACGCTGACAACTACGCGCCATGCTGAAACGCCTTACAATTAAAAACTACGCCCTCATCCGCGAGGTGGAGATAGAGTTCGGCCCGGGGCTTACCATCATTACCGGCAGTACCGGCGCCGGCAAGTCGGTGATGCTCGGGGCGTTGCATCTGCTCACCGGCAGCCGGGTGGACTCGCGCGCCATTCATCCCGACGGACCGAAAGCCACCGTCGAGGCCTCTTTCACACCGTCGGAGAGGTTGCGCCCCATTTTCGAGGCCAACGAGCTCGACTGGGACGACGAGGAGGTGATAGTGCGCCGCGAGATTTCTCCCTCGGGCCGTTCGCGTGCGTTCATCAACGACACGCCGGTGAACCTCAAGACCTTGGGGGAAGCCACCGCCAACCTCATAGACATACACTCGCAGAACGCCAACACGATGCTCAACGACCCGCGGCGGCAGCTCGAAATCATCGACGCCGTGGCCGACAACATCGAAGTGCTGGCCCGTTACCGCGGGCAATACCACAAATTCGTGGCCGTGCGGTCGCGTCTGCGCAAGTTGCAGGAACGTCTCTCGCAGGACCGCGAGAACGAAAACTACCTCCGGTTCCAGCTCTCCCAGCTCGACAACCTCAAGCCGCGTCCCGGCGAACTCGCAGCCCTCGAAAAGGAGACGGAAGTGCTCAACGATGCCGAAGACATACGCATGCTCCTTGGCGAAGCGACATCCGGCCTCGACGGCGGGGAAGGCTCCGTGCTATCGCAGCTCGCCGATATTCGCCACACACTCTCGCGCATCAACTTCTCCCTCTTCGAGAACCGCGACGGAGACGGCACGCCCGGCATTACGCAGCGCCTCGAACAGGCTTATGTGGAGCTCAAAGACATCAACGCCTCGCTCGAGGATATGCTCGACACGGTGGACGCCGACCCCGAGCGGTTGCTGAAGGCAGAGACGCGCCTCATGGAGCTTTACGACGCCCTGAAACGCTTCAACTGCCGGTCGGAGGCCGACCTCGTGGCACTCCACAAGCAGCTCCGCGAACGCGAAAAAGGACTATCGGGAACCGACGGGGACATCGAAGAGCTTGAAAAGGAGATGCGCGACGAGGCACACACTCTGAAGAAAATAGCCGACGAGCTGAGCGAGACACGCGCCGTGGCGGCCGAGAAATTCGCCGCCATGCTCTGCCGCAAAGCTCGCCCCCTGGCCATGCCCCACCTCAAGTTCTCGGCCATGCTCACCAAGGGGAAACTCACCGTCGACGGCCAGGACAACGTCTCGTTCCTCTGTTCCTTCAACAAGAACCAGGAGCTGATGCCGGTAGCCGGCGTCGCCTCCGGCGGCGAGACGTCGCGTCTCATGCTCGGCATAAAAGCCATCATCGCCGACCACGTGCACCTGCCCTCGGTAATCTTCGACGAGGTGGATACCGGCGTCTCCGGCGACGTGGCCGACCGCATGGGACGCACCATGGCCGACATGTCGCGCAACATACAGGTGGTGGCCATCACCCACCTGCCGCAGATTGCCGCCATGGGTCGCGACCATTACCTCGTATATAAGAGCGACGAGGCCGACCGCACCGTCTCGCGGGTACGCCGCCTGGCTCCCGAGGAACGGGTGGCCGAGCTGGCAAGGATGCTCTCCGGTTCAAAGGTGGAAGACGCCGCCGTACTCAACGCCCGCTCCCTGCTCGAGAAAAACGTCACCCAAGCCTGACAACATATAACCTAATGACAGACAATGGATAAAAGCCAGTATATATTCGGAATACGCGCCGTCATCGAAGCCATAGAGGCCGGCCGCGACATCGACAAGGTGCTCGTGCGCAAGGACCTCGGAGGCGACCTCGGGCGCGAACTGACCGCCAGAATCAAGGAATACGGCATTGTGAGCCAGAAGGTGCCCGTGGAGAAGCTCAACCGCATCACCATGAAGAACCACCAGGGCGTCATAGCTCTGCTCTCGCCCGTTACCTACTACCGTCTCGAAACCCTCGTCCCTGAGCTTTACGATCGCGGCGCCGTGCCTTTCATCGTGGTGCTCGACGGCATTACGGACACCCGCAACTTCGGCGCCATAGCACGCACATGCGAATGCGCCGGAGTCGATGCCGTGGTGATAGGGGAGAGGGGCAGCGTCTCCGTTACCGCCGATGCCGTCAAGACTTCGGCCGGAGCGCTCCTCCACATACCGGTGTGCCGCGAACGCAGCATAGCCGACGCCGTACGCTTCCTCCGGGAAAGCGGCATACACGTCGTCGGAGCCAGCGAAAAGACCGACACCTTATATACCGAGCAGGACATGACCGTCCCCACCGCCGTGGTGATGGGAGCAGAAGACGTCGGGCTCAGCGACGAAGTAATACGCGCCTGCGACTCGCTCGCCGCCATCCCCGTCATAGGACACATAGAGTCGCTCAACGTCTCGGTGGCGGCCGCCGTGATGGTATACGAAGGGGTGCGCCAGCGCCTTGCCGCCGGTTTCGCCGCCGGAAAGTAATTCTTTGACCACCGAAAAATTTTTGTGGATTCCGGAAAATATTTATACCTTTGTATCCGGATATTTGCGGCGTTGCGGTTTCTCCGCAACTCGCTGCTTGTAATATGCACGAACATAAAGAGTTATGATAAATCGTATCTTGATAAGAATCAAAGTGGTGCAGATGCTGTACTCCTATCTGTTGGTAGAAAAAGACTTCTCGCTGGAGTCGCAGCCGTCGGCGCCCACCAAGGAGAAGCGCTTCGCCTATTCGTTGTATCTCGACCTTCTGACGCTAATGGTGCAACTTTCCGACACCGTGGAGCGCCGTGGCCAGGGAACTCCGCTTGCCGAGTCGCGTTTCATCAAGGGAGTTAAGAACGACGACCGTATGCGCTCGCTGCTGGCGCGCTACCGCGCCGAAGGATTCCCCTTCGCTTCGGTGGCCTCCTCGCTGGCCGAGAAAATAAAGACGTCCGCCATCTTCAAGGACTACTGCACGCGCGGCCGTGACATCCCGAATGCCGATGCCACCGTCTGGAAAAACATCTTTGATCTCATCATTGTCCCCGACGCAGCCCTCGACACCGAGATTCGGCGCCGTGAAAACTATACAATGCACGGCGTGGAACGCGCCCGAGAGCTGATGCAGACCACCTTCACCGACTACTTCTCCTCGCGCGGCGACAGCGTGAGCATCCAGAACGCACTGCGCCAGAGCCTCGACGCCGCACGCGAGCTATACTTCCGACTGCTGTGGCTCCCCGTGGAGCTCACCGAACTGCGCGAACGGCAGCTCGACGACGCACGCCACAAATACCTCCCCTCCGCCGAAGACCTCAACCCCAGTCTGCGCTTCGTGGAAAACCAGCTCGTGGCCGCCATCCGCGAGAACCCCGAAGTGGCCGAGTTTACCGAGAAACAGAAAATCTCGTGGCGACAGGAAAGCCCGTATATGCTCCAGACGCTCCTGAAGACCATAATGGAGACCGACACCTACCGCGACTATATGGCGGCTCCGGTTTCCGACTTCGCCACCGACTGCGAGTTCTGGCGCAACATCTACCGCCAGGTAATCTTCACCAACGAGACCTTCCTGGCCGAGCTGGAGGACAAGTCGGTGTTCTGGAACGATGACCTCGACATCATCGGCACCTTCGTGCTCAAGACCCTCAAGCGCTTCGACGAGGCGCAGCTACACGGCACGCAGGGCACAGGCAGCCCGATACTTCCCAAGTTCAAGGACGAGGAGGACGCCCGCTTCGGACGCGAACTCATGGGATACGTGCTGGCCGAGAAGGAGTCTTACCGCGAGCTAATAGACGAGTTCATCGACAAGCGTGTGTGGGATACCGAGCGCATCGCACTGATGGACATGGTGATACTCTACACCGCCATGGCCGAGCTGCTCCACTTCGAGAAGATTCCGGCGCAGGTCACCGTCAACGAATACATAGAGATGGCGCGTGCCTATTCGGCGCCGAAGAGCGCACAGTTCGTCCACGGAATCCTCGGTGTAATCATAAACCGCCTCAACGAAGAGGGGCGCATCCGCAAGTAACGCGCTCCAAATCGCCGCGAATAAGGAGCGTAGGCCTCCCGGTCTGCGCACAAAAGCGCAAAAGTCAAAACAGGCCCGATAACCGTCTGCGCGCCTCCCTTTCCTCGGGAAAAAGTTTTCGGGCTTCCCGGGCTTCCTTTCTCGAGATTAATCCCGATTATTCATGATTAATCCTGATTAATCGGGAAAACCTCAACAACAAGTATATTTTAACAACAAAACAGACATAAACCAACTATGACACTCAACACAATCCTCCTCCAGGCCGCCCAAGGCAGCGGCAGCGGCATGATGACCCTTCTCATGTTTCTCGCCATAGTCGTGATTTTCTACTTCTTCATGATACGCCCGCAGTCCAAGCAGCGTAAGGAGATGCAGAAGAAACGCGACGCAATGAAGGCTGGCGACAAGGTTGTGACCGCCGGAGGCATCCACGGCCGCGTGCGCGAAATCAGCGAAAACACCCTCATCATGGAAATCGACAAGGGTGTGGAAATCCGCGTGAACCGCGACAGCGTATATCCCTACGAGGAGCCGGTGAAGAAAGGCGAGAAAAAAGCCGAAAAGAAATAACACCCTCCCGCGGGGGCTGAAGGCGCTACGTTATGGCTATCAGGGCAAAGCTCGGCAGCATTAGGACGCGGTGGCAGAAACTGCGCTCGTCGCGCGGCTTCCGCAACGTCTTGCTCTACCTTGTCTTCGTGGCCATCGCCGGCAGCTTCTGGCTCATTATGTCGCTCAACGACAACAGCCAGAAGACCTTCGCCGTGCAACTCCGCCTCTACAATGTCCCCGACTCCATCACCTTCATCGAAGACCTCCCCACGCGCCTGCATGTCACCGTCCGCGACCGCGGCACCTCGCTGCTGCGCAACGGAATATTGCGGCGCCCCACCCTCGAAATCAACTTCCGAGAATATGCCGACCGCGGCGTGTTCCGCTACTCGGCGGCCGACCTATACAGCACACTGCGACACACCTTCGGCGCTTCCGCGCAGGTAACCTCGGTCTCTATAGACTCTCTGCATTGCACCTACACGTCGCTCCCGGGACGCCGTGTCCCCCTGCGTGTGCTCTGCGACGTCACCGCCGCGCCCGGACACGTCATCGCCTCACGGCCCACATGCTCCGTGCGTCAGGTCACCATCTACTCCAACATGGAGTGGGCGGACACCATCACCGCCGTCACAACCGACCGCCTCGTGAAGCGCGGAATGAAGGACAGCGGCAAGTTCGCCGTTCGCGTGCATCCCGTCCCCGGGGTGAAGATAGTCCCCGCCAAGGTGGATGTCACCGTGCATGTGGAGCCGCTGGTCAAGAAGAAATCCACCGTCCCGGTGAACGTCTCCAACGTCCCCGCCGGCGAGAGTCTGCTCATCTTCCCCGCCAATGTCGAGGTGACATACTTCGTCCCCATGGACCGTTTCAACGACAAGGACGTGGACATCACCGTGGAGGCCGACTACAACGACTTGGCCACTCGCCGCGGACGCCGTTTGCCCATACGCGTGACCCGCTCAGGACGCAATTTCGTCAACGCCACCCTGCTCACCGACTCGGTGGAATATACCATCGTAAGGCAATGAGCGGAAGTGAAGAGAAGCGAATAATCCCGGTGCTGATAACCGGTGGCATAGGGTCGGGCAAGAGCGTGGTGAGCCGCGTGCTCCGGCTACGCGGCTACGAAGTGTATGACTGCGACTACGAGGCGCGCCTGCTCATGAACAGCGACGCAGCGCTGCTGCAAAGCCTGCGGCAACGTTGGGGCGACGAGGCCGTCATCAATGGCGAAACCAACCGCCCTTTCGTGGCGAGCCGTGTCTTCGGTAACCGGGAGGAACTCCGGTGGCTCAATTCGCGGGTTCACGGTGCCGTGAAGCGCGACATATCCGAACGTCTGCGCCGCAACCCCTGTATGATGGTAGAGTGCGCAATCCCTGAATCCTCCGGAATAACTGAAATGTCTCGGCGCGTATGGCTCGTGGACGCTCCCGAAGAGTTGCGTCTCCGCCGCGCCATGAAGCGCAGCCGCTGTTCCGCCGCCGAGGTACAGAGTCGCATGGCCGCACAGCAAAGCGAATACGCCACTCTCCCCCCCGAGCGCCTTGCCCTCATCACCAACGTAGACGAAACCGCGTTACTTCCCCAAATCGACAAATTATTAAATCAGATAGAACAACAATGTTAAGAGAAATCCTGTCAATAACGGGCCGCCCCGGCCTCTTCAAAATAGTATCCTCCACGTCCAAAATGCTCATCGTGGAAGACGTCAAGACCAAGAAACGCACCCCGGCACACCAGCGCGAGCGCATCATCTCGCTCGGCGACGTGGCAATGTACACCGAAGGCGAAGACCTCCCGCTCGACGAAATCCTCGACCGCCTCTATGCCAACATGGACGGCAAACCCGTAGACATCAAAGCCCTCGAAAAAGAGAAAGACGGCCTGCGCGACAAGTTCGCCGAGTTCGTGCCCGATTACGACCGCGAGCGCGTCCACACCTCCGACATCCGCAAGCTCTTCCAGTGGTACAACATCCTCGTTGAAGCCGGATTCACCAAGTTCAAAGAGGAGGAGCCCAAAGAGGAAGAGAACGCCGCTGCCGACGAAACACCGGCCGAGGCCTGACGCTCCGTGTCCTCGCTATACTTACATGTGCCGTTCTGCCGGCGCAAATGCATATACTGCGACTTCTATTCCGTGGGGGAACGCCTCGCGGACCGGGAGTCGTTGGTGCGTAAATATCTCGAAGAATTTGACGCCCGACGCCACGAGATACCCCTCCCCGCCAAGACTCTCTACCTCGGCGGTGGCACGCCGTCGCTAATGCCCGTGGAGCAGCTTTCAGCCCTCGTAGAGGCACTCTCCGCCCGCGGCGCGATAGGGGAGAGCACCACAGAACGCACCATCGAGATAAACCCCGACGACGTCACCGAAGATAAAGCCGTCGCTTGGAGCCGCCTCGGCTTCAACCGTTTCAGCATAGGGGTGCAGAGCTTCGACGACACGCTGTTGCGCACCATTGGCCGTCGGCACGATGCCGCGTCGGCACGCCGCGTAGTGGAGACGCTGCAGCCGCTCGGCGACGTAAGCCTTGACCTTATCTTCGCGCTTCCGGAACAGACCGTGGAGCAATGGCGTCAGACGGTAGCCGAAGCCGTGGCACTGCGTCCGCAGCACATCTCCGCCTACGCCCTGATGTATGAGGAAGGGACGCCGCTGACACGCCTCCGCGACAACGGCACCATCCGCGAAGCCGACGACGACATCTACCTCGAAATGTTCAGCTACCTCACCGACACGCTCGCAGCCGCCGGTTATCGCCAATACGAAATCTCCAACTACGCGCTCCCCGGCCACGAATCGCGCCACAACAGCGCCTACTGGGACGGCACGCCATACCTCGGCCTCGGGCCTGCGGCACACTCCTACGACGGCCGCCGCACGCGCCGCGCCAACCCCGCCGACATCCGCCGCTACCTGAAGCACAATTTCATCACCCCCTTTTTCAATCAAGAAACCCTGACCGACTGCGAGTTAGCCGAGGAGTACCTGCTGACGCGCCTGCGCACCGCCCGCGGCATAGACCTGAGCGACTTCCAACGGCGGTTCCCAAGCCTATCAGCAGACCTCCTGACGCGCCCTCTCCCAACCCCCGACTTAGTAGCAATAGAAAACAACCGCCTTCACCTGACAAGAGCCGGCATAATGACCTCCGACGCCGTAATCCTCGCCCTCGCCCAGCGCCTGTAGGGACGCGCCGAATAAGGAGCGGAAGAATAAGGAGCGCAGGTTTCCAGCCTGCGTAACCCGACACAACCGCCAAATCTAACTGCGTAGCCAAGGGGGTGGAGGCCTCCCCAATGCGCTCCATATTCTCAGGGCTGCGCTTGTCGACCGTGTTTTTATAACTTCGATGCGATGTCTCTTTACTTTAAAAAGTTTTTACTTTTTACGGTCGACATGGTCAATATATAAGCCTATCAAATTGGTTATCAGGTAGATATAGATGGCGATCGTCCTTCATATTCCTGTTCCGAAAAGAGAAATCCGGGTAAAACACAATAAAAACTGGCGACCTATGAGTATCAGCCAACAGTTTGTAACAAAGACAACACCATTTCCCCGCACTGCCAAATACCAGGCCCGAAAAATCTGCAAAATAACATATTGCCGAGCATAGAAATTGAGATTTTAAGGATTTTTTTGGTTGTTTGCGAAATTGT
>DKVK01000024.1:43193-96897 GCA_002491165.1 Porphyromonadaceae bacterium UBA7180
CGAAATTGTTGCTAACTTTGTGCGTGCAATTGCTCACGGCGGTCGGCAGGGCCGTTCCACAGGGCTTTTGTGCATCACCGATTCACTAAAACAAATATACTTTCAACCATGAAATTTACTGTTTCGCAAGAGAGTGCGCTTGCTGCTTTCCGGGAGTTTCTGGAGGGCGGCGAACAGGTGTTTATGCTGCGGGGTGCGGCCGGTACGGGCAAGACCACCATCGTGGTTGAGTTCCTGAAAATATTGGAGAATGCACACCGTCGCTTCGCAGTGATGGCCCCGACGGGTCGCGCGGCTCACATTGTCGCCTCGAAGACCGGTGAATCGGCAACCACTATCCACCGTGGCATCTACGCCTTGCAGTCGCTCACCACCCGGCAACAGGAGGGTAAGAGCGAGAAGGAAACGGAGGGCTCGGTACACGTCCGCTTTGCCTTGAAACTCAATGAGCATCCCCGCGATATGGTCTACATCGTGGATGAATCGTCGATGATTTCCGACCACTACTCGGAGGCAGAGGCCTTCTCTTTCGGCTCGGGTCGGTTGCTCCGTGACCTGTTCGAGTTTGCCGAAAGGCGGAAAATAGTCTTCGTAGGCGACCATGCGCAGTTGCCGCCCGTAGGGATGAACTCCTCTCCAGCGCTCGACAAGTAATATCTCACACAGAACTACAATTGCGGCGTAACGGAAGTTACGCTCCGCGAGGTGATGCGCCAGCGCCAGGGAAGCGTGATGTTTGCCAACGCCGACAGGGTGAGGGACTGCATAGAGCGCGGGTCGTTCGTGGAGTTCCACCTCAGCAACGGCGACGACTGCGATGCCGAGAACGAGGACCTTCTCCGGCCATATTTCCGCCAGTCCGAGAAGAAGCCGGACGCGCGATCGGCCATCATAGCCTACAGCAATCGTCAGGCCACGGAGTACAACAAGGCCATACGCAGGCATTACTTCGGCGCCGACGCTCAGCGACTTCTACCCGGCGACCTACTGATGATTACCCGCAACAACTACGCTTACGAATACGAGCTCTTCAACGGCAATATAGTAAAGGTGGAAGCCTGCGACCCGGACGGCCGCGTGGAGTCGCGTATCGTCAGGATAAACGCCGGCAAAGGGCACATAGAGAGCGTGCAGTTGCGCTTCCGCAAGGCATTGCTGAAGTTCAGGACCGGAGACAAGGCTGTGCAGGTGGAGGTGACGCTTCTTGACAACAACCTCGACGAGTCGTTCGGCACGACGGACAACATGATAGCGCGTGCGCTTAAGGTAGACTTTGACAAGCGTTTGCCGCAGGAGATACGCGATGCTTTGCCACAGATAAGTAAGCAGTTGCGCAACAAGGGGGAGAAGTTCTCCGAAAAGTTACAGGAAATCTATGAAGCCTACATGAGACGGCTAAAGAGTGACCCCTATTACAATGCAGTGCTGTGCAAATACGGCTACGCCATGACATGCCACAAGGCGCAGGGCGGCGAGTGGGAGCGCGTCTTCGTGGACATGTGCCGCTACGGCGGAACGGCCAACAAGGATTATTTCCGCTGGGCCTACACCGCCATCACCCGCGCTTCGGGGAAGCTGTGGCACTTCCGTTCGCCGGATTTCAACTACATCAGCGGTCTGAAGGTAGAGCCCATACAGCGTTCCTCAAATATCAAGGTGAGTGTATATTGCGGCGACGGGGATTTCCGCCTTGGCCGCTACGCGAGGATAGAGAAACTGGCCGCACGGGAGGGCCTGACCGTGTTCGAGGACACATCGCGTGACTACCAGCACCGCGTCACCTTCACAGATGCCGACGGCCAGGCGTGCACCTTCACTCTGTGGTACAACAAGAGGGGGTACAGCAACCGCGACGTGCTCCTCAATTGCGACAACGAAGAGTTGGAGATGCTATGCCGCGCCATTATCGAAAAATCTGGTATACCCGAGGAAGTGCCCTTTACCGGCACCGACCGACCGTTTGCCACGAAATTGGTGTCGTTCCTGCGCTCGCAGCTCGAGGAAACCGGCATACAGCTGCTCGACATCACCGCCGAACAGTATCAGGACGTCTTCCACCTCAAGACCGACGGCTACGCCCGACTGTGTCTACACTACACCGACAAAGGGAATTACACATACATGAAATTACAAAGTTCGCTCGGAGAGGCGGACGCCAAACTTGAAGCTCTCCGGCAACGATTCATCTAACTAACTATCACCACTGATTGCTATGCCGACTATACAAGAAATTACGGCTCTTCGCAAGGCAGGACGCCTGGACGAGGCTCTGCAGGCCGCGGAATCGGAATTTGCTCAAAATGCCAACAACTATACCGCAGGTGCACTGTTCTGGTGTCTGAACGTGCTGTACAAGAAACCGGAGCAGGATGTGCAAACCATCGTGGAGCGTATGCAGCGGCTCTATGAGGATTACTGCCCCGGCGACGTATACATGACACGTGCTCTCGAGAGCGCAAGAAACCCGCATTACCAGGAAGTTAACCGCGCCGTAGAGGAATCCAAGGCAGGCGTCAACGCCCTGCGCAATTACCAGAGTGTGGAACGCCTTTTCAGTAATGGACAACTCGCCCCGTCGCTTTTCCAGAAGTTCGGATGGCTCATCTACTACGCCTTGCGCCACACCGACACGAGCCACGTACAGCTGCGCAAAGAGATGCTGTGCCATTACCTGCAACTGAACCTCGCGAAGCCATCTTTGCTCCATTCCTCTATCCTGCGCGAGGCCATCCGCACTGAGCGTGACACACCGTTGCAGTTCCGATTCCGCGACTTCATACGGCTCTGGGGACTCGAAAACCTCACCGACGACGACTGGCAGCAGTACAAAACAGAGGAGGGGAACACGCTCCTCTCTACCGTAGAGAAGCTCATCGGAGTCTATGCCAAGGAACTTAAGACCGACAATGTGGCGGCCACCGAAGAGTTCGCCGCGCTGGTAGACCGTGCGCTCGAGAAATACCCCAACAGCCAGAACATGCCTTACTTTAAGGCTACAGTGCTCATCTCGCTGGAACGTCGCGACGAGGCTGTAGGGTATTACCGCGACCTTATCCTGTGCTTCCCCTCCAAGTTCTATCTCTGGCAACAGACCGCCGAGCTGGTGGACGACCCCAACATGAAGACAGGCTTGCTCTGCAAGGCCGTGACCTCGGGGGGTGATGAGCAGTTCCTCGGCGGTGTGCGCCTCGCGCTTGCTCAGCAACTGATAGAGGCCGGCGAGATGGAATCCGGCCGTTATGAGCTGGACCGCTACCACGATCTATACCAGAGCAGAGGGTGGGGTGTGAAAACCAAATATTGGGAACTCTTCAACCACGTGAGAAACGTTACCGCTGCCGCCGACAACCGCGAGATATATAGCATCTATTCCCGGTATGCCGACGAGTTTGTCTACGGCACACTCCCAGTGCTGCCTGCCGTGAAAATAAGCGAACGCACGATCAACGACCGCAACCGCCCCGGCCGTAAGTTCACCGTGTGGACGTTGCGCACCAAGTACGGACATCTCACCGTGAAGAAACCGCAGAAATTCAAACTCACCGCCAAGGAACGCGCCGGCGTCCTCTTCAACATAAAGCTCTACGCCCGCAAGGTGGTGTGGATGCAAGCCGTAGACACCCTCCCGCAGTCCGACTGGGTAAAGGAACTTGCGGGCTCTCTACACCTGCGCACCGACCGCAACGGGCGCAAATACGCCATAATAGGCGGCGCATACGTCGGCGAGAAGCTCCTCGAAGGCCGAAGCGAAGGTGAGACCGTGAAGATTGTGGCCGTAAAGCAGGACGACGGCCGCTTCTCGGCAGTGTCATTAAAGAAAATCAACTGAGGGAATTACTGATGGAAAAAAGAAATGGAAAAGAAGAAAGAGACTGAAAAGAAAGAGATTAAGAAGGAGCGGAAATCGGTGCGCATCGTCGACCTCGAAGGTAAGGAGGCGCTGTCGGCTTTCATGAGCAACGACCTCTATTGCACTACCGAACTGCCTGAGTATTTCGATTTTAGCGGCGTGCTGGAATATGCCGCCCGCAGTATCGGCGACAAGACGCTTGAGCAGTGTGCGGCCGACGGCTGTAACCCGGAAACACTCCCCGGTGTGAACCTCAACGTGCTCACCAACAAGGACGGCAAATATGCCGTGCGTCCGCTCACGCTTGCCAACCCGTTCCTTTATTACATGCTGGCGCGCGACATCTGCGGCGGTAAGGCGTGGAAAGCCGTTCAGGAGTGTTTCAAGCTTTACGGCAGCAACCGCCATATCAGGGCCTGCGCCATCCCGAGGGTAAAAACAGCCGGCCGGAAGGAACCGTTCAAGAACGCTACGGCCATCCTCAACTGGTGGAACTCCATGGAGCAGCGTTCCCTGGAACTCTCGCTGAAGTACCGCTATATGTTCATCACCGACATCACCAATTGCTTCGGGCAGATTAACCCGGAGCAGATAGCCGACGCGCTGGCACGCAAAGACACACCCCACGAAACCTCCGCTAACGCCGCGCTCGCCGCCAGGATACAGCGTTACCTGCGCACCATGCAGAAGGGGAAGAACATCGGCATTCCGCAGGGCAGCTCTCTCTTCGCCCTCATCGCCGAAATAGTGCTCGGATACACCGACATGCTCCTCTCGCTCCAAATCGCGGAAGCCAAGAAACGCGGTACGCTCGCGGAGAATCTTGAGTACGAGATAATCCGCTATGTGGACGACTACCGCATCTTCTGCAACGACCCCGAGGCGCTGGTCACCATCTCTTACATGCTGCAGCACTTGCTCGAGGAGTTCAACTTCCGAATGAACACGTCCAAGACCCGCACCTCCACCGACCTTATTACCGACACGCTGAAGCCCGACAAGGCGTTCTACATCTTCAACACCCCCATCATCGGCAAGCAGACCTATACAGACGAGAAGGGGATAGAGCACACCACCTACGCATTCGATTTTGCCGGCTTCCAGAAACACCTGCTCTTCATCTTCGAGTTCTCGAAACGCTATCCCAACTCCGGACAACTGGTAAGGCAACTCGAGGAGCTGAGCGAGCGCATCGAGGATTTTATAAATCCGAAAAGCGAGTTGGAAAAGGCAGGCTGCGAAACGGTGGCGGTCATCGGTGCCGACAAGGAGAAGGAAGAGGAGAAGCGGTTCCTGTGGGAGAACATCTCCGCAATGGTGGCCATTGCCGTGGAGATAGCCGCCAACAACCTGCGCGCCGCCCAGAACGCGCTGAAGGTGGCAAGCCAGTTGCTGGCCAACATGCGCCCCTCCGAATCGCGGAAGAAGAAAGAAATTATACACCTCATATACGAGAAACTGAAGTGGACCCACAACTCTGCGTTCCTGCAAGTATGGATGCAGAATATCACGCACACTACCGACGACTGGTCGGCGGGCGACGTCTACGACATGCCGCTATGCCGTGTGGTAGCCGGGAAGCCCGTCACGCTGTGGAACAACAGCTGGTTGCGCCCCGGGATAACCGCCAAGTTTCCGCAAGAGAGCATAGTGGACCGCGACGCGCTCTCGAAGACCGGCCAGGTAATCACCTTCAAATCCAAGCGCCGCTACAACGACCCCACCGAAGAGTAGGGGATATATGAAGAGCGCACTCCATATTCGGGTATATTGACTATTATATTGATTGTCAGAGGTATATGGTGCCTATCGATGGATGCGAGTCGGCAGATTGGCGGAAGACGGTCGGCACTTTTCAGCGGCAGTGTCTGTTCTTAGTCGGCGTAGCGGGATGTGTTAGCTCTTGCGGTGCTTTAGGCGGAGGCAGGAATGTTTCCGTTCCAAGCGGCCTCCGTTCCATAAGCGGAATTTCTGCAAAATAAATTTGCGGATTCGGGGGATTTTGTGTAACTTTGCTGCTGATTGTTGGCAGCCGGTTGGTACGGTGCCGCTTTCTGTGATATGTAAGTCTCTAATCTTCACCGATTTTAAGGTTTTGGACGCGGCGTGGCCGTGCTCCTTTATTAAGGTAAAATGATTAAGGTAAATTGTAAGGAATTGGATTTTATCAAGATGCACGGCGCGGGCAATGACTATGTGTACATTGACTGCACCGGTCGCTATGCGCCTCTCATGGAGCAGGATGTCAGCGGGTTGGCGCGTGCTATAAGTGACCGGCACTTCGGCGTCGGCGGCGACGGACTCGTGCTCATCGGGCGCGGCACGGACACCGATTTCCGTATGCGTATGTTTAACAACGACGGCTCGGAAGCGCAGATGTGCGGCAACGCCACACGCTGTATCGGCAAGTATGTCGCCGACAGCGGCCTCACTTCTAAGCCGGTGGTTACCCTGCGGACACTTGCAGGGGTGAAGGTGCTTACGCTGCACCGCGATGCCGACGGCCTCGTGGAGAGCGTGACGGTGGATATGGGCGTGCCCGTTACGGAAGCCAAGAATGTACCCGCCGTGTGTCGCGACGCGGTGATGAAGGATTTCCCGCTGGAGTGTGGCGGACGCGAGTTCCGCGTCACCGCCGTGAGCATGGGCAACCCGCACGCTGTGATTTTTACCGATGACCTTAGCGACGAAAATGTGTTGCATTATGGCCCGCTTCTGGAACGGCATCCCGCTTTCCCCGAGAAGGCGAACATAGAGTTCGTGAGGGTCAAGGACCGCGGCCGGCTGGAGATGCGCGTGTGGGAACGCGGCACGGGGGAGACCCTTGCCTGCGGCACCGGAGCGTGTGCCACGGCGGTGGCGGCAGTGATGAACGGACTTACGGACCGGAGCGTGGAGATAGAGCTGCGCGGTGGCACGCTGAGCATCGGGATTGCGCCCGACGGCCATGTGATGATGACCGGTCCCGCAGCCATCACGGCGTATGGCAAATACCTGCTCCCCGCCTCCCCCGCTACAATGGAAATTCCCTCCCCCTCACCACAAGAATAATTACAAACGTCTGCCATGCAATTACTTGCGACAGGCAATTTTTATTTTAGAAGCGATATTATGAACAGAGTGAATGATAATTTCCGGATTTTGCCGGCGTCGTACCTGTTTTCGGAAGTGGGACGGCGCGTAACGGCTTTCAAGTCAGAGAATCCGCTGGCCGACCTCATACGCATGGACATCGGCGATGTGACGCGTCCGATATGCCCGGCCGCCGTCGAGGCGATGCATCAGGCCGTCGATGACCTTTCGCGTTCAGAGACTTTCCGAGGCTACGGACCGGAGCAGGGTTACGATTTCCTGCGGAACACCATCGTGGAGTGGGATTACCGCCGGCGCGGACTTGATGTCTCCGAAGATGAAGTCTTCATCAGCGATGGCGCAAAGTCGGACCTCGGCAACCTCTCCGACCTTTTTTCCGCCGATGCTCGGGTGGCCGTGACCGACCCGGTGTATCCCGTATATGTGGACACAAACGTGATAGCCGGGCGTGCCGGAACGCTCGAAGGCGACCGCTGGAGCCGAATCATCTATCTTGACTGCGACGCGGAGGATGGCTTCATACCGCGCCTCCCCCGGGAGCGACCGGATATCATCTATCTCTGTTTCCCGAACAACCCGACAGGCGCCGCCGTGACGCGCGAACAGCTTAAGGAATGGGTGGACTACGCCCGCCGCGAAGGGTGCCTTATCATCTACGATTCGGCCTACGAAATCTTCGTTGCAGACGACCGCTACGTGCGTTCCATCTACGAAGTGGAGGGCGCCCGTGAGGTAGCCATCGAGGTGCGCAGCTTTTCCAAGACGGCGGGCTTCACGGGGCTGCGTTGCGGCTACACGGTGGTTCCCAAGGAACTCCGTGCCACTTACCCCGGCGGGGAACCCTGCTCGCTCAACCAGTTGTGGAACCGCCGGCAGTGCACCAAGTTCAACGGTGCCTCCTACATAGCGCAATGCGCCGCCCGCGCCCTGTACAGCGTCCGCGGCCGTGCCGAGATACAGGCCGACGTGGACTATTACCGGCAGAACTGCCGCACCCTCTCCGAAGCACTCACGGGCGCCGGAATCCGCTTCTGCGGCGGTGTGGCTTCCCCTTACCTGTGGGTGAAGGCACCGGGCGAACTGACCTCGTGGCAATGCTTCGAGCTGCTCCTGCGCCGTGCCGGAGTCACCTGCACCCCCGGGTCGGGTTTCGGCCGCTGCGGCGAGGGGTACATACGCTTCACCGCATTCAATACCCACGAAGCCACGGCACGCGCGGCAGAGCGCATAGCTAAAACTCTTAAATAACTCAGAAACTTCCATATTACAGAATTATGTCTACATTGAGATTCAAAAGCATCGAGGAGGCCAACTCCCACAAGCCTGTAAAAGTAGAGATGCCCGCCGATCGCCCCGAAAAGTATTACGGCGAAATGGTGTTCGACCGTCGCAAGATGTTCGAATACCTCCCGGGCGAGGTGTTCAACACGCTGATAGAGGCCATCGACAACAAGCGCCCCATCTCGCGGCAGACGGCCGACGCCGTGGCCGAGGGGATGAAACGCTGGGCCATAGAGAACGGCGCCCGCCATTACACCCACTGGTTCCACCCCCTGACAGGAGGCACCGCCGAGAAGCATGACGCCTTCATAGAGCACGACGGCAAAGGTGGTGTCGTTGAACGCTTCTCCGGCAAGGTGCTGGTGCAGCAGGAGCCCGACGCCTCGTCGTTCCCCAACGGCGGCATACGCAACACCTTCGAGGCCCGCGGCTATTCGGCGTGGGACATCTCCTCGCCGGCCTTCATCCTTGACGGCACGCTCTGTATCCCCACCGTCTTCATCTCCTACACCGGGGAGAGCCTCGACTACAAGACGCCGCTGCTGCGAGCCCTCAACAGCGTGGACCGTGCCGGAACGCGCGTGGCACATCTCTTCGACCCTGAGGTGAAGCACGTTATAAGCTATCTGGGCTGGGAGCAGGAATACTTCCTCGTGGACGAAGCGCTGTACATGGCACGCCCCGACCTGATGCTCACCGGACGCACACTCATGGGGCACGAGAGCGCCAAGAACCAGCAGCTCGAAGACCACTATTTCGGGGCGATACCAGGCCGCGTGGAGGCCTTCATGCTCGACCTTGAGCTGGAATGCCACCGACTCGGTATCCCCGCCAAGACGCGACATAACGAGGTGGCTCCCAACCAGTTCGAGCTGGCTCCCGTGTTCGAGGAGACCAACTTCGCCAATGACCACAACCTGCTGCTCATGTCTCTGATGGACAAGGTGGCGCGCCGCCACAACTTCCGAGTGCTGCTCCACGAGAAACCCTTCAACGGAATCAACGGCTCGGGCAAGCATAACAACTGGAGCCTGGGGACCGACACCGGCACCATGCTCTTCTCCCCGGCAAAGACCGCCGAGGGGAACCTGAGGTTCCTGACCTTCACCGTGGCCGTGATGAGCGCCGTGCACCGCCACAACGCGCTGGTGAAAGCCTCCATAGCCTCGGCTACCAACGCCCACCGCCTGGGCGCCAACGAGGCGCCCCCGGCCATCGTCTCGATGTTCCTCGGTCGCGAACTCAGCAAAATTCTCGACGACATAGAAAAGGGTAACACCGAAGTGCTCGCCACCATGGCCGGAAAGCAGAAGGTGAACCTTGACGTGGCGCAGATACCGCAACTCTCGCTCGACAATACCGACCGCAACCGCACGTCCCCCTTCGCCTTTACCGGCAACCGCTTCGAGTTCCGCGCCGTAGGGTCGTCGGCCAATTCCGCCGCCGCCATGATAGTGATAAACTCCGCCGTGGCCGAAGCCCTCGACGAGCTGGCCGATGCCGTGGAGAAGCGCATGGAAGAGGGCGCCACGCGCGACGACGCCATAATGTCCGAACTGCGCCGCCTCATAGCGCAATGCCGCGACATCCACTTCGACGGTAACGGGTACAGCGACGAGTGGAAAGAGGAAGCCGCACGCCGCGGACTCGACACCGAAGCCTCCGTGCCGCTGATGTATGACGCATACCTCGCGCCCCGGTCGCAGGAAATGTTCACACGTGAAGGTGTCCTCTCACCTACGGAGCTACTGGCCCGCAACGAGGTGAAGTGGGAAATGTACACTAAGAAAGTGCAGATAGAGAGCCGCGTGCTCGGCGACCTGGCGGTGAACCATATCCTCCCGGTGGCCATCCGTTACCAGAATATGCTTCTCGACAATGTGCAGAAAATCAACGGCCTCTTCGACAGCGACAAGGCCGCCGTAATAGCATACCAGGACCTCAACAGCATAGAGGAACTCTCTGACCACGTGGCGGCCATAAAGTCAGGCGTGGAGAGGATGACCGCAGCCCGCAAGGTGGCCAACCGCATCGGGGAGCAGCGCGGGAAAGCCATCGCCTACCACGACACCGTAGTGCCCGAGATGGAGGAAATCCGCTACCATATAGACAAGCTCGAGCTGATGGTGGACAACGAGATGTGGCCGCTGCCCAAATACCGAGAAATGCTCTTCATCCGCTAAGCCGGAGGCCGTAAAAAGCTTGACACAAACAGCCGTGCCAAAGCGCCGCGAATATGGAGCGCAGGTTCCAACCTGCGTAATCCCGGCGAAGCCCACTCTCTGCAGCCGGAGCATAACCGGGTTTCTCTTGCTCCTCGGGATTCATCGAGATTAATCCTGATAAAGCCGCCATTAAAACCTACATAGCCCTTATGGAGCGCACCAGCCTCCGCAGGGGCTTTTTTTAGTGCGCTTTGCGGCAGGGTTTGGGGCAAAATTAATCCGGCCCGGAGGTGGGTCGGATGGTTCTTGGATGTTGATAATTCTCGTGCTTTTGTGTCATGCGAAGGGATGCTCGTAAACGTGCGAACAGCCTACGCAGTAGCGCTCGATGGCTCTTTTGATAAAATTCAACATAACTTTTTCTCTTTGTGGAAGTCGCTGTCTGTGACCGCGGGAGGGTCTTCACGCAATGTGCTCTATTTCTTTCGCATATCGCGATATTCGATGACTCTCGAACTTCCGGTTTATGTTTGGAATCTCTTTAAAAACATGGCAAAATTAACTTTTGTTCTTGAATAATGAAAACGAATATCCAGAATTATTGGAAGTTTTATACATTAAAAAAAGCGTAACGCATTGACATGGAGATAGTACTGTGTTTTATTGACACCATGCTGTTTAACACTATTTTTAAGCATAGTTGGCGGATATGTTACGGTTGCGGGCACAAGAAAACTCGCCGGGACGGTGGTCGTCGGGGCGAGTCTGTATCGTGTCGGGAGGAGGTCCGGGGTTTACTTCATCAGGATGTAGCTGGCGTAGGGGGCGAGGGCGCCTTTCAGTCGGCCGTTCTTCACCTTGAACTCCTTGCCGTGGGCCACGTCGCGGTAGGTGCCGGCAGGCAGCGTGGTGGGAAGGTCCACATAGTTGGCGGAGTGCGACACGTTGATGACGGCGGCGCCTTTCTTGCCGCGGTTGACGAGCAGCACGGTGCCGGCGTCGTTGACCTGTATGTCCTCCTTCTGGCCTTTCATGGCGGTGCGGAACTTGTTGGCGGCTACCACTTCGGGATGGAAGAAGTTGTCGTTGCCGCGTGCGCCGCTGACGTTGTCGCCCCATACGTTAGCGGGCGAGGAGCCGGCGGGACGGCTGAAGAAGAGTGGGGTGCCGTTCTGGCGCGCGGTGATGAAGGTGTATGCGGCGCGGATCTGCGGGTCGGTGAGGTGGGCGGACTCGTGGGCGTTGCAGTAGGTGTCATGGCTTTCTACCCATGTGGTGAGGTATTCCGGAGCGGCTTCGTGGCGCCAGTTGATTATGTCGAGACCGTTGGCCGACTCCTTGTCGAGCATCTCGCGGATAACGTGGCCATAGCCCGAGGCCGTCTGGTTCATGTAGTCGGCATACTCCTTTTCGGGGACGTTGCGGTCCTGGAGCACTTCGCCGTAGATGAAGAGTTCATCCTCGGGGACGGCGAGTTTCACCCCCTTCACGGCTTTACGGCCGGTGGCCACGTCCCAGAAGTCGTTGACCTTAACGCCTGCGGCTTTGTCCACGGGGTCGGAGTGAACGCCGATGTGCTTGGCTGTGTCGTAGCGGAACCCTTTCACGCCCATGCCGAGCAGTTCGTTGACAAACTGCATGTAATACTTTTGGAAATCAGGGTTTTCGGTGTTCACGTCGGGGAGTCCGCCGGTGCCTTCGAGGGTGCACTGCGCGCGGTCGTTGTAGTCGCGGATTGCAGCGAAGCCGTTGGAGTGGTACATCTTGTCGCGGCCGCCCACGGCTTTGGTGAAGCCCTCGGAAACGGCATCGATGTCGAAGGCCGTGTGGTTGGGGAGCACGTCAACGATTACCTTGACGTCATACTTTGCAGCGGAGTCCATCATCTCCTTCATCTGTTGGCGCGAGCCGAGGATGTTGTTGCCGATGGTCCAGTCGGTGGGCTGGTAGTAGAAATACCAGTTGCCCTCATTTTCGGAGAATAGCTTCTTTCCGGAGCCTTCGGGGGCGAAGCAGGCCTGCACGGGGGAGGTCTGAATCATGGTGAAGCCGGCGTCGGCTATCTGCTTCATGTTCTGCGCGATGGTGGGGAAGTTCCAGCTCCAGACGTGGAGGATGCTTTCGGTGTTGGTGTAGGCGGGGTTGTGGGTGAGGCGGTCTTTGGCCGCGAGCGACGGGATGCAGAGGGCCGCGCCGGCACCGAGAAGTAAGAATTTATTTTTAGTCATAAAAAGTGAGTTGAGTTATATTTCCGCAAAGATACAACAAATCCGCTGCGGTAACAACCCCTTTAAGAAAAATTAATAAAAATGGGAGGCGGACTGTGGTAGTGTCCGTCTCCCGGTTATATTAAGGTGTGTGTGTCCTGGGATTATCCGCAGTGCCAGAAGCTGCGGACCAGGGCGAGCATCTTCTCCTGCGAGTCGCCCGTTTCGGCGCGGAGGTTGGCGTCGTTGTATGAGCGGAGTTTCTCGATGATGCCGTTGATCATGCGTTCGGAGAATATTTCCTCCTTCTCGAAGGCTTCGCGTGCGGCTTCGAGGGCGTCGGCGGATGCGGCGCAACTGTCGGGCAGGGATTTGAGCTGGGCCAGGCGTTCGCGGTTGGCGTCGTCATGGATGTTGACGTTCACATAACGCTCGTCGGCTTTCTTGAGGGCTTCGGGGTCTTCGATGCCGAGGCGTGCGCCCACTGCCATAGCGGCGATGAGCTGGTAGATGTCGGCTGAGCCGTCGGCCGAGCGGAGTTCGGCTGTCTGTTTCTCGGGCTTGTTTGCCATGTCGGGGGTTTCAAGCGGGTTGGCCTGGCTGCACATGTCGCGTTCGCCGCTCCAGCCCAGGGGCACGCGTACCAGCACGGAACGGTTGCGGTCGCCCCAGCAGATGGATGTGGGAGCTTCCTGGTGCGGCACGAGGCGGAAGTAGGAGGTAGGCACCTTGTTGCCCATGGCGGTGATGGCGTCGGCATATTCCAGGATGCCGGCGATGGCTTTGCGTGCAACGTCGCTGAGGCGTCCGTCGGCGCCGAGCATCATGTTGTGGCCGTCCTTCATAATCTTGAAGTGGATGTGCAGGCCGCTGCCGGCCTTTCCGGCGGTGATTTTCGGTGCGAAGGTAACGTCGTATCCCATGCGGGCGCCCTGTGTGCGGATAATCCATTTGGCTATCATCAGCTGATCGGCGGCTTCGATGCAGGGAACGGGGAGGAACTCTATCTCGTTCTGCTCGTAGATGCGTCCGTCGAGGGTGAAGTTGCCCACCTCGTTGTGTCCGTACTTAATCTGGCCTCCGGCCTGTGCTATGAGGTGCATGCAGGTGGTACGGAAGTCGTTGAATTTGGCGTAGGGGGCCGATTCGTGGTAACCTTTCTGGTCGCGGGCGGGGAAGAGGCCGTTGTCGTCGGAGATTACATAGTATTCCAGCTCGCCCATGGCGTAGAAGTCCATGCCGGTTGAGCGGTGGAAAGCCTCCGAGGCCTTGCGCAGCGTCTCTTGCGGCGAGGCACCCATCGGCTTCCCCTCCTTGTCGAAGAAGGAGCAGAGCATCGTCAGGGTAGGCATCTCGGCGAAGGGGTCGAGGAAGGCTGTCGAGTAGCGCGGCAGCACGTAGAGGTCGCTGTTGCCGGCCTCGATGAAGGGGAACAGCGAGGAGCCGTCCACGCGCTCGCCGTAGGTGAGGATCGAGTCGAGATATTCCTCCGAGTTGATGATGAAGTTGAGTGTCTTGAGGCGGTTGTCGTCGGCCGGATACATGAAGTTCACCATCTGGATGTCGTTCTCTTTCACGTAGCGGATTATGTCTTGCTTCGTGAACTCTGAGGGAGATTTTTGAAGGAACTGCACGAGGCGGTTCGGATTCAGATTCAATGTTTTGTCCATGGTAAGATTATCGGTTATTTTCGTTGATTTCTAAAAGGTGCGCAAATGTAATCACAAAATTTGGATTGGCAAAAAATAATCGGAAATAAAAACTATCACCGTCCGTATTTGTTTAAAAGGAAGAACATTCGGAGCGGGAACATGGCCGAGGTCATGCTTCTCTCCAAGCTCCGGAATTAACTTGTAAAGAAAAGAATTATGGAAAAGTTTTCGGATATCATCAACGCCGACAAACCGGTATTGGTAGATTTTTTTGCAACCTGGTGCGGACCGTGCAAGATGATGCACCCCGTGCTTGAAGAGCTCGCCGGCAAGGTGGGCGACAAAGCCCGCATCGTAAAGATAGACATCGACAAGAACGAGGCCCTCGCCGCCGCATACAACGTGCGCTCCGTGCCCACGCTCATGATTTTTAAGAACGGTGAGGTAAAATGGCGCACCGCCGGTGTCACCCCCATCGCAGAGCTCGAAGCACGTCTCCAGGAAAACTACTGATAAAGTTTATAAACTTTCGGCCCCTACAGGTGTCTTATCTAAAAAACGAATTATGAAGATAAGACACCTGTTTTTATTTATACTATGCCTGCTGGGCACAGCACTCCCTCAGACAGCCCGCGCCGGTTTCCAGAACGAGACCCTGCGCTACGTGATTTCATACAAATGGGGCGCCATACATAAGGACGCCGGCGACGCCGTGCTCTCGCTGCGAAACAACGGCGGAAACTACATCCTCGGCCTTACGGCACGCACCAAACCCTGGGCCGACAAAATCTTCCAGGTGCGCGACACCCTCAACGCCGTGCTGCGCATCAATGGCCTCAAACCGGTAAGCTATACCAAGTCGACCCACGAAGGGGGTAAGTATGCCCGCGACCATATAGTCTACACCCACTCCGGCAACCGCGTGACCGCCAAGTGCGACCGCATAAAGGTGAAGAAAGGTAAGACCAACCGCAGCACCAAGTCGCTGGCCGCCACCGGTTCGGCTTACGACATGCTGTCGGTGTTCTATTACGTCCGCACCCTCAACTACGAGAAGATGAAGAGCGGCGTAATGTACAAGACCACGGTATTCTCCGGCTCCAAGGCCGAGTCGCTGATGATAAAATGCCTCGGAAAGGAGCGGATAAAACTGCGTGACAAACGCACGGTGGAAGCCTGGCACCTGCGCTTCAAATTCACCTCCGACGGCAAGAAGAAATCATCGGCCGACATGGACACCTGGGTATCCACGGACGCCCGCCACGTCCCCCTTCTGCTCGAAGGCTCCCTCCCCGTAGGCAAAGTAAAATGCTACTACATCGGCGGCTGAAAGAGCCCTCTTCCAAAGAAATAAAGCGACGCCCCACCACGGAGCGCTGCTTTTGTTTACGTAAGAAGCAGAGGGCACAACAGCCGTCAAAAGCCCAAAGTCGAACCGCGCAGCCAAAGGGGCGTAGGCCTCCCGGCCTACGTGAAATCATGTCACAAAAGCGTGAATCTTGTTACCAAAGCAGGGGAGACTGTCATTGTTTAAAATACTGAGGTGTAATATTTTACGGAGACTGGGAGGTCTCCGCCCCTTTGGCTGCGCGGTTCGACTTGGCGCTATTGGCTCGGGTGTCGGCTGTTGCCGGACGCCTGGAGACTCCGCTCCCTAAAAGGTAAGGCGTCGTGCTTCGCAGCGCGGCGCCTTCGTGGGTATTATGAGTTAATGTGAGCTGATGCTTTTTGTTACGCGGGATGGAGAGTTATTCCTATAATTGTGGTGTTGTTTGCCGCAGGTTGGAAACCTGCGCTCCTACTTGAGTAGCGGTTCGAGGTAGACGCGGCGGGAGGAGATGTTGCGGGCGGCTACCACGCCGGCGCCGGTGGAGACGTTGCTGTGTTCCCATACGGGGTCGCCCAGACCGGCGTCGCCTAAGGTGCCTCCGATGCCTTCGTAGTGGTTCCACACCGAAATTAGGTAGTAATAGTAGCTGTCCGATATTGTCATCAGTTGCGTGTCG
Source organism: Porphyromonadaceae bacterium UBA7180 (assembly GCA_002491165.1). Classification (GTDB taxonomy): domain Bacteria; phylum Bacteroidota; class Bacteroidia; order Bacteroidales; family Muribaculaceae; genus Lepagella. Next base: position 59,448 of record DKVK01000024.1, read on the forward strand.
AAGTAGAGGACGTTGTCAAAATCGGGGTCGTGCTTGGGGTTGTTGATACGTATGCTTGTGTTCTCTGCCACTATGTGCAGGCCGTACTGACGTCCGGAAATCTGGCGGTCGGAGAACATGGAGTATCCGTATGATTCGCCGAAGATGGTTTCGAGCACCGACATGTGTTCGTGGAACAGCGGCTCGGCCGAGAGGTTCTCGTTATAAGAGCTGATGTATGCGTAGCCCTGGGTGACGGAGCCGTCGGGTTCGTCGTAATACTTCGAGAGGCCGTGGCTGTGTTCGAGGCCGAAGAGGTAGAAGTCTACGGAGTCGGCCGGGTCGGTGAAAACCACTGACATGTCGAGGGTGAATTTTGCCGAGAGTCCGTTGGCGGTCTCCTCTTTATATAGATTGAGTAGGCGCGGCTTCACGCTTTCTATTTCCACCGGTAGTGGTATGGTGACGGTAGCTTCCGCCTCGCCGTATTGTTGGTGAGTGGCGCGTATGGTTACAGTTTCGCCGGCCTTCGGGGCGCGCGTGCAGAAGTACCCGCGTTCTTTCGGGTCTTCGATAGGGGTAGGTTGGTACTTGTCCTTTTCGGCATATTGAAGTTCCACCATTTTACCGTCGGGGAAGGTGGCTGTGACGTGTGCGTCCTTGAGGATGATGTCGAAGTCGTAACCGGGGTCGCCGGAGTCGTATCGCCATGTTCGGGTCACTGAGACTTTGAAGGTCGAGTCGGCCGTCAGCAGGGCGTTGAGACACACCTTCGGGGTGGTCTTTATGCCGGGGTCGAAGTCCTCGTAGCAGGAGGTGAACAGCGGCAGGAGCAGTGCTGCAGGCAGCAGGTATAGTGATTTTCTTAGAATAGCCATGTGTAAGAAACTGAGGGAATTACTGGAATAAGTTTAACTTTTTGGAAAACGGGGCGGAGTGTCATGGTCTGGTTTCCCCACTGGTCCGTGACCCACTGGTAGTCGTCTGCATAGTCGCGGCGCACAGCGATGGTGTTAATATGGCAGTAGGCGTTGTAGAGCGAGAATGTCCAGTATCCGTGGCGCGTGTGGCGCGTGGCGGAGAGGTCGAGGCGGTGGTAGAAGGGGAGGCGGTAGTTGTTGATGCCCTCCACGAGCGTCATGTTGTTGTTCCAGGGTCCAAAACCGCCGTCTTCCCAGTCTTGCATCGCCAGGGTTATGCGGTTGCCGCTCATTCCGGTCCAGGAGGCGGCCACTTCCCACTTGTCGTTGATTTTCCAGCAGAGCAGGACGTTGATTTTGTGGCGGTTGTCGAAGCGCGCGGGGTAGGTTTTTCCACCGTTGCGGTCGGCGAAGGTGCGGTCGGCCCACAGGAGCGAGTATGCCACGTGTCCCGAGAGTGCGCCCCAGTGGCGTGCCACCTTGAAGTCGATGCCGCGCGAGAGGCCGCGCCCCGCGCAGAGGGTATTGTCCCACGTCGCCTCGGGAGGGAGCAGGTAATGCTCGTCGCGATATTCCAGCAGGTTGTGCATCTTCTTCAGATATGCTTCGGCCGAGAAGGTCCATCCGGCCTTGGTGTCGAAGTAGGCGGCCACGGAGAAGTTGTCGGCGCTTGCCGGTTTCTGGTCGCCGATTATGGGAATCCAGCGGTCCGTGGGCAGCGAGAGGGAGCTTTCCTGAAGCTGGTGGACATACTGCACAGTGTGGGCGTAACCGGCCTTCAGGGCCCAACCGCCGCCGAGGGTGAGGCGTGCCGAAAGGCGCGGGGAGAGCTGCGAGTGCGTGCGTCCGGTGATATTGAAGAGCGAGAAGTGGAGGCCGCCGTCGAGGCGCAGGCACTCCAGCGGCTGCCAGTCGTCCGACAGATAGAAGTCCCACTGCGAGGCGCGGTATTTGCGCCCTTCGTCCAGCACTTCGGCACTGTATTCGTCACCTTCGAGCGAACGGTGGGCGCGCTGCGGCAGGAAGGTGTGCCAGATGTACGAGGCGCCGAACTGCACGTTGTTGCCGCCCCCGGGACGCCAGTCGAAGTCGAGACGCGCCGAGATGTCGTCGATGTTGTTGGAGGAGCGCAGCCGTTCGACAGAGAGGTTGTAGAAGTCGCCTTTGTCGTCTACGTCGCCGTCTTTCGACTCGCGTTTCATCGACGAGCCGTAGTGTGAATAAGAGGCGGTTAGCTGCCCTAACAGCGTGGGAGTCAGGGTGTATTGCCACCCCGCCGAGGCCACGGTGTTGCCCCACGACAGCGTGTTCACCTCCTTTTCATAATAGTAGTTATGGTGGCCGGGCTTGTCTTCGGAACCACCTTTCAGGAAGTCGTTGCCGTAATAGAACATCACGTATGCGCGCGATGTGTCGGAGAAGCGGTGGTTGATCTTGGCGTTGACGTCGGTGAAGGCGTAGCGGAAGATGGTCTTGGTGTCGGTCTCCTTCCGGGCGTTGACGATGGCGAGCACCGGGACGGTGAAGACATCGTACCAGGAGCGGCGCACGGCCACGGAGTAGGATGTATGACCTTTCCAGATAGGGCCTTCAAGCGAGAGGGCGCCGGAGGTGAGTCCCAGCTTGAAGGAGCCGGAGAACTTCTCCATGTTGCCGTCGCGCGTATGCACGTCCATGTAGGAGGAGAGGCGGGAGTCGAACTTGGCGGGGAAGGATGATTTGTAGAAGTCCACGGTGCGGATGGCCTCGGTGTTGAAGGCGGAGAAGAGGCCGCCGAAGTGGTTCACCTGGTAAAGCGGCACGTTGTCGAGGGTATACAGGTTCTCGTCGGCGTTTCCGCCGTGGACATACATACCGGCCAGTCCCTCGACGCCGGCCGAGACGCCGGGTTGCAGCTGGAGCGTCTTGATGACGTCGCTTTCGCCCAGGAGGGCCGGGGTGGCCAGAATGTCGGCGCGGGAGAGGTTAAGGGCGCCTATCGAGGGCGATTCCATGGTGAGGGAGCGGTTCTTGTCGGCCGTCACCACCACCTCGTTGAGGGCGGTTCCCCCTTCGCGGAGGGAGAAGTTGACGTTGCGTCGGGTGCCGGCGCTCACGGTATCGGCGTCGAAGCCGGGATAGGAGGCAATCAGCGTCAGGGAGCCGGGACGCGTCTGCAGCGAGTAGAAGCCCGTTGCGTTGGTCTGTGTATAAAGGCCGCTCGCGGGGTCGTGGACCGTGGCTCCGGTCAATGCTTCGCCCGACTTCTTTTCGCGCACGAACCCGCTGACGGTCACGCTCTTGGGTGCTTCCGGCGCTTTGGCGGTCTTCTTCTTGGGCTGCGTGGAAGCTTTCTTCTTGTCGCGTTTCAGCACCACGTTGTTGCCGCGGATGGTGTAGGTGATTCCCGTGCCGCTGAACATACGGTTGAGCACCGTGCGCAGCTCCTCGTTGCGGGCGGTGACGGTGACGCGCACTCCTTTAAGAAGGCCGGCAGGGTAGATGAAGTTCTTGCCGCTCTGCGTCATCAGTTCCTTGAAGGCCGACTCGGCGGCTCGGTTGTGGCAGCTGATGGTGACGCGTTGCGCCTGCATGGCGAGAGTGGCGCTCAGGAGGAGAGGTAAAATAAGAAGCTGTCTCTTTCTCATCTCTTCACCTCCATTTCTGTGCCTAACATATCGTTGACGGTGGCGATGAAGTCTTCGGCCGTTCCCTCGTAGCGCAGTGTAAGTCGCAGCGACGGGTCGGCGGGAACGTTGGCGATTTTCACGCCGTAGACGCCTTCTACCTCCTTGACGACTGTGGCCAAAGGAGCGTCCTTAAATTCTATCACTGAAATCTGTGCGGGCGAGGGTGCCTCGATGGTGACGGGGGCAGGTGCGGGTTTCGGCTCGGGCTGACGGTCTTTCACAGTGAGTGAGATGACGGCTGCCGAGGCACCGAGCACTACCGCTGCCACGGCGGCTGCGGCCCATCCGGTGCGCCACCACGGCCGCGAGAACATCAGCCGCGTGCGCCGAAACGCTCCCGGCTTGTAATGCTCGGCAACGAACCGTATCGATTCTTCCTCTTTTTCTGATAGTCTGTTCATAGTGTCATTGCTGTTGTTTCTGACACTAAGAGTGGAAGAATGACGGAAACCCCTATATGGGACTGAGAAATTTTTTCAAACGAAAAAGGAGAACATGTAGAGCACGTCGGGGAGGGAACGCTTAAGGTCCTGGCGCAGGGCGGCGTAGGCTTTGGTCATCTGGTTTTCGACGGTCTTCACGGAGATGGCCATTTTTTCGGCAATCTGCGCGTTGGAGAGGCCGTCGCGCTTGCTCAGCAGGAAAACTTCGCGGCAGCGAGGGGAGAGGGAACCTATAGCTTTCCAGATGCGGGCGTCCCGCTCGGAGGTGTCTATCTGCTCGTCGGTTACGGCGGTGGTGTCGGCGTCGAGAGGGGTGAAGCGGCTTTCGCCGTCACTGAGGTGCGTAGCTTCGTTGCGGACGGCTATATAGAGGTACGCGCGGAGGTCTTGCGGTTCGAAGCCGTCGGCGGTGCGCAGCCATACTGCCTCCACGGCCTGCTGCACGGCGTCTTGCGCCAGCGAGGTGTCGCCGGTGATGCGCAGCGCGTACATGCACAGCGGCAGGAACAGGCGCCTGTAAGCTTTTTCAAAATCTTTTCCGCTCATTTTTGGGGAAGGGGAGAAGTGGTGGGGTCGGTTAGCTAACTTAGCTAACTTAGTTAACTTAGCTACTTTGGCTATCTTAGCTATGGAATTCGCAGCTATGAGTCAGTGTTAGCCGCCGGGGCGGCTTCAGGCGGAGGCAGGAATGCCTCCGTTCCATAAGGCGGCCGCGGCTTTCTGCCAACAAAAAACGGCGCCTTTGCAGGAAGCCGTGTTTTAATTGCAGGTTTCTCACTCTACGGTGAGGGCTATGTCTTTCTCTGCGGCCAGACGGCGCAGGTTCAATATCGCATAACGCATGCGACCCAAGGCTGTGTTGATGCTGACGTTCGTTATTTCGGCTATCTCCTTGAAAGAGAGATTCTGATAATAACGCATGGTAAGGACTTCGCGTTGCAGCGGGGGCAACTCGGAGATGAGATACTTCACATCTTCGTTTATCTGGCGCGACACAAGAATGTCTTCTATGGTCTCTTCGCAGAGTTCCTTGCGGTTGAGGACATCGACGTCTTCCAGGTCAGACGACTGGAGGTTCTCGGATTTTTCCTGACGGAAGTAATCGATGATGAGGTTATGTGCGATGCGCGAAATCCAGGCGGGGAATTTGCCGCTTTCGGTGTAGCGTCCCTGTCGGAGTGTCACGATAGCCTTCACGAAGGTTTCCTGAAATATGTCGTTCGCCGCATCTTCGTTCTTGATGATACGAAGTATGTAGTTGAAAACGCGCTGCTGGTGACGCTTCAGGAGGACATCGAATGCCTCGTTATTGCCTTGTGCGTAAGCCTTAACCAATTGTTCGTCGGTTTTGCTCGTAAGATTTACCATTTACTCTTTTTATTCGTTTGGTAGATGTCTTCGATAGGCGTGTCGGTTTTTGAGTGTGTGATGTTGGTTTTTGGTAGTTTCTAATCTGTTGCCAGGTGTTAAAAAACACTCGGACGGCGGAACAATGGTGAAATCTCGTCACGGCGTTCCGAAAATCGAATGCAAAGATACAACCGCCGGAACGAATTTCCAAATAAAACGCACATAAAAAGTATTAAAAAACCTTAAACGCACAATAAACCGCCCCTCCCGTTGTTCCAAACCAACACTCGCTCCCCGCTAAATTCCCACTCCCTCCGCAAGAATAATCCTGCGCCAATACACTCTTTCCCGGTTCCGACCCTCGCATCGGCTTCCTGGCGGTGGTACCAACGCAATTCTATTGCGGAAAGTTGAATTTTAGGGCGCGGGAGTGCGGGTTTTCGGAATTTTTTATTACCTTTGCGCATTATTAGGCGGAGGCTCCGGGCCCCGCCCAGGAACCGATTCTATTATAACCGATTTAAGTTATGGATAACAGATATGACCGACGCGGCGTTTCGGCCTCGAAAGAGGATGTGCACAACGCTATCAAGAACGTTGACAAAGGTCTTTACCCCCACGCTTTCTGCAAGATAATCCCCGACATCCTCGGCGGCGACCCCGATTATTGCAACATCATGCACGCCGACGGCGCCGGCACCAAATCATCGCTCGCTTACGCTTATTGGCGCGAAACCGGCGACCTTTCCGTATGGAAAGGGATAGCGCAGGACGCCCTAATCATGAACATCGATGACCTGCTATGCGTGGGCGCCACCGATAACATTCTGCTCTCTTCGACCATCGGACGCAACAAGCTGCTCGTTCCCGGCGAAGTCATAGCGGCTATCATCAACGGCACGGAAGAGCTTCTCGCCGAGCTGCGGCGCGCCGGAGTGAACATCTACAGCACCGGAGGCGAGACGGCCGATGTGGGTGACCTTGTGCGCACCATTATCGTGGACAGCACAGTGACGTGCCGTATGCGCCGCGCCGACGTCATCGACAACGCCAATATACGCCCCGGCGACGTGATAGTGGGCCTCGCTTCCTTCGGACAGGCCACCTACGAGCACGAATACAACGGCGGCATGGGAAGCAACGGCCTCACTTCCGCGCGCCACGACGTCTTCTGCAAGGAAATATTGGAGAAATATCCGGAGACGTGCGACCCCGCCGTTCCGCAGGACCTTCTCTATTCCGGTTCGTGCCGGCTGACTGACGCTGTTGCCGGAACAGGCCTCGATGCCGGACGCCTCGTCCTCTCGCCGACGCGCACCTACGCGCCGGTGGTGGCCGACATACTGAAAACCATGCGCAGCCGCATCCACGGCATGATACACTGCTCGGGAGGCGCGCAGACCAAGATACTCCACTTCATGCAGCCCGGTATGCACGTGGTTAAAGATAACCTCTTCCCCGTTCCGCCCCTCTTCGCCCTCATCCAGAAGGAGAGCCGTACCGACTGGAAGGAGATGTACAAGGTCTTCAACATGGGTCACCGCTTCGAGTTCTACCTCCCGGAAGAGTACGCTCAGGGAATCATAGACGCTGCGGCTAAGTTCAACATCGACGCCCGCATAGTGGGTCGCGTGGAGGGTTGCCCGGAAGGGAAGCACCTCACCATCCGTTCCGGGTACGGCACGTTCGAGTACGAAGCATAACGTCCAGACGAGGAGAGGGAGAGGACATTGCGATGAAACTGCGCAGGATAGGATGGATAGCCCTCGGAGCCGCTGCCGTTACATTGGCGGTGGCTATGCTGACGCTTCGGGGCAGCGGCAACACGGCTACCGACCTCGAGCGCGGCGAACACCACGGTCGCCCGTCGCTCCCCGACACGCTGCGCATGGCCACTCTCTACGGCCCCACGTCCTATTTCACCTACCGCGACCAGGAGATGGGGATGGACTACGAGATGGCGTCGCGCTTTGCCCGCGACAACGGTATGGCGCTGAAGGTGGAGGTAGCCTCCTCCGTCCCCGAGATGCTCGAAATGCTCAGACGCGGCGACGTGGACCTGCTGGCCTATGAAGTGCCGCGCATCGCCGAATACCAGAAAGACCTGCTCTTCTGCGGCCGCAGCAACGTGACGCACCAGGTGCTCGTGCAACCGTCGCAGGGTGCCGTCAAGGACGTCACCGGCCTCGTGGGGCAGACCGTATATGTGGAGAAGGATTCCAAATACCAGTACCGCCTGCAGAACCTCAACGACGAGATTGGGGGCGGCATAGGGATAGAAGCCGTAATTACCGACACGCTGGAGACCACCGACCTGGTGCGCATGGTGAGCCGCGGCGAATTGCCGCTGACGGTCACCGACTCCGACCTTGCCCAAATCTGCGCCAAGACGTTCGGGAACCTCGACGTGTCGCTCCCGGTAGGGATGGACCAGTTCGCATCGTGGGCCGTGGGCGCCGACGACAAGGTGCTTGCCGACGCCGTGAACCGTTGGGTGAAACAGAACGATGTGGAGAAGCAGTATGCCGAGATGCACAAACGTTACTTCGAGCATCTGGCCGAGGCGGCGCTCGAAGAGGAAACGCCGGGTGAAAGCAGCGGCGGCGTAGGCAACGCGCCGCGTGCCGGAACGGACGCGCCGCGACCCACGCCGGCCGGAGCAGTGAGTCCCTACGATGCCATCTTCAAGAAGTATGCCGCCGAAATAGGATGGGACTGGCGCCAGTTGGCGGCCATCGGTTATACCGAATCGAAGTTCGACCCCAAGATAGTGTCGTGGGCCGGGGCACGCGGCCTGATGCAGCTGATGCCGGGCACCGCCCGTGCCTACGGTGTGGCCGACCGCATGGACGACCCCGACGCCAGCGTCTACGGCGCCACGCGGGTGCTCCGCGACCTCGACAAGCAGCTATCGCAGTATGTTCCCGACCCGCAGGAACGCCGTAAGTTCGTAATAGCCTCATACAACTCCGGCGCCGGACATGTGCTCGACGCCATAGCGTTGGCCAAGAAGTACGGCAAGAATCCGCAGGTGTGGTACGGCAACGTGCGCGAAATGGCCCTGCTGAAAACCAAACCGCAGTATTACAACGACCCTGTGGTGAAACACGGCTATTTCCGCGGGCAGGAGACGGTGGGATTCGTGGACAAAGTGCTCTCCACCTACGACCGTTTCCGTGGCGCCGACTGAACCTCTCACAGCTCCCTATATAATTAAGGAGTGAAAGAGTAATGAGTGAAAGTTACTCTTAAAGAAACTATAAACTATAAACACAACACAGAAAAGAAACTATGAAAAAGTTTTATCTCACGGTAGCCACCGTGCTCATGGTAGGGGCGTCGCTGACATTCAGCTCCTGCATCGGTAGCTTCGGACTAACTAACCGCGTGTTGAGCTGGAACAACCAGGTCGGCTCCAAATTCGTGAACGAACTGGTGTTCTTCGCCTTCTGGGTGCTTCCGGTCTACGAGGTGACCTCGATAGCCGACCTCCTGGTACTCAACTCCATAGAGTTCTGGAGCGGCAGCAACCCGCTGTCGGCCTCCACCAAGACCATCGACACCGAGCAGGGCCGCTATCTGGTGGACTGCGACGGCAAGGGGTACACCATCACCTTCGAGCCTACCGGCCAGCAGACTCGCCTCGACTTCTGCGAAGAGACACAGACATGGTCGGTAAACGTCGGCGGCGAGCAGTATCCCTTCATGACAATGCTCGACGACAGCCATGTGCGCATGATTACTCCCGAGGGTGATTTCCGCACCGTTACGCTCGACTCGCGCGGCGTGATGGCTTACGGCGAGATGGTGCGTCAGAACACTCCGCTCTTCGCCCACCGTTGATGTAGCGGCCCGCTAAAATGCGATCCGAGTAAACAAAAACGGCCGAACAGCGTTATTTAAGACAGGGAGAGTAAATGTGCTCTTCACGATAAAAAGTAAAACCAGTAAACTTTAATAATAAAGAATATGAAACCCATTCATGTAATTTCCGCAATCATCGGTGGCGCCATCGCCGGCGCAGCCGTAGGACTCCTTCTTGCTCCCGAAAAAGGAGAAGACACCCGCTCACGCATCGTCAAGCTCCTGAAGGAGAAAGGCATCTGCCTGAAACGTAACAAAATGGAAGAACTCGTTGACGAAATTGAAGAATCACTCGACTGAAAACAATAACCGTTAAAACCGAAGGACAATGAAAAAAGGACTGTATCTTCTGTATGCCTTCCTCGGCGGAGCAATAGTAGGAGCGGGCGCCGCATTGCTGTTCGCTCCCGAAAAGGGTGAGGACGTGCGCAAACGTATCTGCAAAATCCTGAAACGCCGTGGCATAAACATCTCCGACGCCGAGGTTGACGCTCTCGTGGCAGAACTCTCGGGCGACGCCAAATGAATGACACTGCCCGCAAAGTTGCCGTCCTCCGGAGGTCATAAACCCTGACCGCGGGGAAGGCGCCGAGCCGGAAAAACTGTTCCGGAAAGCCCGGAAGGCAACAAACGGATAACCCTCATATAGAAGGGCGGCACAGGATGAACCTATCTTCACTCTGCGTCGCCCTTGTCTGTATTTCCAACTTCACGGGGGAGCGTGTCTCTACGTTCGGGCTCCGCTTCGTGTAAATTACATCATTGTTATGAAAGAAAAATTGTCTGATGAAATACGCGACATCATAGCGCAGGTAAAGCAGTGGATAAGCTGCGAGGCGGAATACGCCAAGCTGACGCTGGCCGAGAAGCTGACCATCTTCCTGGGCACCATCGGACTGGCGGCCATCCTCTTCCTGCTGGTCATGATAGCGCTTATTATCTTTTCGCTGTGCCTGGTGGGCGTGTTCGCACCGCTGGTGGGCACCACCCTTGCCTATCTCTGCACCGGAGGAGTGTTCCTCGTGCTCGCCATAATAGTGGCGCTTCTGCGCAAACCGCTTATATTCAATCCCTTGGCACGGATGCTTACCAAACTTTTAATCAATAAGGAGGCTTGACCATGGCTGAACAGGATATGATATTTGCCGAGAGCGAAGAACTCGAAGTCAGCAACAAAGCTGAGTTTAAAGGCTATACGCTCAGCGAGATACGGTACCAGCGCGCCCTCTACGCGCTGAAACGCGAATATGCCAAGGAGAAGGCGCTCCGCGGCGTGAACAACCTGCGCCGACGCTCCATCTTCGGCCGTTCAAAAAACTCAGGTTTGCCTTCCAAACTCCCGGGAATGCTACAGAAAGCTGTGGCAGGGCTCTCGTATGCCGACTACTTCATGTTAGGCATTTCGGCCTTCTCTACGGTGAGGAAAGCCCTCTCCCTCTTCAAACGTAAAAAGTAAAACCCTCCCATCCAAACCCTTATCAGCAACTTAATGAACTACATAGCATTGCGGGTGGACTGCGACCCCTGTAGCGCCGACATCACCGACCTTGCCGCCGATGCCCTCGCGCCCCTCGGATACGAATCGTTCGAGGCGGACGACCGCGGCCTGACGGCATACGTCCCTGAAAACAAATTCAGCGAAGACGACGTCCGCGCCGCCTTAGACGACTTTCCCATTCCAACCTCCTTCACCCTCTCTCACTCCGAAATCGAGACTCAGGACTGGAACAAGGAGTGGGAGCAGAACGAGTTCAAGCCTATTCTGATAGGCGGGGAGTGCCTCATCCATTCCACTCGCCACACTGATCTGCCGGAGGCGCGCATCCGTGTAGAGATAAACCCGAGGATGGCATTCGGCACCGGCCATCATTTCACCACGTCGCTCATAGTGCGCCGTCTGCTCGGAACAGACTTGCAGGGCAAGCGCGTCATAGACATGGGCACCGGAACCGGGATACTGGCCATCCTTGCGCTCAAACTCGGCGCATCTTCCGCCACGGGAATAGAGATAGACCGCATGGCATACGAGAATGCGATGGAGAACGGGAAGCTCAACGACAGCATGGCCTGCTTCATCCACGGCGACGCTTCGGCTCTCGACGGCCTCGCGCCGGCGGACCTTTTCATAGCCAACATAAACCGCAACATCCTGCTTGCCGACATGGCGCTCTATGCCGCGGCATTGAAACGCGGCGGCACGATGCTGCTCAGCGGCTTCTACAGCCGGGACGTGCCGATGCTCGCAGAAGAAGCCGCAAAGCTTGGCCTATCAGTACAAAACGCAGAATCGGACAACGACTGGACACTGCTGGCACTCCGCAAAAACTGACCCGCAATTTACGCCGCAAACCTGACAGGATTCATGAAACCGGTAAAATCCATTCTCGTGATACGCTTCCGGCAAATGGGCGACATGATATTGGCTACGGCCATGATAAACGCCCTGAAGGAGACTTATCCGGAGGCTACTGTGGACGTTGTGCTGAACGAGCGCATCGCCCCGCTTTTCCAACACCACAAAAGCATTGACAACATATTGGCCTTCAGCGATGACGAGCGTCACAATTTCCTGCAGTACCTTACGAAGGTGTGGAAGGTAGTCCACGCAAAGCATTACGATGTCATCATAGACATGCGCTCCACGGTCAATACGCTTCCCTTCACTTTGTTCAGCCTCGGCTCCAGATACAGGATGGGGATAAGGAAACCCTACACGCCGTTGCTGTTCAACCACCGAGTGGGCGGTTGCAAGAGCGACGAGTCGATGCTCGACCATAACTTCAAGCTCATACAGCCGTTGCTTCCCGACAACGGGAAGAGGACCGTCCACAGCAAGTTCACCATAGACATCACGGAAGCGGAGAAGGATGAGTTTGCCAAGCAGATGGCTGAAAAGGGGATTGACTTCACACGGCCGATAATGATAGCCGGCGTCACCGCGAAACTGCCGGAGAAGACATGGGACAAACGGCGCATGGCCGAGACGCTACGTCTGTTTCATAAAGAGTTTCCCGATTGCCAGATCATATTCAACTATGCGCCGGGCAGAGAGGAAGAGAACGCGCTGGAAATCCACCGGATGCTGGATACCGACAAGGACATCCTTATAGACATACAGGCCAAAAGCCCCCGTGAGCTTGCGGCGATGGCATCGCTCTCCACCTTCTATTTCGGCAACGAGGGGGGAGCGCGTCATATCGTGCAGGCCATGGGGAAGCCGTCGTTCGTGATATGTTCCCCAATGGCAAGCAAGAAAACGTGGCTCCCGGAGGATGAAAAAATACCGACCGAGGGAATTTCCCCGGCCGACATAATAGCGGCCGACCGGTTGCCGGAGATGGACGCCGCGGCCCGTTATGACGCCATTACCGTGGAGAGGGTGTGGCAACGTTTACTTCCGTTCTGCAAGAAGCTTGGTATATAGCGCTATGTACTGCCGGGTATATTCGTCGTAGTTGAACTTGCGGCTGTAATCATAGGCCGCCTGCGCCTCGGGGCTGTCTCGGTGCCAGTGGGATATGCCGTCGGCCACCACCTCCGCCATGCTCTCCGGATTGTAGTCGTCCCAATATGAGGCGTGTTCGGAGCATACCTCCGGCAGGCTGCTGTAGCGCGACGAGAACACCTTGCAGCGCATACGCATTGCCTCCAGGACGGGAATGCCGAATCCTTCCAGACGGCTCGGGAACAGGAACGCGCACGCATTGGCGAACATCCAGTTTTTCTCTTCGTCGGTTATTATTCCAGTCAGCTCCACACGGCCGCATCCCCCGGTCTCTATCACTTTCCGCAAATCCTTGCTATAGCTGAAATGCGAGTCGCCGCAAATGTAGAGTTTCATGTCAGGAAAATACTTCATTATGGGCACGAGAGTGTGGAAATTCTTCTTTTCCCTGATTTGGCCGATGGTAAAGAAAAACTTCTCGCCGTCGGCTATGAAAGCGGGCTTCCTCTGCGCCTGGCGCTCTATGTCCTGTATGCCGTTATAGATGACCTGCAGTCCCTTCCCCTTCGGATTTAGGTGTTCAACTACATCATCGCGGACATAATTAGAAATGCAGGTGATATAATCGGCACGGGCGGCGAGCCATTTGGTGCGGAAGATGTGTTTTATGCGGTGTACCCCTTTCTTCTCTTTCAGATAGTTGAGGTCATGGATGGTGAGGAGCGATATTATGCCGCCGCCTCTCATGCCGAGAGATAATTGCTGGTCGGTGGCATGCCAAAGGTCAATCTTCCCCCGCCATTTCTTCAGTTCCGCATTCTTGTTCTCGGTGGAGACGTAGTCTATATTGTCGCCGAACGTGCCGACAAACTTTTTGGGAACAATAAAAATAAAATGGATGCCCGGCACATTGGCGGAGGCGAGGCGCGGAGCGAAGTTACGGCAAATCTCGCCGAAACCGCACATCGCGCCCAATTTCGAGAAGTCAACTATTACATTCTTCATACATCTGAAAGCCAATAACTTATGAGGGTTAAAGATGGAACAGGCGAAAATCGCCTTCACAAAGTTAGCAAATAAAATCGGTCTGCGCAAGAATCCGGCCACAATGTGGCAAAGAAGAATGTGGGCGGAAGGGATTATGTGCAATTTTTTGTAATTTTAATAAAAATTAACACTTCGGGGAGGGGTAACGCGGATTTTTATTACTATCTTTGCAACCGGAATGAGTCGCTAGTTGCAATCAGTTCTGTAACGAAGACCTCCGGTGGTATCCGTTTTCCACAATACGGTTGCCGCAATTCTGATATTTTCCTGTAAAATACCCGTAATATGACATAAAGTAATTTAATTTCCATATTTTTATTATTTAATCCACAAACACATGAAGAATCTTTTGATTTCTGCAATGGCCATAGCCTGCGTAGGCTTGGTCCTCACATCCTGCTCTTCCGACGAGCCTCTTAATGGCGGTGACGGTAGCGGCAAGATTACCTTCACGGCACAGCTTCCCGCCGAACTCGGCTCGCGTGCCTTCGGCGACGGCACTACTGCCAACACCCTTTCTTATTACGTCTACAAACATGGCGACAAGACCGTACTGATGACCGGCTCAACCGACATCAATCTATCGGCAACAGTACCTCTCGAGCTGGTGAACGGCGAAACATACGATGTAGTATTCCTGGCGCAATCTTCAAGCGCTCCGGAGGGTCTTTACTCTTACGCTTCGGACACCCAGAACTTTACCGTAGACTACACCAAGGCCGTTCAGAACAACGAGAACTGCGATGCGTTCTATGCTGTGAAGACAGTGACGGTGGCCGGCGGCACAACCGAAGAGGTGGACCTCTACCGTCCCTTCGCTCAGGTGAACTTCGGCACGGACGATGCCACGCAGAAAGTCGTCACCTCCGCCTACGGCGAGAACCTCGCCCGGCTCAAAACCACACTCTACATGAAGGCCGATATGCCTAACGTCCTCAACCTCGTTAGCGGCGAACTCAGCGGCAACTCCACAGTCAACTTCACAGCAGCCGGAGTTCCCTCGCAGACCGAATTCCCCGCAGGCCCCAATCCGATGGACGGCTACCGTTATCTCTCGATGAACTATGTGCTGGCTTCCGCCAACGAGAATGATGTCAACGACCTGACTTTCACCGTAATGCGTGGTGAGGAAGTGATGAACACCATCAGCGTGCCCAACGCCCCTATGCGTGCCAACTATCAGACCAACATCTACGGTTCACTGCTGACCTCCAGCACTGACTTCACCGTCACCATCCAGCCCGCTTTCGCCGGAAACGCCGGCAATATCCAGTACTGGGACGGCACGGTGAAAACTCCCGTTGTAAACGAAGAAGCCAAGACCGTAAGCATCAACACCCCGGCCGAGTTCGCCGGCTTCGCGAAAATGGTCAACGACGGCAACAAGCTCGACGGTTATACAGTAACTCTTGAAAACGACATCGACCTCGCCAACCAGCCCTGGACACCGGTAGGGGGCGGTCAGGCCCAAGGTGAAGGCGGCTTCTACGGCGTATTCGACGGCAAGAACCACACCGTCTCGAACCTTAACTGCGTAGCTACCGGCGAAAAAGCCGTGGCCGGTCTCTTCGGTAGCATTACAGGTATGGTCAAGAACGTCAACGTTGTGAACGCCAACGTCAGCAGCGACCACTATGCAGGCGGCGTCGTGGCTTACGTCTACAAGATGCTCAACCTCAACGACGGCAAGGAGTTCGGCGTAAAGGACTGCACCGTTAACGGTGGAAAGATAGTATCGAACTTCTATAACGGCGACAATGGCGACAAAGTAGGCGGCGTAGTAGGCGGCGTATGGCAGGGCGGCGCCACTATCTCCGGGAACAAAGCCAGCAACCTCACAGTGCAGGGCTACCGCCACGTAGGCGGTGTTATAGGCTGGATGGACTGGACAACTTCACTTCCGGCATTTAAGGTCAGCGGTAATACAGCCGACAATGTGACCATCATCCAGGATCTGGGCACAAACTACAATAACATCACCCCTTCTGACCTTATCGGAGCTGTAGTGGGTGCCACCCAAAAACATGCTCCCGGTCAGACCGCTACACCCGGTGGCGTCGGTATTTCAGGAAGCATAGCCACGAATGTTCACATCATACTGAAGAACTATACCGCCGAAGGCCCTGTTTCCATCAACGCCGGCGGATATTCCAAGAATTTTGACACCACCGGTGTCGCTTCCTTAACATTGGACAAAATGGATGTCACTTCAATCTGTCTCGGACTCCGTACTCCGGTAACCATAAGCAACTGCACCATAACCAAAGCAGCAGTGCAACCAGCCGGTTCCGACCGTTACGGAATGTTCTTTGACTGTCTGATTCCCAACAAGGTATATAATCTCACGATTACCAACACCACAATCAAGTCGTCGTGGGGTCATGGAATTTTCATCCAGGGAAGTGCCGAAACCGCAGCTTCTGTTGCCAACGTCATCAATATCACCGGTTGCTCTTTCAGCAACTGGGGAGAGAAAGAGAAAGAAGAGGCTGACATCACCACATCTTGCGCCTTCAAAACTATCCGTACCGGCAACTTCGCCACGGAAGCCGCCTCGAAGGCTTGGGCTGACGCTTTCATAAAGAACAACACCTTCGACGCAGCGACGCTCGCAACCGGCCGTAAGCATTGCGCCTTGGGCAGCGGCGACCAGCCCTCATTCTATTTCTAAGCAGAACACTCTTTTACACTATACAGGAGCCGCGACAGCAATGCCGCGGCTCTTTATTCGTATTGTCACGAACGAAGTTTCCGGTTCGGGATTATTTGGCTTGTTTGGTTATGCCGTTGGGGGTCCAGACGGAACGGGCGGCTATGGTGCGGTTCATTATCTCGGTGTTGCGGTCCAGATAGCTGCGGCCGTTGGTGGGATGGGAAAGGTGGTATTGCACGGCCTTGAACTTAAGGTAGCCTTTCTTCACGCCGGCGAAGTAGAGGCGGCAGGAGAGTTCGGAGTCTTCGCGGCCCCAGCCGTTTATGTCTTCGTTGTAGCCGTTGACTTTGAGCAGGTCGCTTTTCCACACCGCCATATTGCTGCTCCGCGCGTAGGTGATGTCCTGCGAACGCAGGTTGGAGAAGAAGAGCGGCACTATGGGGAGGCGCAGCCGGTTGGCGGCATGGCGCATCCCCGACCAGTATTTCAGGATAGGGAAGAGGGTGAGCTTGCGCGAGATTACCTCTTCGGTAAACTCCTTTTTCAGCGACACACGCGAGCCGATGATGAAGTGGCCCGGTTTTGCAGCGCTTTTATGGTCGGCCACGAAGTCGGGATGCAACATCATGTCGCCGTCTATCTGGATGATATAGTCGCCGGAAGCGCGTTTTATGGCTTTGTTGCGGATGGTCCCAACGCGGAAACCGCAGTCTTCATGCCACACGTGGATGAGCGGCACGGGGCATTTGACTGCCATTCGGCGTATCAATGCGGCGGTTTCGGGACCCGAGCCGTCGTCGGCTACCAGCACTTCGTCGGGCATTTCGGTCTGCGCCAATACGGTGAGGAGCACCAGTTCGAGGCGGTCGGGGGAATTGTAAGTGGTGATGATGAGAGAAGTCTTCATGTCGTTTTAGAAGAGCAGGGCTATGTGGTAAACTGCGAAAGCGAGAACCCATGCCAGGGCGGTGTTATAGCACAGTGAGAAAGCGGCGTATCGCCACGAGCCGGTTTCGCGCACGATTGCGGCCAGCGTGGCCACACAGGGGCAGTATAGCAGCACGAAGACCATGAAGGCCAGAGCCGAGGCGGTGGAGAAGGGTGCTTCCCCGGTAAGCGGCGAAGGTGTGCGCAGCCGTTCGGAAAGCGCCTGCTCGTTGTCGTCGCCGACGTAGAGGACACCGAGGGTGGAGACCACGACCTCCTTGGCGGCGGCACCAGTGAGCAGCGATACCGACACGCGCCAGTCGAAATCCAAGGGGCGCACCACCGGTTCGGTGAAGTGCCCGATGTGGGCCAGGATGGAGTTGCTCTGCTGGTATTGGGTGGTGACCGCTTCCTCACGCTGTTCGGCGTCGAGGGTGGAGAGGTAATCCTGCGGCATTGAACCCAGTACTTCTTCGGAATACTGAGCGGGGACGTCGCTATGTTCGGCGCGCGGGAAGTAGGAGAGCGCCCAGATGATGACGGAGGCCACCAGTATCAGGCCGCCCATTTTCTGGAGGTATTGCCGTGCCTTAGACCACATGTCGCGAAGCACCGCTTTGGCGGTGGGGACGCGGTAGGGGGGAAGCTCCATCACAAAAGGCGTTTCGTCTTTCTTGAACCAGAAGCGGCGCAGCAGCCGCGCCGTGACGACGGCCACCGCTATGCCAAGGATGTAAAGACCGAAGAAAACCCATGTGCCCGAGTGCGGGAAGAAGGCGCCGCATAGCAGCACGTAGATAGGGATGCGCGCGGAGCATGACATGAAGGGGTTGACCAGAATGGTTATCAGTCGCGAGGAACGGCTTTCGATGATGCGCGACGACATGATGGCCGGCACGTTGCAGCCGAAGCCCATCACCAGCGGGATGAACGACTTTCCGTGGAGCCCCATGCGGTGCATCAGCTTGTCCATGATGAAAGCCACGCGCGCCATGTAGCCGGAATCCTCCATGAAGGAGATGAAAGCGTAGAGTATGAGGATGTTGGGCAGGAAGACAATGACGCCTCCCACGCCTCCTATCACGCCGTCGAGCAGAAGGTCTTTCAGCGGCCCGGGGTTCATGTAGCGCCCCAGCGTCTCGCTGAGCCAGGTGACACCGCTCTCCAGCCAGTCCATCGGGTATTGTCCCAGGGTGAAAGTGCACCAGAACATCAGCCACATCACCAGCAGGAAGATGGGGAAGCCGAAGAGCTTGTTGGTCACAATCTCGTCGATGACCTTGGTAGAGCGGCGCTCCTCCTTCTCACCCGCCACGAAAGTTTCGCGGAGGGCACCGCGTATGAAGCCGTATTTCTCGTCGGAGATGATGGTATTGATGTCTTCGCCGAGGTCACGGCGCAGTTGCTCGCGGGCGTTTTTCACCACTTCAAGGATGTGGGCGTGCGTGTCGGCGCGTTCTATCTGCTTGAGCATCTCGGGGTCCTCTTCCAGCAACTTTACGGCTATGAAGCGCGGTGCGGCGTAGTGTCCTATGGAGTGGTCGGCCTTTATGGCGTCGATGATCTGCCGCATGGCTTTTTCCACTTCAGGACGCATCTTTACGTGGATGTGGCGCACGTCCGGATGTTTCATCTCATAGACCTTGATGATAGTGTCGAGGAGCTTGTCGATGCCGCGGCCGGTCGATGCCGTCGTGGGAACCACCGGGACGCCGAGCATCTTGCCCAGCAACTTGTAGTCAAGCACGTTGGGCGACTTCTTCAGCTCGTCGTACATGTTGAGGTCTATCACCATGCTGCGGTTCATGTCTATGAGCTCGGTGGTGAGGTAGAGGTTGCGTTCCAGGTTGGAGGCCACCACCACGTTCACGATCACGTCGGGCGTTTCCTCGCGCAGGTAGCGCATCACGTATTTCTCCTCGGGGGAATATGCCGATATGGAGTAAGTGCCGGGGAGGTCCACTATATTGAACGTGTAACCCTTGTAATGGATTTTACCCTCCTTTGCGGAAACAGTGACGCCGGCGTAGTTCCCCACATGCTCGTGTGAGCCGCTCACGCGGTTGAAGATGGAGGTCTTGCCGCAGTTGGGGTTGCCTATCAGTGCCACGTTGATGGTACGGCCGGGTTGCTCGGGGCGGTGTTCGCGCTCTTCGTGCTCGGCTGTTTCAGGCTTGGGAATCACCACGCTGTCCGAGAGGGCGTCGTCGAGTATGGGGACGACCTCTATCATCTCCGCTTCGGCGCGGCGCAGCGAGATTTCATAATTCATGAGGGCATACTTCACCGGGTCGTGAAGCGGCGCCTGGAGCAGCACCTCCACTTCGCGTCCGCGGACGAACCCCATCTCCATGACGCGCTTACGGAAGGCGCCGTGTCCCAGGATTTTAGTAATGACACATTTTTGTCCGGGTTTCAGGTCAGATAATTTCATATACAGTAGGAGGCGGCCGGAGGGGAGGTGCGGGTATCGGGAGAAAGGGGAGGGAGGGTCCCGACGGCCTGCCGCAAGTATTAAAAGTTTTCGTAACGTGCCGCGTTGGCGATGGCGTTCGTGCGCTTCGTGAGTGGAAACAAAACGCGTCGCCGGGCGGCGGATAATTTCAGTACGGCAAAGTTACAACAAAAAAACCGAATGGCCGCGTCTTTTCTGAAGAAATTTCAAATAAGCAAATTTTCAGGGGCGCCTTTCGTCCGGGAACTCCGGTGCGTGAAACGAGGAAAGTCGTATGTGGACACGTTCTGGAACGAATTGGACTTTGCAGGTTTGACGGAAATTTGTTAACTTTGCGAAATATTGTAGATATAAACGAACTTTCATCATGGCACTGAGCAACGGTTCATTTTTGGCTGGCAAAAAATACAGGATTGTCAGATTCATAAGCAGCGGCGGCTTCGGCTGCACCTACGAGGGTGAGCACACCCTCATGCAAGCACGCGTGGCTATCAAAGAGTTTTTCCCGCAGGACTACTGCAACCGCGACGAGCAGACCGGCCGCGTGAGCATCGGAACCCTGAGCAAAACTGAGTTCGTCTCCAAACTCAAGGAGCGTTTCATTCGTGAGGCAAAGGTGCTCTTTACGTTACAACACCCTAATATCGTGCACGTTACCGACGTATTTGAGGAAAACGGAACCGCCTATTACGTCATGGACTACGTGGACGGCTGCTCCCTGGGCGACATTCTGCGCGAGAAGTCGCGTCTCCCCGAAGCAGAGGCTCTTTCTTACATCTCGCAGGTGTGCGAGGCGCTCGACTACGTGCACTCCATGGGACACCTCCACCTCGACATAAAGCCCGACAACATAATGGTGGATCGCAACGGCAAGGTGGTGATAATCGACTTCGGCACGAGCAAGCAGTTTGCCGACAACGGCGGTGTCACGGCCACGACCTTCGGTCTGACGCCAGGTTTCGCGCCGCCGGAACAATGCAGCAGCGACGCCAGCCAATACAGCGCGGCCACCGACATCTATTCCGTGGGCGCCACACTCTACCGCATGCTTTCGGGAGAAACGCCCGTCGACGCGCTGAAACGCGCTTCCGGCGCAAAGCTTCCGCAGTTGCCGGCCGACGTTTCGCCGTCCGTCAGCCACGCCGTCTTCAAGGCTATGTCGCTTATGCGTGACGCCCGTCCGCAGTCAGCCGCCGAGTTCATGAACCTCATCAGCACGTTCAAGGTAGAGAATCCTGCACCGGCAGGGGATGATAACGCCACGCTCGTCAACTTCCGGAACCACGGCTACGCACCGGAGAATGATTTCAACCACGCACCCGCAGAGCGGAAACGCGGCATCGGCAAGACGGCTCTCATTGCTGCAGCCGCGGTGCTAATCGCCATCCCGTCAAGTATCTTCCTCTACAAGACTTTTGCGGCAGAAACACCGGCGGGCGCCGATTCCACGCAGGTAACGGCCGTTGACGGCGCAAACGCTGGAGAGGCAACGGAAGCGGCGTCCGCCTCTCAGGAGGAGACAGCCGCCGTGGCAGCAGAACCCCGCAACGAACTGCGCGTGGCTTCGGCATGGTGTTCTTACCAGCTCAACAACCAGGCCGGCAACAACTACCATCCCCGCAATATGATAGACGGTAATTCCGCAACCGCCTGGGCAGCAAAGCTTTCGCAAATCGATGATTACTACGATAACGGCATAATCCAAGGCCCGGTATTCGAACTTGCCTCGCCTGCGAAGATTACCGGCGTGGAGCTCCAAAACGGCTATTGCAAGAACTCCACGTCGTTCAAGAACAACACCCGAGCCTCGAAGGTGACAATTTATCGTTATCACCCCGAGTTTGACGGTGAATACGGCGAGGACCAGGAGGCAGGTTTCATCAACAAAGAAGACATCATTTACGAAGGCCCGATACGCGACAGCATGGAGATGCAATACTTCCCGGTAAGCGCAAGTTTCGACAACTCGCAGCCCACGCGCGCCGTCGGCCTCCTGTTCCACGACGGCAACTTCCACCGAGGTGCCAAATGGAACGATCTCTGCCTCTCCGAAATAAAAATCTACGGCCGCTAACTGCCGCCCAAAAAGCCCCAAAAAGAATCATAAGCGGACAGCCCCCAATCGGCCGCCCGCTTTCTCGTAATAGCCTATGTTCCTGATATACAACCTCCGGTTTTTTTGCAAATTGTCCCGCCGTTGAGTGGATGCGTCAGTTTGATTTGCACATACCGGGGGGATTTTGTAATTTTGCACTTCAACACTTATCGAGATGAAAGAAATTATCGGGAAACAAAGATATGTATGGCTCGTGGTGGTCTGCATCCTGGCGTTCTTCGCCAATGCCGGTGTGCTCGACTCCGACATAATGGAGGCGCGAAACCTTGTCACGGCCCGCGAAATGGTGGAGTACGACAACTGGATGGTGCCGACGATGAACGGCGACCTGCGGCTGGAGAAACCGCCGTTGCCTACGTGGGTGGCGGCCATAATCGAGGCCGTGTCGCCTGAGAACATCGTGGCGCAACGTGCCGCCGCCGGTGTCATGGGCGCTCTGTGGGTGCTGTTCTTCTTCCTGACCGTAAAAGTGATAGCTCGCAGCAAAAGGGCGGCACTGACCTCGACGCTGGTATTCCTGACGTGCTACAACGTGATACTGATGGGGCGCACCGCCACGTGGGACATCTACTGCCATGCCTTCATGCAAGGGGCCGTATGGCTGCTCTTCAAGCTCTTCTACCGTCCGGAAACGGTCAGGAGGCGGGTGTGGACCTTCGTCGCTGCCGGACTCCTCATGGGCCTCTCGTTCATGAGCAAGGGGCCGGTTTCCTTCTTTGCGATGCTGCTTCCTTTCATCATAGCCTGCGCCTTCTACGGCCGTCCGCACGGCGGAAAGGGCACCGGCCTCGGGCTTACCCTGATGATAGCGCTGACGGTCGTGATTAGTGTGTGGTGGTACATCAGCGTCTATGTCTTCCACCCCGAAGTGGCGTCATACGTCTTCAACAAGGAATCGGCCTCGTGGGTCAACCACAACGTGCGGCCGTGGTACTATTACTGGCGTTTCTTCGCCGAGATGGGAGTGTGGGCGCTGGCCACGCTGGCGGCGCTGTTCAGTCCACTGTTCCTGCGCCGGATGCGCCGCGACAAGGCGCTGCTCTTTGGCGTCACGTGGATGCTGGCTACCGTGATACTGCTCTCCTTCATGCCCGAGAAGAAGATGCGCTACCTGCTGCCGCTCTGCGCCCCGTGTGCCATGAGTGTCGGGCTGTGGCTCGAATGGGTGTCCGACAATTGGAACCGGGACAAATGGTCATGCCTGCTCTACCGCATCAACGGCTGGCTGATTACCGTCATCACCCTCGGCCTCTCCGGAGCGGTGATTTACCTTTGGCTGGGGATGGAGAAGGTGAACGCTTGGGTGGCGGTAGTGTGCGCCGTACTTTTCCTCGGCATCGCCGCGGTGATGGCCGTCACCACGGTGAAGGGACACGTCCACACATTCGTGGACAGCGTCTGCTGCATCTTCATAGTGGCCGAAGTCATGCTCATGGGGCAGATTTCGCACTTCTTCTCCAACCCGCAGTACAACTCCATCTCCGCCACGCGCCACGACCCGCGCCTCCGCGGATATGACTTCTATTACCTGCATCCCACGCAGACGCCCCGCATGGAGATGGTGCTCGAAGCCGGCCGCAGGGTGCGTCCCCTCGACTATGCCAATCCGGATTCCGTAATGGCACGCCTGCCGATGGTCACCGTTTCCAACCGTCCGGTGGGTGAGCTCCTGCCCCGCGAAGTCCTGGCTCAGGTGGATACCGTATACATCGGCACTTATGACAACAACCACCATGCCCCCGGCAAACAGCATTACACCGACCTCCTCTACAACCGCATTACAATCATCAAGAAGAAGCAATGAACAAGACCTCGCAATATGAAATGACAATAGTCGTGCCCGTCTACAACGAGACCGACAACATGGAAAGGGTTGAGAAGGAGTTCTCCGACTACCTTAAGGAAGCCCCGATTTCCACTTGCGTCCTTTTCGTCAACGACGGCTCGAAGGACGATTCCCTCGACAAGATACGCGACATCTGCTCGCGCCGCCCGGACTTCTACTACATCTCCAGCTCGGTGAACCACGGCGTAAGCACCGCCATGAAGGCCGGCATCGACACCGTGGAAAGCCGCCTCATGGGGTACATAGACTCCGACCTGCAGACCACGCCCCACGACTTCCCGCTGCTCCTCAAACATGCCGACACCCACCAGATAGTGAGCGGCATACGCGCCAACCGCAAGGACTCGTGGTTCAAGAACACGCAGTCGAGGATAGCCAACTCCTTCCGCCGCTTCATGACCGGCGACACCGCCACCGACTCCGTATGCCCGCTCAAGGTGATGTGGACCGACTATGCCAAGCGGGTGCCCTTCTTCGAGGGGATGCACCGCTTCATGCCGGCGCTCATGATGCTCGAAGACGGCAAGTTCTACGAAGTGCCGGTGCGCCACTTCCCGCGCATCGCCGGAGTGTCGAAATACGGGCTGTGGAACCGCTTGGCCGGCCCCTTCTTCGCCTGCTTCGCATACCGCTGGATGAGGGCGAAATACATTCGCTATAACATAGATAACACCAACGTGAAATGACCGCCGCACAGTGGGGCATACTTTGCATCGGGCTGCTGGCACAGGGATTCTTCTCGGCGCGCATCCTCGTGCAGTGGATTCTCTCGGAACGCGCCAAGAAGGTGCTTTCCCCCGCGCTCTTCTGGATACTGAGCATCGCCGGGGCATACCTGCTTTGCATCTACGGCTGGCTGCGCAACGACTTCGCGATTGTGCTCGGGCAGTTCATCTCATATTACATCTACCTCTGGAACCTGAAGATGAAAGGGGTTTGGGCGCGTATACCCAAGATACCGGCGTGGATATTGCTGTTCACTCCGGTTGTGGCCATCGCGCTTGTGGCAGGGAGCGCCAGCGATGCCGCGGACAAATTCTTCGGCGACCCGGACATCCCCGTCTGGCTCGTCGTCTACGGCAGCGCGGGGCAGGTTTTGTTCACATTGCGGTTCATCTACCAGTGGCTCGTCTCGCGGCATGACCGCGAGTCGGTGCTGCCCCCCGGCTTCTGGTGGATTTCCCTGTTAGGCTCCGGCATCATCATCAGCTACGCCATAATGCGCGTCGACGCCGTGCTCATCCTGGGCCAGAGCGTAGGCTTCATAGCCTACTGCCGCAACCTATGGATAGGGCGTCGCTCCCGCCTCAAACACCCGTAAATCCTCCCCAAATAAGAAACAAAGAGCTGACCGAAAATCAGCTCTTTTCTCATTTTAGCGGAATGTATATAAGGCTTGGGGCATTTCAATCTATCATCGTGAAGCCGGCCCAATAGAAGGGGGAGGGGTACTTCTGGCGCACCTGGTCGCGGGCGTAACGGAAGGCTTTGCGGAGGTCGCGGCTTCCCGTCAGCAGGTCGGTGTAGAAGTTGGTCATGAAACACTCGGTGGCCACGTCGCTGGCTTCCCATAGGTTCATCACTATGCTGCCGGCACCGGCTTTCTTGAAGGCGCGTTGCAGCCCGTAGATTCCTTCGGAGGTCACTTCCCCCTGGCCGGAATGGCAGGAGGCGAGGCACACGAGGCCGAGGTTATGGAGGTCGAAGTGTGAAATCTCTTCGGCGCTGAGCATACCGGCGCCTTTTTCGAGGCCGAGGAACCCGCGGTTGCCTCCCGTCAGATAGAGGCCGGAGAGAGACATGGCGTCGTCATACCCTTTTAGCGAAGCGGGGAGATTGCGGTCGTCCGGAGCATAGTAATAGCCGTGGGTGGAGAGGTGCAGCACGTCGGGCGAGTGGCCGTCCATCCCCAGGAACGTTGACTTCACTCCGAGGTCCCCGGTCAGCAGCGTAACATTGTCGCCGCCCATTAACCGCGAAATCTCCCGTACCTCCTTCAGCGACTGCGGCAACTGCTTGAGCCGCTTTCCGGAGGCAGGCTCGGCAATGCCGTAGTCGTAATTAAGGCCGCCGTAAAGCTGTGACGTAGATGAGGAAAGGGGACGGGAGGGGGCGAGCAGCTCGCGCGCCGAGGAGAGGCGCCGTAAGTCGTAACGGTCGCAAGCGGCGCCCTCATCTCCCATCGGCACCGCCTCGATGGCGAGCTTGTGGAACACTCCGGAGGGAACGTATTAGACCGTGCGGGCGTCGCCTATTATCGCGGCGAGGGGACGGCCCACTATGCGCGCCATGTCGGCGGCCGCTTCTCCGGTATAAAGGTTGCTCCAGACGCCACCCTCGAGCGAGAGCAGCGAGTCGAGTTCGGCGCCGTTGCAGACATAGTGCACTTTCGGGTGCGTCTGGTCGCGGCGTATCTCGAAGCAGACATACTGGCGCGGTTTGCTCAGCGGCTTGAAGTCGGCGAAGTCGAGCAGTACTTCGTCATCTTTCAGCTTGGCTTTGACGTCGTTATAGGTAATGTCGGCGAAGGCGGCGAGGTTGCCGTATTCGGCACACGACTCGGCCAGCTCGGCGTCGAGTCGCTTTATCTCGTTGAAGACGGACGCCGTTCGCGACGGGTCGGCCTGCGGGTCTGCCATGAGTTCCGTAAGGGTGTGCTGCAGGGTGTTCAGGGAGCGCAGTTGTTCTTTGTCGGCGTCTGTGCCGTAGCGCGATATTATGTCGGCGCGGCTCTTTTCGGAGGCAAGCAAGAGTCCTTTGGTCAGCAACAACCCGTTGTAAGCCATCTCGGTAAACTCGTCTTCGTTGAACTTGGCCTCTATTCCGAAAGGAATCATATTGTTTATTAGGTCTATGGAACTCTGTAGGTAGGGTTGGCGTTTCTCAGAGGGGAGGTCTCGCAACGAGGAAGTTACGGCATCGCGGTACTGCTTTTCGACATCCATCAGTAGTTGTCCCCCGCCTACGGTATCGCCGGAGAAGGCCATCATATTGGCTACGCAGTAATATGCGAGCCGGTAATCATCGGAGGCTTTGTCATAAAACTGCTCTGCCAGAGTCAAACGCTTTTTGAAAATATCCAGAGCTTCGGAGTATTTTTTTGCTTATAAAGCGAATTAGCATAGAGGGCCAAAAGCTTGATATGCGCATCGCAGAGTGGTCGTTTTTCCGAGTATTTCAGAGCAATCTCGAAGTTTGAGGCTGCCTTCTCCCATTCATCGAGCTGTCCGTAAGCCATGGCTATGCTTCCCAACATCTCTATTACTTGCTTCAGATTCTTGGCCGTGGGGTTTTGAAGACAATAAGTGGCGGAATCAAGATAATTGAAACAGTTCTGTTTATCTTTCATCCGGGCGTAATTGGCGGCTACCATATTATAGTCTTCTGCCATGTCAGGGCCTGTGCTTCCATATTTTTTACAAAGCGCTACTTTCTGTTTCCCATAATAGAGCGCTTCGTCATAGTCTTGAAGTTCAAGCATACATAGCATCTGCAACCGCGAGTTCAGTTCGTAAATTTCTTGTATGGAATCTTCCGGAACCATGGAGAGCGCCTGTTTGTAAAAGCTGCGGGCCAGCTCGAAGTTCTTGTCGTCTTTGGCTGTCTTGCCAGCCTTTAGGTAGTCCAAATAGGTGTCGGCGCGGCATATCGCCACCGCGGCCAACGCCAGTATTATGATCAGTCTTATCCGTTTCATTTCTTGATTTTTTTAAGCAACGCTTTTGCCTCTTTCTGATGTTCGCCTTCGGTCCTGCAATAAGTTTTCAACAGGTCGACGGCTTCGGCATGTCTGCCGCTCTCATAGAGGGCGTTGATTTTGAGCCACAGCAGCTCGTAGCGTTGGTCGGCTATCAGTCCGCGCTGATACTCGATGCGTTCGGGAGTCATGTCGGGGTCGATGACGGTGTCGGCCAGTGCCTCGTCAATCAATATTAATGCCTTGTCAGGCTTCCCCGATTCCATCAGGCCGACAATCTCGGAAAAGTCGGTGGAGCCGCCGCGGAACACGACAGCCGGTTCCGATTCCGCAGGTGCAGCCTCGGGAGGCGCCGCTGCCACCGGCTCGGCTTGATCGTACTCCAGCTCATCGGGAGCAGCAGCTTCGACCGGAGTTTCTGAGCTTCCGAGCGGACTGTGAGAGCTATTGCGGTCTCGCGGCACCATGTCGTAAGTATTCTTTTCCGGAGCATTATCCGAGAACCACGTGAAGCTTATACCGGCAATAAGAATTAGCATCACCGCGGCTCCGGTAGAAATCCAGAAGAAGGGACGGCGCCACAGTTTGCGTCCGGGCTTAGCCGAGGGTTTGGCTACGCGCATGGCTGCAGGAATGACCGTACAAGCTACATCGGCACGTTTGGCACGGGCTGCGGCAGCACGGCTGCCACCTCTGCGTTCGCGCTCTTTCCACTCCTCTTCCCAACGGTCCATCTCCGCCTTCTTCGAGGCTACCGACCTTATGGCACGCTCTATGCGTTTGTCTATATCTTCGCTCATCGTAGTCCAGCTTTTGCAAATGATTTGGTAATGTGTTTCTTAAGATTGGAGATGCACTTCGACTTGCGTGTCTTCAGTCCGTTGTAGGTGTTGTTCTCAGGGCGCGCGGCCAGAATCTCCTCCAGCGATTTCCGCTCGTAGTAGAAGAGCGTGAGGATTTCGAGACAACTCTTCGGGAGCGCCAGCAGGCACTGGCTCACAATGCGGTCCTTCTCCACCTCCGGGTCTTCGTCCCAGTATAGTTCCTCGAAGAAGTCCTCGCCGGAGACGCCCGTGCGCTCGTTGTATTGGGCCATAAACCGGCCGCTGTGTAGCAGTTCCAGGTACTTGTTTCCCACTATTCCCATGAAGTATTTCACCAGGTCGGGCACTTCGCTGTCGCCCTTGCGGGACGTGGCATGAACCGTTCCGTCGAGCAGGTAGACCTGGCCGCCCTCCATCTTCTCCCAAAGCAGGATGAAAGAATCCTGGAAGAGTTCGTCGCAGACATAGTCGCCGAGTCCTTTATATTGCGCGCGGCGCATGAAGAAGTGCGACCGGCATTTGTCATACCAGTACTGCTGCACCTTCTTGTCGCCGGAGCGGTAGGCTTCCACCACCTCGGCGTCGCTGTATTGTCTTAAGGGTGGACGTGCCATTTTTTTCGGAATATCACGGAAAGGACGTTGCCCGTCTGCCCGGAGAGTTCGGGATTCTGTTCGCGTTTCGACTTATATTGGCGGGTTACGTATGAGTCGTTGATACTGTTATAGATAGCTTCGTCTGAAAGTCCGGCATATCTACGCCAGTTGTTCACCAGGATATGGGAGAGCTTGCCGTTGCCGCGGTATTCCTGGTTGAGCTGGTAATCGCGGCAGGCGCTTAGCGTGACCCACGTCTCGTCACTCTGCCGGCTATGTGTGGCTTCCCTCTTTCCCGGAATCTTGAAGTCTGTATCCACGCCGCGCACCACCACCGGGTCTCCGTCGGCTTCGTCGCCGCGCGTGGAGTGGCCGCTATGGCAGGCATCCACTATCACTGCTATAACTCCCGTGTCGCCCACCTTGGAGCGCAGACGGGTCATGTAGACGGCTATCTCGTCGTCGCTGAGATGCTTCTCGACGCGGTCGCTGGAGCAATACGTCATATAAGCATCGTAGGGAATCCACGCCTCGTCCTTGCCATCCTCCTTGTCGCCGTCAAGGTCGGTCATCATCTGGCCGTGTCCCGAGAAGTGGATATAGACGACGTCCCCCTCTCCCGCGCGGTCTATCAGCGACTCGAACGAGCCGGTAATGGCAGCTTTCGTGGCCTGACCGTTCACCAGGGTGGTAATGTCGGCGAATCCGTTGCTCTTCAGCATGTTCACCACCGGCGCCACGTCCCTGTCGCCGTTTATTTTGGGCCACGATTTGTCAAGCTGTGTGCCGAGGCCTATCACCAGGGCACGGCGTGTGGCCCCGTTACAGGGAAGAACCGCCGCCATCGCGGCTATCACGGTCAGTATCAGATATTTTATAGTCTTCATCGTAGTTTTTAGTCATGTTTGCCAGTAACCAAAGGTCGGTAATGCTTTCCACCGCGTCTGTGAGACTGTCTTCGGCGCGAAGGGATGGCTTTTCAATCAGGAATGTTATAATGTCCCGCGTGGGAACGGTTGAGAATCTTTGACTTGTCATAAAGCTTTTCGGTTGTTTTATGACATAGAGGGGCCGGGGAGCGGAAACCTATCGCTGCCCGTAAAGTTCAATGAACTGCACGATGGCGCGGTGCTTGAGGTTGTATACGTTTGCCACCTTCATGCCGAGCATTTCGGCCACATCCTGCGCAGGATAGCCCTCTATGAGGAGCAGGCGTATGATGTCGGCGTAGCGGCGGTTCTGCATCTTCCGTAGTACGGCGTTGACGTCGATGGCTATCTGTATGCGCAGGTCGTCGTCGGAGGTCCCGTCGAGCGTTGCCATATCGTAGCCGTCGGCGTTGCGGGAGGAGAGCATCCGTTCGCGTATGCCGAGGAAGAAACGCCATGCCACCGGTATCATCCATGTGCGCAGACGGCAGTTGTTCTGTCCGCCGAAGCTGTCGAGCCGCGACCATCCGTCGCGCGAAAGGTAGAGGTAAAGCTCGCTTACCATCTCGTCGAAATCCACTTGGCCGCGGAACACTTCCATGCGGATGCGGTGGAGGATTCCGGCGGTCTCCTCGTAGAAGAATTTGCGGCTCATCCGGTTGTCGCCGTCTTTCAACGCCTTGACATACAAGGCGTCCGTGGGGTTGATTTGCTTGGGGGTGGC
This sequence comes from Porphyromonadaceae bacterium UBA7180, assembly GCA_002491165.1. Taxonomy (GTDB): domain Bacteria; phylum Bacteroidota; class Bacteroidia; order Bacteroidales; family Muribaculaceae; genus Lepagella. Next base: position 89,932 of record DKVK01000024.1, read on the forward strand.
TGTTGTTTCCATGGGGTATAAATGTTTCTTTTATACCTAATGGAGCGTATCCCGGAAATGTAACCCACTTTTTTCAAAAAAATTTTTTATTCGGGCGGTGCTTCGGAGTCGTCGGGGGCCATACGGGCTTGTGTTTCCTCTTTGCGCAGACGCTCTTCGGCGAACATTCGCTTCATCGTAGGGTTGCCGCGCGTCAGCTTCTTTATGGTGAAGTCGTTCTCTATAGCATCGCCGGCGCGCACCAGTTTCTGGTTGCTCGTCTCGAAGAGTTTCTTCACCTTCTGGAGGTTCTCTATCTGCTTTTCGGCGGCGGCGATAGCCTTGTCTATGCTCTCGAGGGCCGACTCGTGTTTCTTCTTATGGTCGTTGACGAACTTCATGAACTCGGAAGCGAAGCGGTTGCGGCGTTCCTCGAAGTTGGTTACGTCCACGCTCTGCGCCTGCGCCACGGCAAGGTCCCTGCGCAGCTCTATCAGGGCGTTCGCCTGTGCGCGCGACGTCTTGCTTATCAGCGAAATCACCGGCAGGAAGAACTGCGGGCGTATCACGTACATCTTGGCGTAGCGGTATGAGACATCCACAATCCCCTGGTTGTAAAGCTCGCTGTCGGCCTCCAGTGTGCTTACCAGCACGGCGTATTCGCACTGCTTGCGTGTGCGGTCTTTGTCGAGTTTGGCGAAGAAGTCTTCGTTGCGGTGTTTCGAGCGCGTGTTCTCGTCCTCGTTCTTCATCTCGAACATTATGGAGACGCACTCCGTGCCGTTGATATAGTCGCGGAACACGAAGTCCCCCTTGGTGCCCTCCACCACGTCGTTGTCTTTCTCGAGGGTGGCGTCGGGGAACGCGCCGAAGTTACGCGCCTGGTAGAACGAGTTGAAGCAATGCTGCTCCAGCGTCTCGCCGAGCATCTTGGTGGAGAGGCGGCTCTTTAGGTCGCGGTAACGCTCTATCTCCTCATCCTTGGCTTTCAGCACGGCGGCGTGCTGCTCCTTGAGTTCCAGTTCGCGTTTGCCGGCTTCCAGCTCCTTGGCTTCGAGCTTTCCGGAAAGTTCGCTGATTCTCCTTTCGTTTTCGTTGAGGAGGTCGCGGCTGCGGCTGCGTTCCTTCTCGAGGTCAAGCTCATGGCGCGAGTCGCTGGTTTCCAAGCGCTTGCGCAGGTCGGCAATCTCGGCGTCCTTTTTTGACGCCAACTCTCCGATTTTCTTCTGCGCTTCCGCGCGCTCCGTGGCGATGGCGGCGTCGCGCAAGGCATCGTTGTTTGAGACGGCACCTTTCAGCGCCTCTATCTCCTGGCGCAGGTTGCTTATTTCGAGTTCTTTGGCCGAGATGCCGGCTTGCATTTCCTTTTCGGCTTCGAGGCGACGGGCTTTCTCTTCGGCCTCTTGACGGCTTTTCATGGCTTTGAGGCGACGGTTAAGTTCCGACTCGAACTCCTGGTTCTTCACCTGGTTCAGCAATTGGAGATACTCGTTGTCGGTAAGTTCGAACACCTTATGGCAGTGCGGACATTGTATAGACATAGGCGGGTATTAGTGATAAATAGATTCCGATGCAAAATTAATCAAAATAATCGGATCGGCCGTATATTTCTCCGAGAAATATTGGTGAAGTCAGATTCCCTCGAAGGGGCGGCCGGCGGCTTTCTCTATTCCGATGACGCACATGGCGGCGGCTTCGGCATCGGCTAACGCGTGGTGGTGGCTTTCCAGATCATAGCCGCAGCGGCGCGCTACGGTGGGCAGGCGGTGGTTGGGCAATGAGCGGCCGAAGACTTTGCGCGACGCCGTGCAGGTGCAGTAGAAGCGGTAGTCGGGATACGTCATTTGGTAGCGTCGGAAAGCGGCGCGGAGGCAGCCTTCGTCGAAGCGGCTGAAGTGTGCCACAAGCGGCAGTCCCTCGATGCGCTGTGCCACGTCGGCCCATACTTCGGGGAAGTAATCTTCGTTGTCGGTATCTTCGCTGGTCAGGCCGTGAACGCGCACATTGCCGGGGGAGTAATAGTTGGGGGCCGGATGTATCAGGCGGTAATAGCGGTCTGTGATTACGCCGTCGCGAACCACCACTATTCCCACGGAGCAGACGCTCGACGGGTTACCGTTGGCTGTCTCGAAGTCTATTGCTGCAAATTCTCTCATATATAAATAGGTGTGGGGAACACTGCGTTAGGGCGGAGTGTTCCCCATGGAAAAGTCGTTATAGGATTACCCTTGTCAGATGGCCGAGCGTATCACGCCACGCTGCGAGTTGTTCACGAAGTCAACTATCTCGTCGCGGAACGGAGACTGCGGCACCTTTTCGAGAATCTGCTTCACGGCGTTGGTGACGTTCAGGTCGCTGAGGTAGAGGTAACGGTAAACTTCGGCTATGGCGGCGATATCTTCGTCCGAGAAACCGTTGCGGTGCATGCCTATCGTGTTGAGGCCCACGTAGGAGATGGGTTCGCGGGCGGCCTTTACGAAGGGCGGGATGTCCTTGTTCACCAATGCTCCGCCTTGCAGCATAATGTTGCGTCCAAGGTGGCAGAACTGGTGGATGAGACTTCCGCCGCCAATTACTGCGGCATCGTCGATGTGCACTTCGCCGGCTATTTGCGAGGCGTTGGACATGATTACGCGGTTGCCGAGCACGCAGTCGTGTGCCACATGGCAGTATGCCATGATAAGGCAGTTTTCGCCCACTATGGTCTTGCCTGTGGAGGCGGTGCCGCGGTTAACGGTGGCACATTCGTGTATCGAGGTGCCGTTGCCGATATATGCGTATGTCTTCTCGCCGCGGAACTTGAGGTCTTGCGGCACTCCGGCTATCACGGCGCCGGGGAAGAGGGTCACTCCGTCGCCGATGCGGGCTCCGGGGAAAATGGTGACGTTACTGTGGATGACGCAGTTGTCGCCGATTTCCACGTCGTCGTGGATACGGGTGAAGCTGTCTATCTGCACGTTGTTGCCTATTCGGGCTTCCGGCGATATATCTACATATTTCATGATCAGTCAGTGTGTGATAAGGGAGGGGAGAGGGGTGTTTACTTGTTCTTGATAATCTGTGCCATGAATTCTGCTTCTGCCACAATCTTTTCGCCCACGAAGGCGTAACCCTTCACCACAGCGCAGCCGCAGCGTATCTCGGTCATCAGCTGCACGTGGAGCAGCAGCGTGTTGCCGGGCACCACTTTCTGGCGGAACTTGACATTGTCGATTTTCAGGAAATAGGTGGAGTAGCGTTCCGGCTCTTCGAGGTAGTTGAGCACCAGGACTCCGGCCGCCTGCGCCATGGCTTCCACCTGTAGCACGCCGGGCATCACCGGTTCCTGCGGGAAGTGCCCCGGGAAGAAGGGCTCGTTGACGGTAACGTTTTTCACGGCCACGGCGTGTTTGCGGTCTATCTCTATCACCTTGTCGATGAGCAGGAAGGGATAGCGGTGGGGGAGCAGCTTGCGTATGCCGTTGATGTCGATTACCGGCTCGACGTTGGGGTTATATAACGGAGCCTGTATCTCGGTGTGTTTCACGGCCTTGCGCAGCATCCGGGTGAAGCGGTTATTGATAGTGTGCCCCGGGCGGATTGTTACGATGCGACCTTTCAGCGGACGGCCTATGAGCGCCATGTCGCCGATAACGTCCATCAGCTTGTGGCGGGCGGGCTCGTTGTCCCACTGAAGCGGCTTGGGATTGATGTACCCGAGATGGTCGAGCTTCATGGGAGGCATGTTCACCATCTCGCAGATGCGGTCGATGGTCGACTGCTCGGCCTTGCGGTCGTATATCACGATGGCGTTATCGAGGTCGCCGCCGCGGATGAGGCCGTGGTTCATCAGCGCCTCTATCTCCTTTACGAAGACGAATGTGCGCGCGCTGGCCACCTCCTGTTTGAAGAGGGTCAGGTCGTCGAGGATGGCGAACTGGTTGGGGAGCACGGGCGAGTTGTATTCCACCATGGCTTCCACGCTGAAGTTGTCGTCGGGATAGATTGTGATAACGGAGCCGCTCTCTTCGTCGCGTACCGTCATTTTCTCTTTGATAATGAAGAAGTCCTTGTCGGCGTTCTGTTCCTTGAGGCCCACTTCTTCAATCTTCTCCACGTAGCGGATGGCACTGCCGTCGAGGATGGGGAGTTCGGGGCCGTCTACGTCTATGAGGCAGTTGTCTATGCCGGCGGCGTAGAGAGCGGCGAGGGCATGCTCCACGGTGCTTACCACCACGTCGTTCTTGCCCAGCACTGTGCCGCGGGTAGTGTCCACTACATTTTCGGCCACGGCGTTGATTTCGGGTTGCCCCTCGAGGTCGGTGCGGCGGAATTTATAACCGTGGTTTTCGGGCGCCGGCCGGAAGGTGGCGGTAATTTCTATACCTGTGTGCAACCCTTTCCCTTTCAGGGTGAAAGGCGCTGCTAACGTCATCTGGTTCATATCTTCGGAGTTTCTTTGTTTGCTTGATTGTTACTTGGGGGAGGGGAGAATGTTCATTTCTTATTGAAGAGGGCTTCGAGGCGCTTGATGTAGACCTGGTTCTTGGCGAACTGGCGTGCGTCGATGGCCGGATAGCCGATGAGGCGGCGGCCGTCGCCGACACTGTTGGGGATGCCGGACTGCGCGCCGAACTGGTTGCGCGACCCTACGGTGATGTGTCCGGCGAACCCGCACTGTCCGCCCACGCTGTTCCAGTCTCCTATCTGCGTGGAGCCGGCTATTCCGGTCTGTGCGGCGAAGACGTTGTTGCTCCCTATGGTCACGTTGTGGGCCACCTGTATGAGGTTGTCGAGCTTGGTGCCGCGGCCCACGCGGGTAGCGCCGAAGGTGGCGCGGTCCACCGTTGTGTTGGCACCTATCTCCACGTCGTCTTCCAGCACCACGATACCGGTCTGCGGTATCTTCTCGTAGCCGTCGGGACGCGGGGCGAAGCCGAAGCCGTCGGCCCCTATCACGGCGCCTGAGTGTATGACGCAGCGGGCGCCTATCTTGCACCCTTCGTAGATGCGGACGCCGGCGCGTATCACCGTGCCGGCGCCAATCTCCACGCCGTCGCCTATGTAGCTTTGCGGGTAAATCTGCACGTCGCGGCCTATCTTCACGCCGCGCCCTATGTATGCGAAAGCTCCCACGTAGGCGTCGTCGGGGATGACGGTCCCTTCCCCCACATGCACGGGTTGCTCCACGCCGCGGGGACGCGGCCGCAGGCTCTGCACATAGTTCAGGAGGTCGGCCAGCGTGGCGTAGGGGTCGTCCACCTTCAGCAGGGTGGTGGCCACGGGATGCTCAGGCTCGAAGTCGCGGCGCACGAGCACCGCCGTGGCGCCGGTGCCGTAGATGTGATGAGTATATTTGGGATTGGCGAGGAAGGTGATAGCTCCCTCTCCGGCTTCCTCTATTTTAGCGAAGTCGCGGATTACGGCATCGGCGTTTCCTACCACTTCGGCGCCGATGACCTTAGCCAGTTCTTTGACTGTAATTTCCATTTTGTAAGCGTGTCAAGGGGGCCGCTTCCGAGCTCCGGGGGAGCGCGTATACGACCCGTCGCGACCATCCTGCGGCCACTAAAACGCTGCAAAGGTAGTATTTTTTTAGCATATAGCCAATTAAAAGTGCCGAAAACTTCATATTCCTCCCTGCCGAAGGTGGAAAAACGCCTCCGCCGAGCCTCCCTCGGCAGTCTACACGGGTTGCTTTTTAGCTTATTTTGCTAAAAAATTTGCTAGCATCAGAAAAAAACCTTACCTTTGCCGGAGAAAACGGACAGCGCCCCGGAGGGTGGATAATATTGATTGACAAATAGATTCCTAATCCCGGGGTTCGGTAGAAAACGGCTGTGGTTTTCGCGACTAACCGACATATCAACCTTTAAAATAATAACATCAATGGAAATTTCGCACATCGAACACATCGGTATAGCAGTTCCCGACCTGGAGAAAGCTATCAAGTATTACGAAGAAGTTCTCGGCCTTAAATGCTACAAGAAAGAGGTAGTGGCCGACCAGAAAGTGACCACCGCTTTCATCAAGGTAGGCGACACCAAGATCGAACTCCTCGAAGCTACTTCCCCCGACAGCACCATCGCCAAGTTCATCGAGAAGAACGGCGGCCGCGGCGGCATGCACCACATTGCCTTCGCAGTGGAAGACGGTGTGGCCAACGCACTGGCAGAGGCTGAAGAGAAAGGCGTACGCCTCATCGACAAGGCTCCGCGCGGCGGCGCCGACGGCCTCCAGATAGCTTTCCTGCACCCGAAGAGCACCGAGGCGGTTCTCACGGAGCTTTGCGAAGACCCCTCCAAAAAATAATATTCCCGCCGGTTTGAAGAGTACGGGACGTCCCTCCGGGCCCGATACCGCGGCCCGCTTCGCACCATTATTATAAGGTGTCACGGCGTAATGGCGTCCCCGCACTCGTAACCACAAAACATCATACAACTCACAACGATAATGGGTAAATCACAAGAAAAAATCCAGGAACTCATTGACAAACGTTCCGAAGCCCGCCTCGGCGGCGGCGAAAAAGCCATCGAAAAACAGCATGCCCGCGGTAAATACACCGCCCGCGAACGCATAGACCAGCTCCTCGACAAGGACAGCTTCGAGGAACTCGACATGTTCGTGACACACCGTTGCACCAACTTCAACCAGGACAAGAAACACATCCTCGGCGACGGCGTAGTTACAGGTTACGGTACAATCGAAGGCCGTCTGGTGTATGTCTTCGCACAGGACTTCACCGTCTTCGGCGGCTCTCTCTCCGAGACCATGGCACAGAAGATCTGCAAGGTTATGGACCTGGCCATGAAGATGGGCGCTCCCATCATCGGCCTCAACGACTCGGGCGGCGCACGTATCCAGGAGGGTATCAACGCCCTGGCCGGCTACTCTGAAATCTTCAAGCGCAACATCCTCGCTTCGGGTGTCGTTCCCCAGATTTCAGCCATCCTCGGGCCCTGCGCAGGCGGTGCCGTATATAGCCCCGCGCTCACCGACTTCACCATC
>DKVK01000024.1:97206-97348 GCA_002491165.1 Porphyromonadaceae bacterium UBA7180
GACTTCACCATCATGACCAAAGGCATCAGCTACATGTTCCTCACAGGCCCGACGGTAGTGAAAACCGTTACCGGCGAGGACGTTACGCAGGAACAGCTCGGCGGCGCGTCGGTCCATGCCACCAAGAGCGGCGTGACACACT
>DKVK01000080.1:0-5165 GCA_002491165.1 Porphyromonadaceae bacterium UBA7180
GTTGTAACCACCCTGGCGGTTGTTATAGCCACCCTGGCGGTTCTGGTTATAACCTCCCGGCCGGTGGTTGTTGTAGCCTCCCTGGCGGTTCTGGTTGTTGTAGCCGGGGTTCTGCTGCGGCTGCTGTTCCCCTTCGGCGGCCTGGCCTTCGGCGTTCTGGTTGTTGTAACGCTGGTATCCGCCCTGGTTGTTGTCATACTGGGGCCGCTGGTAGGAGTCGCGGTTCTGGTAGTTGCGGTTCTGGTATCCCTGGTTGGGATTGTAGCGGGGGCGGGGCTGGTACGAGGGTTTGTAGCCGGTGCCGTCGCCGGGATAATTTACTTTCTCATAGCGGTTTTCGCCACCTTCCTTGCGCTGCTCGTCGTTCTGGGCAGGGGGAATGATGGCGCCGATGCGTGGTCTCTTGGGTTTTTTCTCAGATTCCATGTGTTCAAAATAAGTTTTTTTGCGCTCCGTGGCATCGCTGTCACGGTGCGGGATGCGTGTTGATTGGGTTTAAACTTTTAGTACTTTTTATTAACAGACATGGACGGTTGTTGGTTTGTCGCCAATGGAGTTTGACCTTTTTAATCTTTTTGAATCGCCCGATGTGCTGTCGTTTGCAATGCAAGATAAATGTTGAGGTTTCTCTTGGTATTCCGGTCCCCGGGGTTGCGCTCCACATCCCGAACCATTTTCTCACGAATTTCGGCGAAGCGGCCTCTGAGACCAAAAGACGCTGCAAATTTAGCACTTTTATTTTTCAATCGCAAATTTGGCGGCTTAAAAATGAAAAAGCAGCATCCTTTCTTGGCCGGAGAGCTATTTTTTATTAACTTCGCACCGGGTTACGGGAAACAAAACCCTGCCACATACGGTTTAGACAATAGAGTAGATTAGACAACAGTATAAATTCTTCAACATGTCAGAAATCAAATCCATAGGTATCCTCACCTCGGGGGGCGACGCCCCGGGCATGAACGCGGCCATACGCGCCGTGACGCGCAGTGCAATCTTCGCCGGTTTCCGGGTATTCGGCATCTACCGCGGCTATCGCGGGCTCATCACCGACGAGATAGAAGAGTTCTCCACACAGAACGTCAGCAACATCATACAGCGGGGAGGCACCATCCTCAAGACCGCCCGCTGCAAGGAGTTCGAGACCGCCGAAGGGCGCCAGTGCGCCTATGACGTGCTACGTCGCCACGAAATAGACGCCCTCGTGGTCATCGGCGGTGACGGCTCACTCACCGGCGCGCGTATCTTCGGCAACGAATACCAGTTCCCCATCATCGGGCTCCCCGGCACCATCGACAACGACCTCTACGGCACCGACTCCACCATAGGCTACGACACTGCCCTGAACACCATCATGGAGTGCGTGGACAAGATACGCGACACCGCCACCAGCCACGAGCGCCTCTTCTTCATAGAAGTGATGGGGCGCGACGCCGGCTTCCTGGCCCTCAACGGCGCCATAGCCAGCGGCGCCGAAGCCGCCATCATCCCGGAAATCTCCACGCAGGTGGACCAGCTGTCGGAACTCATCGAGAACGGTTTCCGCAAGTCCAAGAACTCGTCGATAGTGCTTGTTGCCGAAAGTCCCGTCACCGGCGGCGCCATGGGTCTGGCACAGCGCGTCAAGGAGGAATATCCGGCCTACGATGTTCGCGTCACTATCCTGGGGCACCTGCAGCGCGGCGGCTCGCCGACGGCCTTCGACCGCATAATAGCCTCCCGCATGGGAGCCGCAGCTGTCGACGCTCTGCTCGACGACCAGCGCAACGTCATGATAGGTATCAAGAACGACGAGATAGTCTACGTCCCCTTCACCAAGGCCATCAAGAACGACAAGCCCATCAACCCCGAGCTGGTCAACACCCTGCGCCGCCTCAGCATCTGAGCAAAACCGAAATCCCTTAACACAGAACACAGGCCGGAGCCCGAAAGCCCCGGCCTGTGTTCTATATTGGCGGAAAGTGGGTCGACGGTGTATTTCACTCCTCTTTTGTGTCCACGTAGAAGACGAAGTTGTGGTGGTTGAAGGCGGCTATTGCTGCGACAACAATTAGGATTCCGGCACTCAGCCAGAAGGTGAAAGTGTGGCCCGAGGCGTGGAAAACGTCCTTAAGCCCGGTGAAGAAGAGCGGCGTTACGGCCGTGCCCAGATAGTTGGCGGTCATTATGAAGGAGATGATGCGTGTGGCCTGGTCGGAGGTTGGGGCCAGCAGTGATGCTTTGTTGTAGAATATAGGCTGCAGCATACCGTAGCCGAACCCCACTGCCACCACTGCCAGGAGGTAAAGCCACAGTGTATGGGAAACGGCGATGACCAGGAGTCCTCCTGTCATCAGGGCCATGCACACCGGTGTAGTGGCGTTGCGCAACAGGCGCACGCCGGGCGAAAGCAGGAATCCGGCAAGTGTCACGAAGAGGAAAAATACCGACATTAAGGTGCCGGTGTCGGAATCCGGCATCTTGTATTCCTGCATCAGGAAGGGCATGTAATAAGAGACGGTGATGGAGCAGATGGTGATGGCGAAATAGAATCCCATGATACCCCATACGGCGCGGCGGCGAGTGGAGGCCGAGGCGCGGGCCTTCTGCAGGGGCGTGCGTGCCGTGATGCCGGTTTGCGGAGCCGTAGTGCCGGCAGTTTGGGACGGAGAGGCCGGATGAGGCGCCACCGGCGCGAGGACGTTCCCTTTGGCAGTGCGTTTCAGGTATTTGTCGGTGAGGAAGGGAGCCAGCAGCAGCGGGATTACGGGCATGAGGTACACCACGAAGGGGAGATGCCAGTCGCGGCCTGAAATCCATCCTACCAGCAGTGTGCAGAATATCAGCGAGAAGTTGGCGATACCGGATTTAATACCCATCTGCTGCATCCGTTGCGGCCCGGAGAAGAAGTCGGCTATCACACCGGCAGCCAGCGGTATCACAAGGCCGCATCCCACTCCTATGAAGCAGCTGATTATGATAAGCGAGACCATGGAGCGTGCCAGGAAACAGGCTATGCCGCTGAGCAGGAATATGGCCATGCCCAGATATATCAGCCCCATCTTGGAGCGGCTCATGGAGAGTTTTCCTGAGAGCAGGATGAAGGGGATGATGACGAAGTTGGGGAGCACCGACAGCAGTTGTATCTCCAGATGTGTGGCGTGCGGGAATATGATGTCGAGATTGCTCATCACCGGGGTAATGGCAAGCCCGGGAAGGTCCACCACCAGGGAGATGGACCAGATGGCTATGAGGGTGAGCAGAGATATGGAGCCCTTGCCGGTATAGATGCTTTTCATAATCGGGATGTATAAAGGGTGGAGTGGTTGAGAAAATGTGAGGTCTGCGGCGGGATTGACGCCGCTACCGCAGACCTCATGCTGTTGAAGGATATTGATACTAAGAATTTTCATTTCCGGGGTTTTGCTCACCGCCGGCTTTCTTTTCCAGGTCGTCGAGTTCCTGCTTCATGTCCCGGACATCGTGATAGGTATCCATCACGGCCTCGCGGGTAGAGATTTCATCCTCCACTTCGCGGTCCACGCGCTGCTTGGCGGCGGCCACTTCTTGGGCAGAAGGCACATAACCTTCGGGCCATTGCGACACTTGCGAGGGACGGCGGTTCTCAATCTGCCAGTCGAAGGGATAGAAGTTGTTGTCGGGGTCTCTCCACGACGGTTTGCGCAGGGCGTACACTACCAGGGGCACGCAGAAGAAGAAGAGCACGCCGACTACCAGGATGGTGACGTAAGTGGCGGGGCTGCCGGTGTTGATCTGCGATGGCGGCACGAAGCTGATGAAAGCGGCTGCGGCCACGCCGGCTATGCCGAGGATACCGATGAGCCATTCCACGAACTTGCCGCCGGGAATGCGGAAACCGCGTTTCTTGTTGGGGGCGGTGCGGCGCAGGCGCAGGAAGGCTATGTAGATCATCACTACCAGTATGAGATAGATGATGGTGGACATCTGCGAGAGAATCTGATAGGCCGACTCTACCGAGGGAAGCACTACCAGGGCCAGTGAAAGCACGGTTACGAAGATACCCTGTATCCAAAGGATGTTGGTGTCGATGCCGTTCCTGTTGGTCTTCTGGAGGGCACGGGGGAGGTATCCGCTTTCGCCCACGGCTACAAGGCCGGTGGCAGGACCGGTGACGATTACCGATACCTGGCCGATGACACCGTAAGCTATCAGCACGGCTACAACGTTACCCAGCCACGGAGCATGGATGGCGGCGAAAAGGTCATGGTAGGCCACAAGCAGAGAAGCCAGCAGGTTGATGTCCTTGGCGGGCACCACGAAGCCGATGGCCAGGGTGCCGAAGATGAAGATGGCCACGATTATCAGGGCGGCGATGAAGGTGGCACGCGGATAGTCGCGGGCAGGGTTCTTCATCTGGTTCACGTGCACGGCGTTCATCTCCATGCCTCCGTAGAAGAGGAAGATGCTGGCCGCCAGCACTATGGTGCTGAACTGCGAGAAGTCGGGGAAGAAGGGGACGTGCGAAAGCTCTATCTTGTCGCCCAGGCATACGTAAACTATGCCCAGTATGATAAGTATGGCACCCGGGATGATGGTGCCGAAAAGGCCGCCGGTCTGGCTCACGAAATTGGCCTTCTTCATTCCGCGGAAGGCGTTGAAAGTGGCGAACCAGTAGATTCCCAGCACTATTATGATGGTGTAAAGCTTGTTGGCGGCCAGTCTGGAGTCGAACGCCTCGGGCCAGAAGATGTAGGCCAGCGAAACGGCGCCGAACATCAGCACGGCGGGGAACCAGATGACCAGGCACTGCCATTCGAGATACATGCCTGTCCAGCCCCAGCGCGGGCCGAAGGCTTCGGAAATCCAGCGGTACAGACCGCCTGAATGGGTATATGTAGACGCCAGCTCGGCGCATACAAGCGAGAAGGGGATAAGGAATACGATGGTGGCCAGCAGATACCAGAAAACTGACTGGACTCCATACTCGGCCTGGGACGCGAGTCCGCGGAGGCTGAGCACTGTCGTAACGATCATCAGCGTCATGCCGACGGTCGTGATGGCCGCTTTGGCTCCCGTTTTCTTAGGGGCGGCGGTCGTGGTGGTCGTGGAATTGGAAGCGCTCATACGATTGTGTGTTTTTAATAGTATATTTTTCGGGATAAGTAAGTGTTCAAATTAAACATATATCAGAAACGCCGGCATTTTTG
>DKVK01000080.1:5479-30484 GCA_002491165.1 Porphyromonadaceae bacterium UBA7180
GTTTAATTTGAACACTTACTTATGTGCTCGTGATTGAAACAAGAGATGTCCGTCCGTAGCTGTTGACGGACGGACATCCCTTAAGTGTTTTCAATAATCAATCTCCGGTAATCAGAGCTTTACCACAGGGTAGATTTCACCGATCTTGGTGCCCACCTTGTAGTGGGTGCCCTTGTGGGCCGACATAGATACGTTCATGTTGGCGTCGAAGAGGTAAACGATGTCAGAACCGCCGAACTGGAAGTAGCTGATTTCGTCGCCCTTGCGGAGTGCCTTGCCGACCTCGGCGGTGACTACTACCGACGATACCTGCGGCATGGCGATGGGGAGGATTGCGCAGAAACCGTATTCGGTCTCCAGTACTATCAGGCCACGTGTCTGTGCGAACTCATAACCGGCCTGGTCGGGAGCGGTGGCACGCCAAGCTTCCACCTCGTGGGTAGCGGGATCCTCTTTTGCCGGAACGGCAACGAGGTCAACGTAGCAGGCACCCTGGATGACACGTGCCTCGCGGACGATACCCGAAAGGGGAGCGTGCTGACGGTGGTAGTCGGTCCAGCTGAGGAACGAGTGGCACCACATGCCGCCTTTGAACTTGTCGGCGTAGGGGCTTCCTTCCAGAAGCTCGGAAATCTGCCAGTCGAGGCCTTTGATGCGCACGTGGGTGTCGGGGCGTATCTCCCACTGGCCGCCGAAGCAGGCGTCGGCCGGGTGGACGATGATACGGTTGTCCTCGATGGCTGCGATAGGACGCCAACCCGGTTTCACGTAGCGGGCGAACATCTGGTTGAAGGTCTTCCAGCCGCCGCGCGGCTCTTCGTATTCGTCCATGTTGTAGACGGCGCTTTCGTAGAACGATTTCACGCTGTCGTCAGTGATGGATTCCGGAGTGTCAAGCCAGTCGCCGATGGCGTAGCAGTAGTCGCTCATCCATTTCGAGAGCGGGGAGAGCTTCGGCATCTCGGCGTTGGGGACGTTCGGTGTCTGGAGGGATTTCACCGGTTCCTGGTCCAGCAGGAAGAAGGAACGGAAGAGGTGTTGGTAAACGTGTGTGCCTTCGCGGTTTTCGGCCGGTACCCAGTGGCAGTAAGCCTCCAGGTAGTCAAGGTAATCCTCGATGGATTTGATGTCCGAGAGTCCCGGAATCTTATATGCCACGACCTTGGCGATGGCTTGGTTGAATTTATCTTCCCAATTGTTTTCTTTGATAAGATCTGCGAGTTCCTGCACTGCAGGAGAATACTTTGTGTTTTCCATTTTATTAAATTATGTTGGTTTTTTATTTAGTTGCGTTTGTCTTTCAAATGCAATAGTATAACGCACCCTGTATCGATAAAGTTTTTGAAAACCTGAAAAATCTTTCGAATGAAAGAAATCCCGCTATACTCCGGCTCGAAAGAAGAAACAAAGGAGGAGGGACAAAGGAACCATGTGGCAATGTATCTATCCTCGAACAGCCTTGTGCGCATAATTGTTTGAACCGCTCATAAATTTCCGTGTAAAGGCGACTGTTTACGCAACAATATCCCGGCAAGGTCTTTATATTCTGAAACTCGCTCTTGAGCACTTGCCGCATCTGACTTTGATCTACACTGTTGGATCTGCAAAAGGCCCGGAACGAAGAATTAGGTAGGCAGAGAGGTAGGAATCGTAGAGTTAAAGAGCGGTATAAGGCTACTGGCTCAACTTTGTTAAAGTTAGTGGCAGAACGCTTCTTATATCCTTTTAATACTACCACTACTGTAAAATCCAGTTTTGTTGATTATAGTAGGCACATTTATTTACTTTGCTTACTATAAAAAAGCTGCTTATGTCGAAATGAAAGAGCTGCCGGTGGGGCAGCTCTTTTATTTCTTTTTGTGGATTTTGCTAAGGTGGGTCAGCAGCCGCCGCAGCAGCCGCCTTCTTTGTGGTCGCCGCAACCGTCGCCGCAGTCGCCGCCGTGGCAGCACCCGCCGCAGCCGTGCTGCATTTGCTTCAGCTCCTCGGCCGTGATGGGGCGCACGTCCACCACTTCGCCTTCGTAGCGCACCGTGTGGTCGGCGAAGGGATGGTTGAAGTCCATCGTCACGTGTGTGTCGCTGATGTCAAGCACGCGGCCCAGCACGCGTTCCTGGTTCTCGGTGAGCATGTTGAGCATGGCGTCCACTTTCACCTCCTCGGCGAGCTGGCCGTCGACGGTGAAGATTTCTTTTTCGAGTTTCATCACCATCTGGTCGTTGCGGTTGCCGAAAGCGGCTTCGGGCGGGAGCGTCACTCCGAACTTGTCGCCGGCCTTGAGGTCTTTGAGGGCCATGAGCAGACCGGGCGTCACGCCGGGCGTCACGCCATATACAATGGTGTCGGGGGCGTCCTTCGGTGTCTCGAAGAGCAGTTCGCCGCTCTTGTCGTCGGTAAGTTTATATGCGAAGGCCACGAACATGTCCTGGCCTACTGTCACTTCTTTCTGATTTCTCATTTATCTGTTTCGTTTTATTATTTTATTTGCTGTCATTGTGCGGGGAGGTCGTCGGGGTCTCCGGCGCCTTCTCCCTCTGTGGCTTCCTCTTCATCCTCTTCGAGTCCTTCGGGATGTTTCAGCTCGAACTGCTCGGTGGGAATCATCACGTTGAAGAAGAACTTGTCTGCCACGCGGTTCTTGAGGCGGCGTGCGGTCTCCTCTTCAGGCGACACCATGAGTATGTCGTAGCCGGGATAAGTGTTGAAATCCACATCGGTGGCCTCATACCCGAGCAGTTGCACCATATCGTATTCGTGCATCGGGGTGATGACATACCAGGCGTTGTCCACGTCCTCGCCGGTGCCGGTGCTCTTGATGGCGGCGAGCAGGTTCTCGAGGCGGAACTCCCATATCTTGGCGCGGTAAGATTTCTCCTTCTCGCGCAGGGCGTGCACAAGGAACGACATGTGGCGCAGGTCGAAGGGGTTGTCTTCGAGGCTGAGCTCGGCATATTTTATCAGCGTGTCCACCTCCTCCTTGGTGTGCTTGGTTTTCTTTTTCAGCTCGTCGGTCTTGTCGTCGTACTGTGTGCGGCGGTAGGGGTCGTAGTCTTCCTGGAACATATACCCCAGGTAGAAGTAGCGGAACTCCTCGGGGGTCATCACCGTGTCTCGTTTCTCGTATTTTTTCTTCAGCTTGGGGAAGTAGAAGGGGCTTTTGGGGTTTAGTGTTTCGCTGCGTATTTTGCCGAGGTCGGGTTTTTCGGTTTTGATGACGCGCGGGCCGGATGAACGCTGCGGTTGCTGCGAACGTTGTGCCTGGAGGGTGAAAGCGCACATCACGGCATACGAGACGGCGCAGAGGGCAAGAAGATATTTCAGTAAGTTTGAAGTTTTCAGCATGTCTGGGGTATTATGAATTGAGGTGAGCTAATAAGTTGCGTAAGTGGCGATGGCCACTACGGCGGCCACGCCTGTCATCATCACTGCGATGGCGATGGGAAAGCCCTTGGCCAGCAGGTATTTGAAGAAACGTCCGGAGCGCAGGTTCACCCCGGCGCCGTCGGGGGTGTTGGTGAAGAGGAGGAAACCGAAGAAGGTGCCTGCGGCGGTGGCAAGGATCATCAGGCCGTAGATTAGCGAGAGGCTGCCGGCGCCTACGGTGAATCCGAGGAGGCCGACGCTCATTCCGGCGAGGGCGCCGACGGTCATGTAGCCGGTTCCGCGTTTCTGCGCGCGGACGGCTGCCGGTTGCAGTACGACGGAGGTCATCACCACGAGCGTCATGCACAGCCAGCCTATGAGGATGACGTTGTTGATGGGCAGCAGAGGCAGGCCGTCGCTGCCGGTGGCGAAGCTGAGCGTCAGCAACCCCAGGTAAGAGGCCGCCGGTGCCAGCAGTTGGCGCCGCCCTTGCAGGAAAAGCGATACCACCCACAGGAGGACCGCCAATATGATGAATGCTACTGCCATAGTTTTTTCAGGTTATTACTATATAACGCTTGAAACGGGAAAAATATTATATCCTGCCTCCCGGAGCGCAGTTTCACTCCCGGGGCTCGGCGTCGGGTGCGGGAGTTTCTGACTTTTCCTCCGGCTGCGGTCGTGACGTTTCCGGTTTTTTAAGTTCCGGATACGCCACACGCGAATGGTAGATGGTGGCCAGACGCTTCTTGAAAGTGTCTTTCACCTCGCCGAGTTCGCGGAAGGATAGCGGCGACTCTGCCAGCAGCCCGTCCTTCACCTGGCTGTCCACTATCTTGTCTACCAGCGCGTTGATGGAGGCTTCGGAGTAGTCTTTCAGCGAGCGGGAGGCGGCCTCCACGGCGTCGGCCATCATCAGTATGGCGGTTTCCTTGCTCTGCGGGTTGGGACCGGGATAGCGGAATTTATCCTTGTCCACGGGTTTGCCGTTGCTTTCGTTGACCGCTGTGTTGTAGAAGTATTTTGTGATGCCGCGGCCGTGGTGCTCCGTGATGAAGTGCTGTATCACCTCGGGGAGCTTGCTCTTGGCGGCCAGCTGCAGCCCGTAGGTGACGTGGCGGATAATTTTGCGTGCCGACGTTTCCGGGTCGAGTCCGGCGTGCGGGTTCACGCCGTGCTGGTTTTCGGTGAAGAAGACGGGGCTTTCGAGCTTGCCGATGTCGTGGTACAGGGCACCGGTACGCACCAGCTGCACGTTGGCGCCGATGCGCAACGCGGCCTCGGAGGCGAGCATGGATACCTGCATGGAGTGTTGGAAAGTGCCCGGCGCCTCCTGTGCCAGACGGCGCAGGAGCGGCGAGTTGATGTCGCTCAGTTCAACCAGTGTAACCGTGGAGGTGAACCCGAAGATGCGCTCGATGATGAAAATGAGTATGTAGGCGAAAGCCAGGATGATGCTGTTGATGCCGAAGAGCCCTATCATGTGCCACGAGAAGTGGTTGAGGTCGCCGTTGAGGATGAGGTTGAAGATGAAGTAGCACACCGAATAGGCTATGAAGGAGAAGAAGGCGGTGCGCACCAGTTGCGAGCGGCGCGACAGTTGGTGGAGGCTGAATGTGGCCACGAGGCCCACGCACAGCTCCATGCCGATGAACTCGAAGGGATAGGTGGCCAGCAGTGCGCAGATGAGTACCGTCATCAGCAGCGAGAATATGGCCGTCCGCGCGTCGAAGAATATCAGTATCACCACCGGCAGGGCGGCGAAGGGCACCAGGTAGATGCCGTTGGTGATGTTCTCGAACAGGATGATGGTCAGCGCTATGAAGAGCGTGATGAAGGTCATCAGGAAAGCCATCTTGCGCACATTGGCGAAGAAGTGCGGCCTGTACATGCCCATGAACAGGTAGAGCAGCGTCACGCACAGGAAGATGTACAGTACCTGGCCGGCCATGAAGTACGTGTCCTGGTCGATGGCCTGCGAACTCTTTGACAACATCTCCTGGAAGGTGTTCAGGTTGGTGTAGATCTGCGGGGTTATGATTTCGCCGCGGTCCACGATGCGCTGCCCTTTCTTTATGACGCCCTGCGCGCCGGTGACGTTGAAGTATTCCTGGTCGCGGTATTTCTTGTCGAGCACCGAGTCGAGCACCACGTTGGGGACTATGCTGAGGTTGAGGGCTTTGGAGATTTCCGGTGACATTCGTGCGTCGGGGAGCCCCTTGAAGCGTGCCGTGTACAGCGAGTCGATGAGGGTATAGGCCATGGCGGGCGACACCATGCCGGTGGCCGCCACTTCGGAGACGGCGTCGGGGTCGCTCTCCGTCTCCGACATCCGCACCTTCATGCCGGTGTAGTTGCTCACGTTGGTATAGATGGCCGGTTCCATGACCCCCTCCTTGTAGACCTGCCGCATGAGGTTTTCGACGGTCTGGACATCGTGCGGGTTGACGTCCTTGGCGGCCATGCGGAAAGTCTCCACGGCCTTGTTCTCGGCGGCGGGGTCGCGCTTCACGAAGGGGACGAAATGCTTGTCGAGGCTGTCGCGCAGGAATCCCAGCGTGGTGGAGTCGCGCATCACGGGCATGTCGAAGGGCGCCGTCAGCAGCGGGTAGCGCCAGGGCTGGTTCAGCTCGTAGCTGTATGACTGGCGGTCGGCGTGCGGAAGCAGCAGCGCCACAACTGTGGTGAGCAGCAGCGCCATGGCCGTGCGCACCATGTTTATCTTCGAAAACAGTTTCTTCATATCTAAGTTACGGCGCCCGTAGCGGGACACCGTCGGGTTTTAATTGATTCTGATTCAGTGCTGTACCCGGGGCGGTCAGCTCACGCGGCTCACGTTCCGCACCCCCTTCACCTTGCCGATGGCCTGTATCACCTTGTCGAGCGTTGCGGTAGTGTCTATCTGCACCGTAATGCTGGCGTTGAACACCGTGCCGTCGGCCGTGATGCTCAGGGCGCGGATGTTGATGCCGAGTTCCTCGCCGGAGACGGAGTTGGCTATGTCGCCTATCATGCCGAGGCGGTCGAGCCCTTCGATTTCGAGCGTTGCGGTGAAGCTGTCGGCTTTTCCCTCCCAGCGGGTGGCCACAAGGCGCGAGCCGAAGGCCGTCTTCAGCCGCATCGCCGTGGTGCAGTTCAGCTTGTGCACCACCACGTTCTCGTCGTCGTCCACGAATCCCAGCACATCGTCGCCCGGCACCGGACGGCAGCAGGATTCCAGGCGGTAGTTGGGGTTGTCGCCGGGGCGCAGCACATAGACCTCCTTGCGGTTTATTTGCTTCTTGCGGTCTTTCTCCTTGCCCCCTTTCTTCTTGGAGGAGAAGGGGTTGCGCAGAATCTTGGAGAGCAGCGACGAGCGAGTGCGCCCCAGTTCCTGGAGTTCAGGAGCCTTGAGGTCTATCTCGTCGCTGGCAAGCATCAGGTAGAACTCCTCCTCGCTGGAGAGGTGGTAGTTGCTGACGAGGCGCGACACCATTGACTGCGAGAACTGCAGCCCCTTCTTTTCGAGGAACTCGAGGAAGATGTTCTTCCCCTTGAGGGCCAGGGAACGGCGGTCGCGGCGCAGGATGGCGCGCAGGCGGTTCTGCGCCTTGGCGGAGTGGCAATACTGTATCCACTCCGGTTGCGGCTGCTGCGTGGCCGAGGTGATGATTTCCACCTGGTCGCCGCTTTCCAGCACGTGGGAGATGGGCACCAGCTTGTGCGAAATTTTCCCCGCCATGCAGTGGATGCCCAGCTCCGAGTGGATGGCGAAGGCCAGGTCGAGCACCGTGGAGCCGGCCGGAAGCGTGTAGAGGTCCCCCTTCGGAGTGAAGACGTAGATCTCCGAACTGAAGAGGTTCAGCTTTATGGTGTCGAGGAAGTCTATGGCGTTGGGTTCCGGGTTGGCCAGGATGTCCTTGATGGTGCCAATCCAGTTGTCCAGCTCCGTTTCCTCCTCGTATACTCCGGTCTTGTATTTCCAGTGGGCGGCATAGCCGAGCTCGGCTATGTCGTCCATCTTGCGCGAGCGTATCTGCACCTCTATCCACTTGCCTTCGGGTCCCATCACGGTGAGGTGCAGGGCGCGGTATCCGTTGGCCTTCGGGGTGGAGGTCCAGTCGCGCAGCCGCTCGGGGTGGGTGCGGTGCCCGTCGGTAAAGAAGGTGTATATCTGCCAGCATTTTATCCTTTCCAGCGCGTCATCGTCGTTCTCGAAAATCACGCGCACGGCATAGATGTCGTATATCTCGTTGAAGCCCACATGCTTGTTCTCCATCTTGTTGTAGATGGAAAAGGCGCTCTTCACGCGGGCCTTTATCTCATATTTGAAGCCGGCGGCGTCGAGCTTCTTGCGCACCGGAGCCACGAACTTCTCCACTATCTGCTCGCGGTGGGCGTCGGTCTCGTTGACGAGCGACACTATCTCGGCATACTTGGCCGGGTGCTCGTAGCGGAAGGCGAGGTCCTCGAGTTCGGTTTTTATCTTGAAGAGGCCGAGGCGGTGGGCCAGCGGCGCATAGACGTATAGCGTCTCGCCCGCTATCTTGAACTGCTTTTCGGGGCGCATGGAGCCGAGCGTGCGCATGTTGTGCAGGCGGTCGGCCATCTTGATGAGCACCACGCGCACGTCGGTGGACATCGAGAGCAGCAGTTTGCGGAAATTTTCGGCCTGCAGCGAGGCCTTGGCGCCGAAAATGCCGCCCGAAATCTTGGTGAGGCCCTCCACTATGGAGGCTATCTTCTCGCCGAAGGTGGCCGCTATGTCGTCGCGGGTATATTCGGTGTCCTCCACCACGTCGTGGAGCAGCGCGGCACAGATGGAGGTGGAACCCAGTCCCAGCTCCGAGATAACGATTTTCGCCACTGCTATGGGGTGCATGATGTAAGGCTCGCCGCTGCGGCGACGAACCCCGGCATGGGCCCGCCGCGCAAAACGGTAGGCCCGCTCTATGATTTCTACTTTCTTGCGGTGGTTGGAGCTAAGATAGGCCTGGAGCAGCTCCTGGTAGGCCTGCTCTATCATCGCGTTTTCCTCTTCCGGTGTATATTCGTGGTGCTCTTCTTTTGTCATAGGCAGTGCTCTCCGATGTCCGTGAAAACCAATGGAATAATAGTGTCAGCCGGATTTCCGCGACGCGGGCAATGCCCGGCGGCGATCGGGGTCGTGGAACTGACGAATGCAAAGATAACAAAAATCCCCGGTTCCCGCAAATAATTTTCCAAGTTTCTAAAAGTTTTGAGAATTATGAAGCAAATAAAGTATAGTATGCGCAGTAAGTATATATGCTTTTTATAAACAGAAGTTCAGGACGTATGATTCTAATAATATGCAGTATCTGTATTGCATAGCGCTTCCGCCAGGAAGCAGATTTTTCCGTAACCCCGTACGCCGTCAGGCGTGCGGGGTGAGAGGTAAGGCAAGACAAAAGGGTGTACCAAAAACTTCATTTTGATACACCCTCTTCTTTTCCGTTATGCGGGTTGGTGAACTTTGGCGGGGAGGGGTCAGAAGCGCTCTTTGATTAGGCCGGCACGGAAGGCCGTCAGCAGCAGCTTGAGTTCTTCGATCTGGCGCAGAAGGTCGCGGCCTATGTCGGTGTCGCGCACGTTGAGGCGCTGGGCGTTGAACTCCACTATCTGTGTGGTGGAGACGATGTCGGTGCCGCGCTTCACGGCGTCTTCGGCCGAGGTGAAGGGGTCGTGCTGCACCAGCTGGAAGCCGCGGCTGTGGTAGACCAGCGTGTAGCCTGCTATGCCGGTGGTGTCGTGGTAGGCTTTCGAGAAACCGCCGTCAATGACCATCATCTTGCCGTCGGCCTTTACCGGCGTCTCGCCCTTGGAGGCTTTTACGGGGACATGGCCGTTGATGATATGGCCGTGTTCCGCCTCGAGACCGAACTCGCGCAGTATCTTGTCGCAGATGTCGGCCTGTTCGCGCAGGTGGTAATAGTGCCCTTTCTCCTCGTGTCGTATGGCCTTGTCGGTGAGGAAGTAACGCTCGAAGGTGGCCATCTTGGACTTGTCGAACAAGGGGGAGTCGGCGCCGCACCAGAGGTACCAGTAATAGTCTATTGCGAACTCGCGGTCTGCGGCTGTGGCGGCGGGGTCGAAGGCCTGGCGCATCAGTATGTCCACCTTGTCGAGCAGGGCGCGCCCCTTGTAGCTCTTATCGCCGATTTTCACCTCCTTGAAAGAGCCGTCTTCGTTGAGGGGCACGGAGGCGTGGAACAGCAGGTTGTTGTTGGTGCAGGCATACATGGAGCCGTGGGAGAACATGATTTCGATGTGCTTGCGCAACTTGTCGCTGCCGCGGAAGGAGTTTACCAGCTTCTTCACCAGCGAGGCCTCCTCTTCGGTGAGGCGGTAGGGGTCGGCGGGGTCTACGGTGGGGAAGTTCATCTCCGGCATCTCGAAGACGCGTCCCTCGATGGTTACGGTGCCGTTTTCGCGGTCAAGGGTGTGGAGGATGTCACGGGCGCCCATGTCCCACTCCGGGTGGCGCGCTATGATGTCGTGTTCCAGCTTCCACTGTATAATGGAGATGGCCTTGTGCATACGGGCCGTGAGCAGGCGGTTTTTCTGCGCTATCTCGGTGTCCTCGAACTCCACCTTCGGGAGGAAAACGGTGCAGGGGTCGTCGCCGTAGACGTCCATTGCGAACGATGCCAGCGGCACGAGGTTGATGCCGTAGCCGTCTTCGAGGGTAGCCATGTTGGCGTATCGCAGCGAGATGCGCAGCACGTTGGCGATGGAGCTGACGTTTCCGGCGGCGGCGCCCATCCACAGGGCGTCGTGGTTGCCCCACTGTATGTCGTAGTTGCGGTAACGGCTCAGGCGGTCCATGATGAGGTGGGCGCCGGGGCCGCGGTCGTAGACGTCGCCCAGGATGTGCAGGTGGTCGATGCTCAGTCGCTGTATGACGTTGCCCATGGCCTTGATGAAGTCGTCGGCCTGGCCGGTCTCGATGATGGTCTCGATGATGCGGTGGTAGTACGACTGCTTGTTGGCGGCGCCGCTTTCGTGGAGCAGCTCCTCGATGATGTAGGCATACTGTTTCGGGAGAGCCTTGCGCACCTTGGAGCGGGTGTACTTCTCGGAGACGCGCTGCAGCACGCGCACCAGGCGGTGGAGCGTTATCATGTAGAAGTCGTTCATGTTGCACTCCGACTGTTTGATGTCGGCGAGCTTGCGCGCGGGATAGTAGATGAGGGTGCAGAGCTGGCGTATCTCCTCGTCGCGCATGGTGGCGCCGAAGAGTTCTTTGACTTTGCGCTTGATGTTGCCGGAGGCGTTCTTGAGGATGTGGATGAAGGCTTCGTGTTCGCCGTGGATGTCGGCCACGAAGTGTTCCGTGCCTTTCGGGAGGCTCATGATGGCCTCGAGGTTGATGATTTCGGCCGCGGCGGCGGTGCTGTTGCCGAAGTTCCGCGAGAGGATTTCGAGCAGCCGCATGTTCTTGCGGGCCTGTGCGATGGTGTTCATGGTATATTTAGGTTGTATGTTCAGGTTTGGTTCAAGATTAGCTGAAAGGGTGGGGGAGAGGAGGTTTGTTTTTTCGGGGAGCGGCCTGGAAGGTAGGGGAGACCGCTCTCCGTGTAGGGTCAGTGGGGAGCGGTTACCGCAGCCGCAGGGTTGCGTCGGCGATTCGGCGCATGGCCTCGCGGATGTTGCGGTCGGAGGTGGCGAAGCTGAGGCGGATGTGTCCGGGTGCACGGAATGCTTCGCCGGCCACGGTGGCCACGCGTGCCTCTTCGAGCAGGAAGAGGGCGTAGTCTTCGGAGCTGCGGATTACGCGGTCGCCGAAGCGGCGGCCGAGCAGCGCCGAGACGTCGGGGAAGAGGTAGAAGGCGCCTTGCGGTTCGCTGACGCGCCAACCCTCCACTCCGGTGGCGAGGCTCACGATAAGGTCGCGACGGCGGCGGAAGACGCCGCACATCTCGCTGACACAGGTCTGCGGCCCCAGGTAAGCGGCCTCTGCCGCTTTCTGCGCTATGGAGGAGGCGCCCGAGGTGGTCTGGCTCTGGAGCTTGGCCACGGCGTCGGCCACCGGTTGCGCGGCGGCGAGGTAACCGATGCGCCAGCCGGTCATGGCGTAGGCCTTGCTGACGCCGTTGACCAGCACCACGCGGTCGCGCACTTCTGCAAACTCGCACAGCGAATGCACGCGTCCTCCGAAGTTGATGTGTCCGTAGATTTCGTCAGAAAGGACGAAGACCTGCGGGTGGCGCTCCAGCACGGCGGCGAGGGCAGCCAATTCGGTGCGCGAGTAGATGGCGCCGGTGGGGTTCGACGGCGTGTTGAGCATCAGCAGTACGGTGCGCTCGGTGATGGCCTCCTCAAGTTGCGCGGGCGTTATCTTGAACCCTTGCTCCATCGGGGCGTAAAGCTCCACCGGGACGCCGCCTGCCAGTTTCACCATCTCCACGTAGCTCACCCACGCCGGGGTGGGGATAATCACCTCGTCGCCGGGATTCACCAGCGTCAGCACGGCGTTGCTGAGTTCCTGCTTGGCGCCGTTGCCCACCACTATTTGCTCGGGGGTGAACTCCAGGCCGTTGGCGCTCAGCAGGTTGTCGCAGATGGCACGGCGCAGCGACAGGTATCCCTGCACCGGGGAGTAGTGCGAAAAATTGTCGTCGATGGCACGCTTGGCCGCCTCCTTGATGTGGTGGGGAGTGTCGAAGTCGGGTTCGCCGACAGCCATGTTTATGATGTCCACGCCGGAGGCACGCAGTTCCGCGCTCTTGGAGGACATGGCAAGCGTCGCCGACGGCGACAGGGCGCTGACACGCCGCGAAATTGTCTCTCTATTCATTCCGTTACTTTTTTACTCGTTAATTTTGAGTTTTTCCGGGGTAATAGATTCTGAGCGCAAAAGTAACGATAAATATGTGAACCCGCAAATTTTTATGGGTAAAAAGAACGGGTCCGCATAGGCCCGTATAGAAATCGTATTAAATCCTTTTATGCCGCGGTAGTGGTAGCCGCTCGTTTTTTCTTTTTTCCGGCTCGGCCGGTGAGAAGCCTTTGCGCGGCCGGCCAGACCCGCCCCAGCAGCCGGTAGCAAAGCATGATGCTTGC
This sequence comes from Porphyromonadaceae bacterium UBA7180, assembly GCA_002491165.1. Classification (GTDB taxonomy): domain Bacteria; phylum Bacteroidota; class Bacteroidia; order Bacteroidales; family Muribaculaceae; genus Lepagella. The sequence continues at coordinate 17,906 of DKVK01000080.1, forward strand.
GCCCAGGCAGATATAAGAGAGAATCACGCATGAGGCCACGCCAATGTCGGAGGTGGGTTTCACCACGGCGAAGACCAGAAACTGCATATCGTAGATTATCAGCCAATGGGAGGCGAAAATCATGAAAGAGAGTCCCGGAAAGCGGTCACTCAGCGCGTGTGGCCCGAGCAACCGTTGCCGCAGGTCGCTCTTACCCCAAATCAGTGCCCCGGTGAAGGCTATGACAAGGGCACAGGGTACGGAAAAGGGTTTCAGCGCGACTGCCGATTGCCATCCCGTGGTGAAACACATCACGAAGCCCGCGAGTCCCAGAGTGCCGAAGATGATGCACGCCGCGCGTATGTGGCGCCGCATCTCGGCCACGGGGTCTTTACGCAGAATGGCGAAGGTGCTGCCGGCACTGAAAAACAGAAGGGACTGTGTGATGGTGAGGATGTAGCCGAAGGTGAAGACCATCATGCATACGGCCCATACACACCACATCACGGCGATGACTTTCCAACTGAACCGGTTGACAAGCCAAAAGATGACCGGTGAAATCAGAACCATGGTCATCAGCTCGCGGATGAACCATAGCGGCGGGATATGCGGCGGGTTCACGAATCTCAGGAAGAAGACGCCGGGCGTCATGTCGAAATGGCCGTTGGCCAGCGACGGCGCTATGGCGGTAAACAGCGGCGTGAAATGCAAAGCCTGATAGCCGACCATCAGCAGATTCCATAAGAGATAAGGGACGAGCAGACTCCAGAAACGGCTCCGTAGCTTACGTTTGTAAATGTCGCCGCTGAAACCGGAGCTGAAAAAGAGGAATCCCGAAATGAAAAAGAAGCAGGGAACGGAAAAATCGGATATAAACGTCTTGACGAAATATTCGAGGCCCTGTGCCACGGGATATTGGCTGAAATCGTACTCAATCCCCTTTACATGGAAATTGCGGAGCGTGAAGACGTGTACGGCCATAACCGCGAAGGGCAGTACGAACCGCATTATGGCTATGGAGCGTGACGTCTCCTGCGATACTCCCCCGGTGCGCTGAAGCTCTTCCTTCAAAACTTCATTCCTTTGTGTCATTGTTCGTTTGAAAGCATTATCAACTGAAATAACGCCGCAAACCGCCCCGATATTGTCTGCCTGATGTGGCGGCCGTTTTGAACAGGCAAGTGCGTTTTTACGGGTTGTCTACCTTTATTTCAAAAAATATTGCTAAATTTGCAACCTAAAATCATAATAAAATGAAACATTCACGCATTGCACACCGTTTCGCATCGCGCATCGGGGCGCTCCTGCTCCTTGCGGTGCTCCTGCTCGCCTCCTGTTCCAAGGACAAGAACGAGAAGGCCGAAGCCCTCTTCTCCACAGTTCCCGAAAAGGCCCAGGCCGTGGCCCTCGTTGACATTGAAAAAATAACCGACGACTTCGGGTCGCTCGACGCCCTGTTCTCCCGTCTGCCGGAGGGCGACACCGCCGGGGGCGCCCAGGCAAAGGAGCTCCTCTCGACCGTAGACATGACCGGGTACGCCGTAATCTTCGCCGACGGCTTCCACTGGTACGCCACAGCATTGCTCGATGACCCGTCGGCTTTCATGGAGAAATACTCGAAGATAGAGAAAGGAGGCGCCTTCGTCGAGAAGAACGGCGTCAACGTGCTCGGCAGAGTGGCCGTAAAGGATGACCAACTTTGGATAAAACTTAACGGCAACGAAGTAGACCCGCTCGACATAAAGGGCTACGCCGCACTTTCGGACAACGACTCGTTCATGGCCTGCAAGTACCACGAAAAGATGGTGGAAAGCGGCCGCGACGTGGCTTTCCTGGGCTCGCTGGACGGAATGCTTTCCCAGGTGGTGAAAGGGCAGTCGGACAGTACCATGGCGCAGCTTGTCATTTCCACGCTCTTCAAGGACGCACGGTACCTGGCCGGAACCCTGGCCTTTGAGAAAGGGAAAGGGGAGGCCGCCGTCGAGGTCCTCGACTCCAAATTCGGCCTCGCCCCGTTCCTGCTCCCCACAGGGACGGTAGACGTCAACACGGTGAAACGGCTCGGCGAGACGGCCGAACTCGTGTGTGCCGTGGCCATACCCTCTAAGCTCGTAGACAAGGTGGAGTCGCTCGGCAAAGTCTTCGGCGGCGCACTGCCCGATGTCTACCTCAACATATTACGACCCATCGACGGCACTGTGGCTGTATGCGGCGGTACGGCGCCCCCCTCCATGTCAGGGATTGTAACCACCAATGGCTCTGACACTTCAGCCCTCTTCGGCATGATAAACTCCGTCGGCAACATGACGGTGAAGAAGGATGGCAACCTCGTTATTTTCAATCAAGGAGAACCCGTGGCGGGTCCGCTGAACGTGGCCGAGCAGGCCGACCTCATGAAAGGGGTGATGGCCGGATTTGTCAATAACGGCGAGTCGAAATACATGCACGGAATATCCCGCGTTTTCGTGGGCCTTTATCCCGACAAAGGCTCCGTGCGCCTGAAATGCACTTTCTTCGGCACCGACCCAAAAGCCAACATCCTCAGCAATATCAAATACAAATGACGCCGACGCTTCCATTCCAGCACATAGACAAGATAGAGATACTCAGGGCGCTCCCCCGCGTGTTCCGCGACACGCGCCCCGAGTCGGAAATATGGCTCACCGACCTTGCGCTCAGCCGCCCCGACTATTATATGGTGGAGGCGGAGAGCGGCACCGGCAAGTCGAGCCTTTGCGCCTACCTCTACGGCTCGCGCACCGACTATCTCGGCTCCATCCTCTTCAACGGCACCGATGCCTCGTCGCTGTCGCTGATGCAGTGGCAGGAGATAAGGCGCCGCCACATTGCTTACCTGCCGCAGGAACTCGACCTCTTCCCCGAACTTTCGGCCCTGGAAAACATACGCATAAAGAACGACCTCACCGGATATGCCGACGAGGCGCAGATACACAGTTGGCTCGAACGCATCGGCCTGGGCGACCGCAAGGATTTCCCGGTTGGGAAAATGTCCATCGGCCAGCAGCAGAGGGTGGCAATAATACGCTCCATCTGCCAGCCTTTCGACTTTATCTTGCTCGACGAGCCGGTGTCGCACCTCGACTTCCGCAACAACCGCATAGCCGCCGAAATCATCGAGGCCGAAGCGCAGCGCAACGATGCCTCCATCATCGCCACATCGGTGGGCAACAAGCTCTCCATCTCCTCCTCCAAACTTTTGAAACTCTGATTTATGAACCTCGTATCACGCCTCCTCCGCAAGAACCTGAGCACCGCCCAGACCCTCGGCTTCATCCTCTCCAACTTCATAGGTCTGGCCATAGTGGTCACCGGCCTGCAGTTTTACGAAGATGTCAGCGCCATCTGGCAGAAGGAAGACTCTTTCCTGAAGACCGACTACCTCGTTGTCAACAAGAAAGTGACCTCCGGCAACACCCTGGGGCAGAGCAAATCCACCTTCACCGACGGCGAAATCTCCGACATCTCCGGGCAGCCGTGGGTGCGTTCAGTGGGACGCTTCACCGCCGCTGACTACCGTGTGTCAGCGGCCCTCGACAACGGAGGCCGTTCACTCTCCACCTTCATGTTCTTCGAGTCCATCCCCGACAACTATCTGGACATCAACCCCATGCAGTGGCAATACCGCGAGGGTAGCGGCGAGGTGCCCATCATAATAAGCAAAGACTACCTGACGCTCTACAACTTCGGGTTTGCCGCGAGCGCCGGCCTCCCGCAGCTCACCGAACAGATGCTCTCATCCATCCCCATGCGGCTGCACATAGCCGCCAACGACGGCACGCGGCAGGCAGACTTCCGGGGACGCGTAGTGGGATTCTCCAACCGCCTGAACACCATCCTCGTGCCCGAAGCTTTTATGACGTGGAGCAACCGCGAGTTCGGCAGCGGGGTGACGCCGCCTTCGTCGCGCCTCGTGATAGACGTTTCGAGTCCCGGCGACGTGGCCATCGACAAGTATCTCGAAGCCCACGACCTCGAGTCGGCCGGCGACAAGTCCGCTTCGCAGGCTTCCTTCCTGCTCAATGTGGTCACCGGCATCATCATGGCCGTCGGCGCCGTCATCACCGTGTTGAGCCTCTTCATACTGATGCTCAGCATCTCGCTGCTGATGCAGAAGAACCGCGCCAAGCTCCACTCCCTCCTTCAGCTGGGCTACGATCCGGGCCGCGTGGGAGCGCCGTACCGCAACATCGTCATCATCTCCTCGGCCGTGGCGTTCCTGCTGGCCGTTGTGGCCATGTCCCTATTCCGTTTTTACTACATCGGTGCTATCGAAGGGCTCGGAGGCGCCTCCGGCAACCTGTGGCTCGCCCCCGGCGTAGGAATGCTCCTTACCGCCGTAATCATAACCTTCAACCTCCTCGCCGTCCGCCGCAAGGTAGTCTCCGCCTGGCGGTTGTGACACGCCTGCCGGTGATAGATAATTCCGTGAGGCGGGGTCTATACCCGTAAAGGACTAATTAATACATCTTGAAATGGAACTGAATCCCGGCGTATTGCTTCATAACGGCATCTACCGCATACTCGGAACCCTGGGGCAAGGAGGCTTCGGCATCACTTATCTGGCAATTGACACGCGCTTTGACATCAAGGTCGCGATAAAGGAGTTTTTCCCGCAGACCTTCTGCGGCCGCACCGGCGGCAGCCATGAAATGAGGCCTTCCACCGACTCTAACGAGGCCCTGGTAATCGAGCTGAGACGCAAGTTCTTCAAGGAGGCGTCCAATCTGGCCAAGTTCAACCACCGCAACATAGTGCGCGTGATGGACCTCTTCGAGGAGAACGGGACCGCCTATTTCGTCATGGACTACATTCCTGGCAAAACCCTCGAGCAATATGTGAATGAAAAGGGGCTGCTGCCCTCCGGCGAGGCCGTGCGCCTCATCCGCGAAGTGGCCGCAGCGCTGGAATATATCCATGCCCACAGCGTGAACCATCTCGACGTGAAGCCGGCCAACATCATTCTGCGTGCTGACGGCAACGTTCCGGTTCTGGTGGATTTCGGCCTCGCTAAGCATTACGACAGCAGCGGTAACCAGACGTCGCACACACCTTCGGGCATGAGCAAGGGATTCGCTGCCATAGAGCAATACCGCGAGGGTGGCGTGAGCCGCTTTTCCCCTACGGTTGACATCTATTCGCTCGGTGCCACATTCTACTATATGCTGACCGGGAAAGTGCCCCCTTCGGCCGTGGAGCTGATAAACACCGGGCTCACGTTCCCCCTCGGTTTCCCGGAGCAATACCGCCGCGTCATTATGAAAGCCATGGCGCCCGTGCAAATGGCACGCTACCAGTCGATTGGTGCCTTCCTGGCCGACCTTGGCCAACCCTCCGCGCAGAATCCCCATGCCTTAGATGCCGGCAACGACAATACAAGGATTATCAAAAACGACAACATAAGGAGTGGCAACGGGCTGAAGACAGGACTGATAATAGCCGCCTCGGTAATTGTTGCGATAGGATTGTGCGTAGGCCTTTACTCCGGTTTCCCCGGCGACAAGAAACACTCGGACCAGCCGGTGGAGACAGCCATGTCCGACACCCCTGTTACAAACGATACAGACATTAGCGATACGCCGACGGCAGTACAGATGCAAGAACAACGACAAGCGCAGGACGCGGCCCTCGCAAAAGAGAAAGAGGACGACTTCAAGAGCCAGTTGCCCCTGACCTTCCGGGGAACCGGTATTGATGAAAACGGAAATGATTGTTCTGTTTCCGTGAAACTTAAAACCAGGGGTAAATGTTCACTTGAGATTAATGCAGACGGCGATGTTACCTATTTGGGGAGCTTCTCGAAGAATGGTTCAGGCATAAGTTTCAACTTTTCTCATTGGCAAGGATGGGATTATGATAGTGAAAGGATTGTTACCGATCCACTTCCTTCATCTGAAAGTCGTATGCGTTCATGCAGTGGCACTATTTCAGTTAACATGCAGGTGCTGACCATCTACCTTCCCGAATACGGGGAATGCACGCTTTACAGATGATAATGTGATAATACCGGTACGTCCGGAGGAGAGGAGGGAGTGCTTTTGGCAAGGGCCGGATGCATTTTTGAGAGTGTAATTCCAATTAACAATTTCGCTACAAATCGAACTGCTTTTAACGCAGTATGTTAAAATTGTTAATTTACGGCATTTGGCGAACGTATTTTATCGAAGTTTCCAATTTTTTAACTATTTTTGCCCTGTTATTGTATAATTGCGCTTGCTCCCGTCCGTTTCTTGCTGGAAACGTGGCTTCAGGGCTTGCGTCCTCATACGGTAAACAGACCGCGAGTGCCGTGCGTCAGGTTGATTAAGGAAACGATTTTCCGCCTCCCGTTCGGCATTATCGGTTCACTTGCATGGAAAACTCTCGGCAAAAGAGTGGTGCGCAAAAACAGAAAAAGGAAACTAATGGCTACCGTCCCGGTAAAACACCAAAAAATGTCAGAAACTCTCCATCCGGGGCTGCCGCCAATGGCGATGCAGTTCTGGCGCGTAGCGTCTATGCCGCTGACAGTTAACCTCATTGACAATGAAGAACTGACAGTCAGTTAACCCGTTAGGTAATGAAAAAGTAAAACAATTAATAAACTCTAATGTAGAACTAAATTCAATTCTTGCATGAAGAACGTATGTTTTCATCTGAATCGGAAGTTATGGCTTACGCTGGCATTAGTCATGTCGGTCATGCTTCCCGCATTAGCCCAGAAAATCACGGTCCACGGTACGGTGGTCGATGAGACGGGTGAAGCTCTAATCGGTGCCTCCGTAATGGAGCAAGGCACTACCAACGGTACAGCAACCGACATCGACGGTAAGTTTGTACTGAACGTAAACCCCGACGCGACGCTGACTTTCAGCTACGTAGGGTATGATCCCCAGGAGGTGGCCGTCAACGGCCGCACGGACTTCAACATCGTGATGAAAGAAAACGCCACGATGCTCGCCGAGACAGTGGTCATCGGTTACGGTACGGTCAAGAAATCGGACGCTACCGGTTCGGTAGCCGTCGTCACTCCTGACGAAATCGACGCCAACATCTCGACTTCGGCACAGGATCTTCTTACCGGCGCAAGCCCCGGTGTGGTAGTAACCTCCACCGGCGGTAGCCCCGAAGGCGGCGCTACGATCCGTATCCGCGGCGGTGCCTCGCTGAATGCCTCCAACGATCCTCTGATAGTGCTCGACGGTGTGCCCCTTTCCAACGACAATATCAACGGTATGGCCAACCCGCTGGCCATGATTGCCCCTGACAACATCGAGTCGATGACCATCCTCAAGGACGCCTCCGCAACCGCCATCTACGGTAGCCGCGCCTCCAACGGTGTCATCATCATCACCACCAAGAAAGGCCGCAGCGGACGCCCGCAGATCAACTTCTCTGCAAACGTCACCGTCAGCAATGCCCGCAAGACCTGGGACGTGCTCGACGGCAACCAGTTCCGCGACATCATCACCCGCCGCTGGGGTGCCGACAGCGCTGCCGCCGCACGCTTGGGCGACGCCAACACCGATTGGCAGAAAGAGGTGCTCCGCACTTCCGTAAGCCAGGAATACAACCTGAGCGTCGGCGGTACCGCCGGGTTCCTTCCCTATCGCGTAAGCGGTTCCTACACGGACAACAACGGTATCCTCAAAGACTCGCAGATGCAGCGTGTCACCGCCGGCTTCAACCTCACTCCGGAGTTCTTCGGCGGCCTGCTGAAAGTTAACGCTAATGTGAAGGGTTACTACATTCGCAACCGCTTCACCGACGAGGGTTGCACGGGTCTCGCAGTCGATGCCGACCCGACACAGCCCGTCTACGACTACACCGGCCTCGCCGCCGGCACAGGCTCACTTTTCCCCTACATCTACAACGGTTACACCAACCCGCTGCTTGGCGGCTACATCTGGAACACCCAGGGTACGCTCAACCCCGTGGCAGCCGCTACCGACAAGGACAACATCGGTAACGTTTACCGCAGCAACGGTAACCTGCAGATCGACTACGCCTTCCACTTCCTCCCCGAACTGCACGCCAACCTCAACCTGGGTTACGACGTCAGCAAGGCCGAGAACAAGATAGACAACCCCGCCAACGCCCCCTCCACCTGGAAATCTTATAACAACGACGGCGCCGGCATGTACTATTACAGCTACGAGCTGCGCCGCAACACCCTGCTCGACTTCTACCTCAACTATAAGAAAGAGTTCGAAGCCATAGAGTCGAACCTCGACGTAATGGCTGGTTACTCCTGGCAGCGTTTCGACTCCCACGGACGCAACAACTCCAGCATCCAGACCACTCCGGGCTATCAGATTGCTTACGACGCAGAAGGGCGCCCCATCGTTGTGGAGAAACCCGGTACTGCCGAAAACGTAGGCAAGACATTCAATAACAACCCCGAATACTTCTGGAACGGCGGCGTGCTGCAGCTCGTCTCCTTCTTCGGCCGTCTGAACTACTCCTTCAAGGACACTTACCTGCTGACCTTCACCCTGCGTGACGACGGCACCTCCCGCTTCTCCAAAGACAACCGCTGGGGTCTCTTCCCCTCCGTGGCCTTGGGTTGGAAGCTCATCAACATGCCCTTCATGGAGTCTGCCCGCGACAACATGAACGAGTTCAAGCTCCGTCTCGGCTGGGGCCAGACCGGCCAGCAGGCCGTAGGCGGCCTCTTCGACTGGATGCCTACATTCCAGGCTTCCACAATAGGTTCCTACTATCCCAACCCCTGGACCGGCGTCAACGGCCTGCCCGGCGGCCTCACATACTATCCCAATGGATATAACCCCGACCTCAAATGGGAAACCACGACTACCTGGAACGTCGGCCTCGACATGGGCTGGTGGAACAACCGCCTGACCGTAGCCCTCGACTGGTATCTGCGCGACTCCAAAGACCTGCTCGCCACCGTAACGGTATCCCCCGGCGCCGCCACCACCAACGTGCTCACCAAGAACATCGGTAAACTCCGCAACATGGGTCTCGAAGCCACCATCGGCGCACGCCCCGTGGAAACGGACGACTTTACATGGAACACCAGCTACAATGTGGCTTGGAACCGCAATGAAATCCGCGAACTCGTAAGCGGCCAGATCATGGAAGTAGGCGAATCCGGCATGGGTTCGACCGGTATGAAGTGCCAGGTCAACACAGTAGGCAAACCCGCCAACTCCTTCTATCTCTACGAGCAGATCTACGACCAGATGGGCAAACCCATCGAAGGCGCTTACGTAGACCAGAACGGCGACGGCGAAATCAACAACGAAGACCGTGTGATCAAGCACTCCCGCGACCCGAAGGTGACTATGTCATGGAACAACACCTTCACATACAAGAACTGGGACCTCGGCTTCTCGCTGCGTGCCAACATCGGCAACTACGTATATAATAATGTACGCGCGAAACGCACATTCCTGAGCAACACCTACGGCAACTCCACGCTCCGCAACCTCGTTGAAAACGACGGCATATACTTCGAAAACCAGCAGTACCTCTCCGACTACTATCTGGAGAACGCCGGTTTCGTACGCTGCGACAACATCACCCTGGGTTACACCTGGAACAACCTCTTCAACGACTCGCTGCGCATCCGCCTCTACGGCGCCGTCCAGAACCCCTTCGTCATTACCCGTTACAAAGGTATCGACCCCGAAGTCTTCAACGGTGTGGACAACTCCACATATCCGCGTCCGACAAGCTACACCCTCGGTATCATCGTGACTTTCTAATCAAAAAAAGTTCCATCAACATTTAAATCCAAAGTAATGAAATCATATATAAGCAAATTCCTGATGGGTGTGGCTCTGGCGGCTACCGTGGGCATGACGTCCTGTACGGGCGACCTGGACCAGCTCCCCAAGGATCCCAACGTGATTACTCCGCAGGATTTCGCCAAAGACCCCAAAGGGTATGTAAGCGGTTTCTTTGCAAAATGCTACTCCGGCATGGCCGTTTCCGGCCAGCAGGGCGCCGGCAACTCCGAAATCTCGTCGCCCGACGCCGGTATGAGCCAGTACACCCGCGCCGTCTTCATGGCCAACGAGTTCACTACCGACGAAATAGCATGGATCTACTCATCCGACGCCGGTGTCTCCGACTTCGTGCAGACACGCTGGTCTGCCGGTAACCCGGTTGTGGACCTCATCTACTCGCGTCTCTACACCCACATCGCCGTCTGCAACGACTTCATCCGCTTCTTGCGCGACAACGCCGCCGGCTACGGTGTGGACCTCGACCAGGTGGGCACCGAGCAGGAGCGTAACCAGATGCTCCTCGAAGCACGCGCCCTGCGCGCCATGTCATACTACAACGTGCTCGACATCTTCGGACGCGCCGTAGTGGCATGGGACGACACCCCCTACGGCGTGGAACCCGTGCAGGCCGAAAGCCGCCAGGCCCTCTATGACAAGGTGGTGGCCGACCTCGAAGACGTGCTCGCCAACTTCTCGAACGAGAAACCCGTATATGGCCGTATCGGCAAAGACGCCGTCGAAGCCCTCCTGGTGCGCTTCTACCTCAATGCCGAAATCTTCACCAACGGCGCCGAGCAGGCTTACGACAAGTGCCTGGCACACGCGCAGAACATCATAAACCGCCATCAGGGCGGCGGATATGAGAACTCCGGCCTGGCCAAGGACTACCTCTCGCTCTTCTGCAAGAACAACCACATATTCGTGGCCGGCGCCACCGGCGAGCTTTCGGCTCAGAACGAAATCCTGTGGAACGTCCCGCAGGAGTTCATCAATACCGAGTCTTACGGCGCATCCAGCTTCCTGGTGATGGCCGTCGCCTTCGGCGGTTCGGGCAACTCCATGGAACAGGGCTTCTGCGACCCCTCGTGGTACGGCACCTCCAACGGCTGGGGATGTATGCACTCACGCCAGCAGTTCTCCGAGAAGTTCAACTTCGTGCAGGGCAACACCACCGACAAGCGTGCCTTGCTCTGGCTTACCGAGAAAGCCGGCTGGAACATCACCAACGATACCTACGACAAGCTCCAGGACGGTTACCTCCCCCTCAAGTTCACCAACGTGGAGTGTAACCCCGACGGCTCCATGCCCATGTACCGCGACGAGGCCACCGGCCTGATGCGCATCGGCCTGCCCGACCCCGTCTCCACCAGCTTCGTTGACACCGACATGCCCGTCATCCGTCTGGCAGAAGTTTACCTTGCCGCCGTAGAGTGCATCGCGCTGCACGGCCAGGGCAACATAGCCGACGCCGTGAAATACATCAACTATCTGCGCGGCCGTGCCGGCGTCCCCGCTTGGAACGCCGCCGAGCTGACAGCCGACAATATCCTTGACGAACGCGGCCGTGAACTCTATCTCGAGAACGTGCGCCGTACGGACCTCGTGCGCTTCGGCAAATTCACCGGCGATTCTTATCTCTGGAACTGGAAAGGCGGACAGAGCGGCGGCGCCTATATCTCGGACCGCTACAACCTCTTCCCCATCCCGACCAACGTAATCGCATCTTCCAACTCCCCCTACGAGCAGAATCCCGGTTACTGATCAGTAAGTATCACAGGGCGGCAGCCTGTCCGGCCTCCCCGGACGGACCGCCTGCCCGGAAGTAAAAAACTTCAAAACGTAAAGAATTTCAAGACATGAAAAAAATAACATTTCTTTCAGCTCTGGCGTTGGTGCTTACTATGTCGCTGACCGGCTGTAAAGAGGATACCCAGCCGCGCCTGGACTATCCTACCGAATTCCAACTCAACACACCTCCCTTCGCCCATCAGGAATATATCGTGGACGAAGGCGGCTACATCGAGTTCACCTGCTCGCAGGCCGACTACGGTATGGGCACCACACCCCAATACCAGCTCGAGGTGGCAAAACCGGCCGAAGGCGTTGAAGACGCCAACCTTACATGGGTGCCCGTGGAATACACCACCACCCAGGCCAAGATGGTGATTCCGGCTGAACCCTTCAGCATGGCGGTCTGCTCGGCATACGGCTGGGACGATCCCGCCATGGCCGACGAGCCCGTACCTGTAAAGGTTCGCTGCGTGTCGCGCATCCTCAACGCTCCCGCCGACGAAAACGGTGTGTCGAAATACGACATCACTTCCAACGTAATCACCCTCGACCAGGTGAAGGTTTACTTCGCTGTCAAGCTCCCCGACGCCATCTACCTCATCGGCAAGCCGCAGGGCTGGAACATCAACGACGGCTCTATGCCTCTGTATGAAACCGAAATAGGTTCGCGCGTATACAAGGGTACATACGAAATCAAGGAAGGTGAGTTCCAGTTCCGCTTCTATGATGAAATCGGCAACTGGGATTGGTACTCAATCGGCTCCCAGAATGAAGACGCGACAGTGGCCATCACCCTGACCGACGGCGAATACACCGGCCCGGTATTCTACGACCCCGCTACCGAGAAAGCCGGCAAGGGCGGTTGGCAGGTAGAAGGTTGGTCCGGCGGCAACGTCGAGATGACCGTCAACCTCAACTCCATGACCGTTGTCTTCAAGAAAGTAGACTGATAACAGGAACACCAAAGAGGAAAACCATTTCTCCGGCGCGGCACGCATAGCCGCGACAGCGACCGCCGCAAAGCCGCGCCGGACCATAAGTAAGTGTTCAAATTAAA
>DKVK01000049.1:0-21314 GCA_002491165.1 Porphyromonadaceae bacterium UBA7180
TAGGTTTTACCCAATTAAGGGTAGGCACGGTAGGCACTCCATGTAATCATCTGTATTACAGAATAATATCTGTCTACCGTACCCCTTTGAGGGTAGGCAAAATGGGTAGGCAGGGTAGGCACTTTGCCTACCCTGACGTAAAAAATGCCTACCCTCACAGGCAGAGGGTAGGCAGAGGGGTAGGCACTTTAGAATTGTTCTAAAAGTCGGATTCGCGTATGAAGCGCAGGGCCGAACATGGAGCGCAGGCCTCCCGGCCTGCGTAAACACGAGCCCACACGTAGCGATTACGCCTTGCGGCGTTATTATCATCGCATTTCCGGGAGGCCTGCGCTCCATATAGGAACCCTCCGTACGATTATTCAAGGCTTATATAGTGAAGGCCGCCCCCGGGAGTCAGGAGCGGCCTTCTTATTTAGGATTGAAGAGGAATCTTCTGCGGGTGTTATTTGACCATTACTTTGTAGGCTTTGCCATTGAGGGTCACTACGTAGAGGCCGCGCGAGAGGCTGATGAAGCCTTCGCCGGAGGCTACCTGTGTGCCGCCGATGCCATAAACGCGGGCGAAGGAGGGCACTGAGATACCGCCGCGGAGCACGCGGATGCCGGCCATGTCGCTCAGGATGTTATCGAGTCCTGTGGGTATGCTTACGGTGACGAGGTCTGTGAGCGGGCTTTCACCTTCGGCGTAGACTGCCGACACGGCGAACGAGCGTTCGTTGGCACCCGAGCGTGCTTCGGTCAGAGGTATGACGTAGGAGGTTTCGGTGAGCATGTCGCCGTTGAGGCGCGCGCCCTCCTCATATACGTGGTAACCGTTGACAACGGTCATCTCGGAAGTGATCTGCACCTTGTCGATTAGAATGAAGTTATTGGTCTCCCACTGCAGGTTGCAGTTGTGCAACGCGATGTATTTAGCTGATCCCGGAACCGTTGCGGTGAAAGTCTTCCAGTCGCTGGAACTGTTTGCGCGTTCGAGCGATACAGATTCTGCCTCGGTGAAAGAATCGGGTTGCGCGTCGGTGGTGGAGTATTTGATACTGAGCTTGACATAGCTTTCCATCGTCAGCGCCTTGAAGGTCACCTTGTAGACAGCGCCGTCGAAGGGATTCTGTAGTTCGGGCGAGATAAGCCAGTCATCGGAATTTCCGGCTTTTGCCAGGGAAACACCCACTATATTGCCATCGGAAGTCGAAGGAGCGTATGAGTTGTCTCCGAAGTCGGGGATTGTCCATTCTGTGCTCTTCCATCCGTAGCGGACTGCCATCGAGGTGTCGCCGTCGCGGTCGATGATTGTCCAGTTGTCGAGCGTCTCGAAGTTTTCGGAGAAGTCGGTGGGCACGTAGCCTTCGCTGTTGACGGGGCATTCCCAAGTGAGGGTGATTGCGGCGTCGTTGGCCTGGCCCTGGAGGTTCAGGGGTGCGGGGTTGCCTGATGTGGTGACGAGAATCGAAGTGGTCGCGCTGTTGTTGTCGGCGTCAAGGTCTGCCGCGTACACCGCGTCGGCTTTGACTTCGAGGGCTTCTTCAGCGGCATCGGCGGCCGTGAGGAGTACGGGTACTTCGATGTTGACCGTGGCGTTGACGGGAATTTCAACGGAAGCGGGAGTCTCGACCTGTCGGTCCCCTACGGTGAAGAGGAGCTGATAATCGTCGGCTGCGATTGCCGATGAACCGTTGTTGGCGAGTGCCACGGTAAAGGTGGCTTCGTTGCCTGCCACGATGCTTTCGGGGCCGCTGACGGATTTAACCTCGGCGTCGTGTGCCAGCTGGTTGTAGATCTTGATGTTGTCTACCACCGTGTTGTAGCCGTAAGCACTGATGGTGCGGAGAGCCACACGGTAGGATGTGGAACCGGCCACGGCGTCGGCGAGGCTGTAAGAGTATAGCGTCCAGCCTGTCGGGGAACCCTGGACGGTGTTGGTAGTGTTGGGAACTTCTTCCCATTCGCCTCCGTCTTTCTGCACCTCGAGGAGCACCTGGTCCTTACCCGATGTGTAATGATAGAGATAATATGAGAAAGCGGGGTTTGAGCCGGCTTCGTTTTTGATTTCGGGGGAGATGAGGCGTGCGCCCTGGCCACTTTGTGCGCTGTAGGATTTATAGTAAACCAAACCGCCGTCACCGTCCTGCGAAGAAGCAGAAGGAGAGGATGAGGAAGACGTTGTTTCCCAATTATAAGAGCCGGAAATTTTCTCGCTTTTCCATCCGGCGTCCATCTTTGCGCCTCTGAAGGAGGCTGCCAGTGGCAGTGAGTTGGGACCTACGGAGAATTCTTCGCTGGCCACGGCCTCGGACACTTCCGTCCCGTAGACGGCCTCTACCTTGTAGCTGAAGGTGGTTGCCGTGGCGGGAGCGAAGACGTCAGTTGCCGTGGTTTCGGTTATGGCGTCGGCTATCTTCTCGGCGTTCTCCCCTACCACGCGGTATACATTGTATTTAAGGAGCGAAGCGTCCAGAGCCATGTCGTTGGTGCTCTTCGTCGGAGCTGTCCATGATATGGTGAAGTCGCGGTCGTTGTCGGAGGTAACGCCGAGGGCTGTTACGGGCTTAGGCGTGAGGGGTCCTACATAGGCAGAGCCTTCGGTGAGTTCGGACTCGAGGTCGCCGCTGAATACTTTCACTGCGTAAGTGATGGTGCCCGTACCGGCATTGGCGTCGTTCCACATCTGCTCGGAGCCGGGGGTGAGACCTGAGGTCAGCGTGGTGGCCAGCGTGCCGTTGCGCATGATTTCAACCTTGGTGACGGATGTAAGGTCACCGCCGGTGATAGTCTTTGAGGGGAGCGTGAAGCTTACGGTGGCCGTTCTGGCGAAGTTCTCGCCCGGGGTTACTGTCACCGCCTCTACCGCCGCCGGGCAGGCGGGGGAACCGTATTCCTGGAGCGTAATGTTGTCGATGCTGGCGCCGGCACCGTCAACCGCGTGGAAAGTGAAGCGGTAGTCACCGGCTTCAGGCACGGTGAAGTAGGTGTCGTACCATTTGCCTTGCACACCGTTGTATTTGTTTATGTATTCAAGGTTCTGAAGGTCTTCGATGGTGGTATAAGCCAGGACATCGTCGCCGGTACCGATGGCGATTACCATCTTGCCGGGAACGGAGGCACTGCTCTGGTCATGCCATGCCTGATAACGCAAGCGATAGGCTTTACCGGGCTGCAGGGAATAGGCGTTGACCGTCGTCATGTAGTCGTCATAGGTGTTATTGGCGTTCCAATAGTAGCATTGGGCATAATTGTACGTGGAGCCGTAGTAATTATATTTCCACGTATAGTCGTCCACGTTGTTGTTCTTGACGGTGAAATTGCTGTTGAAGGCATCAGCGTCGTCAAACGTGAAATTAAACAGCGGGTCGGCACTGAACGCTTGCGGGGCTATGGCGGCCGCCAACGCTAAGGCGAGACCCATTCGGGTAACTTTTTGTTTCATAATATATCAGTTAATAATGATTTTCCGAAGTAAGGGGTGACTTTTTGGAGGCACGGTTTCGCGCCGTTTCTTTCCATTTTAAGTCTTTGACCGCAAATTTAGTAATATTTCGTTATACTACCAAATGATTTTTTAAATATTTTTAAGTCCATGGTGTTTTTAACGCTTTTGCATAATTTTGGAGGAGGACTATGAGAGCCGCGAGAGTATTTGCGCTTTTGTTGCACAGGCCTGCAGGCCTTAGCTCCACAAGAAAAGCCCGCTACCTTCACAGGCCGCGGGCGTAAGGAGTCCAATTGATGTTATCTTACGATTACTTTCTTTCCTTTGTGAATGTATAGTCCGGGAGAGGCGGGCCGTTCGCGGTAGCGGCGTCCCTGGAGGTCGTACCAACAGGGGTCGTCATTCTCCGGCGAGGCGTTGTCGGCGCCTATCTCTTCGATGCCGGAGGTGTCGCCGAATTTGGCCAGTTCGGCCATTGCGCTGCTTACGCGTCCGGTGGTGCTGTCGAAGAGCGGGGCGTTGTACCATCCCTGCAGGTTGGTGCCGTAGGCGTTATATTCCATCCACCACCACACTATGGCGGTCACCTGCCCGTAGCGCCGGCTGAGCTTGACGAGGTCGCGCGTCAGCGAGGCCTGCCCCTGGTCGGAGTAGGGGTACGTGGCGGTGTAGTCGTAGTCGGAGCCGGGGACTTCCCACTTGTAGGGGTATCCGAACTCCACTATCTGTATCTCCTTCCGGGGATAGTTGGCGGTCAGGAGGTTGAGTATGCTTTCGAGGCGCGTGAGGGCGCCGTGCCAATAGGGGTAGTAGCTGAGGCCGATGACGTCGTAGTCGAGGTCTTTTACGTGGTTGTAGAAGTTGAGGGTCTCGGCGTCGCTCTTGACGCGCTCGGTGTGGATGATAATCTTGGCGTCGGGGCACACTTCGCGGCAGGCTTTGCCGGCTTGCTGCAGTAGCTTGATGAAGCGGGGCCAGTTGGCTTCCGTCCCCATCATTACTTTTTTGGGCGAGGAGGTTCCGGCTTTGCCCCATAGCATTCCGTAGCTTATCTCGTTACCGGTCTGTATGAACTCGGGAACCACTCCTTCGGCCTTGAGGTCTTCGAGCACCCGGCGTGTGTAGTCGTAGATTTTCTGATAGAGTTCTTCGTCGCTGAGGGAGGCCCAGTCGGCGGGAGTCCACTGTTTCTGCGGGTCGGCCCAGAAGTCGGAGTAATGGAAGTCGAGCATGAGGGCGTGCCCCGAGGCCTGAATGCGTTTGCAGAGGGGCAGGATGTAGCCGAAGTCCTGGCAGGCGTTGGGGTCGCGGTCGGTGCCGGTGTACTTTTCGGGATTCACGAAGAGGCGTACGCGCATGAGGTTGAGTCCCTCGCGGCGCGAGTAGTCGAGGAGGTCGCCCACGTCGTTGCCGGAGCGGTCGAGGTATTCGGCGCCGGCGTTTTCGTATTCGGGAAGCAGGGAGATGTCGCCGCCGGCATAGTGGCGTGCCAGCGCGGGGAGCAGCGTTGCGGCTGCCATTAACGTGCTGAGTAAGAATCTTTTCATGCTATATTTAACGGAGAGGTGGCGGCTTTATTATAATATAGGAGCGAGGAGGCGGACTGTGGACTCCATGAAGCGCTGGAAGAGGGGGCGGTGGTGCCACTCCGAGAGGGTCACTTTACGGCATTCCTTCATGTCGGCGAAGAAGATGGAACGCATGGACTCGTTGGCGCGCCGCGAGTAGATGAAGAGGTTGGACTCGAAGTTGTTCTCGAAGCTGCGGAAGTCGAAGTTGGTGGAACCCGACGTCACGAGGTCGTCGTCTATAATCATGTTCTTGGAGTGGAGCATTCCGGGTTCGTAGAGATAGACCTTGATGCCTGCGTTGAGCAGTTGCGTCACGTAAGAGAACGAGGCATAGCGTATTACCTTCGAGTCGCTGACCCGCGGAATCATCACGCGGACGTCCACCTGCGCCAGTGCTGCGGTCTGGAGGGCTTCGAGCAGCGCTTCTGTCGGCAGGAAATAGGGGGTCTGTATGTAGACGCATTTGCGCGCCGAGGAGATGGCTTTCAGGAAACAGAGCGAGAGGGAATGCCACGGGTCGGTGGGGCCGGAGGTGACAAGCTGCATGCCGAGGACGGTGGAGGGGACGGTGACCTCGGGGAGTGGCGGGAGGTTTTCGAGGCTCTGGTTCATGAAGCTCCAGTCGAGGGCGAAGCTGGCGAGCAGGGATTTCACTATCTCGCCGGTTACGCGGAAGTGGGTGTCGCGCCACACGCGCCCCTCCTGCCCCCGCAGGTATCGCGACGCTATGTTCATCCCGCCGATGTACCCCACCCGGCCGTCGATGACCACTATCTTGCGGTGGTTGCGCCAGTTGATGCGGTTGGCAAGTTGCGGGAAGGTGACACGGAAGAAGGGATGGACGTCCACGCCGGCACGGCGCATGTCGCGGAAGAAACGGTTGTGGGCCGAGAAGGAGCCCACATGGTCGTAGATGACCTTTACGGTGACCCCGGCGCGAGCCTTTTCCTTGAGGATAGAGGCTATCTCCCGCCCCGTCTCGTCGCCGGAGAAGATGTAGTATTGCAGGTAGATGGAGCTTTCGGCGCGGCGGAGGTCTTCCTTCAGGGCGTCGAACTTGGCGGAGCCTTCCGAATAGATGTCGAGGGTGTTGTGGACGGTCAGCGGGGAGAAGGAGAGGCTGGAGGCGAGCTTGACCAATAGTTTCTGCTGCGGCGGCAGCGATAAGGCGTCGAGATCCACGCGCTCGGTCTTCACGGCGCTGGCTATGCGGCGTTTGCTGCGGCGGTTCATCATGTGCTGCACCTTGGGCGACCGCCCCAGGAAGAGGTAGAAGATGACGCCCACCACGGGGAGGAAGATAAGAGCGATAACCCACGCCAGCGAACGGATGGGGTTGCGGTTTTCGGAGAGCATGACGATTATGGAGCCGACAACCGAAACGATGTAGACGGCCCAGAGCACGATATATAGGAGTTGAAGAGTAATCGCCATAATCAACCAGCTTCTACGCCCCAAAATTACAATAAATTTCCCGAAACGGAAAATAAAATTCACAAAAATTCGCAGGGGGCTAATTAGCAGACACGGCCCTCCGCAGCGTGTGTGGGCTGCGAGGGGCCGTATGGCTTGTGTCCCGTCGGGGCGCTTCTTACTTGCGGATGCCGAGTTCCGGCTGTGCGATGATGGCGCGGTAACGGTTGATGTCCTTGCGGATGAGATAGTCGAGCAGCGAACGGCGCTGACCTACCAGACCCTTGAGTGCGCGGGCGGTGGCGAAGTCTTTGTGGTTCTGTTTCAGGTGCTCGGTGAGGTGTTTGATACGGATGGAGAACAGGGCGATCTGCGATTCGGGGCTGCCCGTGTCTGTCTTCTTGTGGAAGTAACCGTACTTTTCAAAGATTTCCTCTTTTTGTTCTTTTGAAAGATGCATTTCAGTGAGAGTTTAATGTGTTAGTAATTAGAAACTTTTCGTCGAAAGGAGGTGTGGCGGCCTCTCACCGGCCGCGGTTCCTTTGCAAAAAAGCGGTGCAAAGTTACGAATTTTCCGTGCTTCCGCCAAACTATTTCCTCAAATATTTTTGTCAGATTGCAATTTTTTTACTAATTTCGGGCGAAATATCTCTCTCCGGTATGTTAATACCATTAGGTGGCCCCGGCGCCACCATCCTGTTATTAATGTATTTTACCCGTAGACAATTATGAAATTCTCATTACGCAAACCGCTGGTTTTCACCCTTATGGCCGTCGCCCTCGTGGCCGCGGCCGATAAAATAACACTCCTGCATACCAACGACACCCACTCCTCGATAGACCCGGACCCGAAGACAGGCAACGGCGGCATCCTGCAACGCAAGGCAATCTTCGACTCCGTGCGCCAGGCCGACCGCAACGTGCTGGCCATCGATGCCGGCGACGCCGTGCAGGGTTCCCTCTATTTCAAGTTCTTCAAGGGGGACGTGGAATATCCGCTGATGAACATGATGGACTATGACATCCGCATCCTCGGCAACCATGAGTTCGACAACGGACTGAAGGACCTCGCCAAGTATTACAGGAAGGTGACGGCCACTCCCCTCTCCACCAACTACGACTTCTCGAAAACGGAGCTGAAGGGCATATTCAAGCCCTACGTTATCAAGAAGATAGGGGGCAAGAAGGTGGGCTTCATCGGCATTAACATCAACCCGGAGAGTCTCATAGAGAAGAAGAATACCGGAGCCATGGTATATGAAGACGCCATCGGGAAGGCCAACGAGACGGCCGCCTACCTGAAGAAGGACAAGAAGTGCGACCTTGTGGTGGCGGTGACGCATATCGGCGTCAGCGATAAGTCGGGGCAGCCGACGGACTATGACCTCGCCCGGCAGAGCCGCGACATAGACATTATCATCGGCGGCCACTCCCACACGCTTATCACCCCGGGACAGACGGGGCAGTATCCCAACGTGGTTAAGAACGCAGACGGTCGCGATGTGCTCGTTGCGCAAACCGGAAAGGGAGGAAAGTTCGTGGGCGAGATTAGCATCGACACCGACCTTCTGGGGCAAGGTGTCGCAGCTTACGATTACAAACTGATTCCCGTCGGCAACCGTTTCAAGAGCTATGACCCGGCCATGCAGAAGTTCCTCGAACCCTATAAGCATGACGTGGACTCGGTCAATGCACGCGTGATAGGCCGCGCCGACTATACCCTGCACGGCGATGACCGCAACGGAGGATATGCCAACCTTGCCGGCGACTTCGCGATGTGGTTCGGACGGCAGGTGGTGGACTCCGTGCTCCCCGGCCGCAAGATTGACCTCGGAATCATGAACGTCGGCGGTATACGCCACGATATGCCCGCAGGCGACGTTACCGAAGGAGAAATACTCGACACCTTCCCCTTCGCCAACTATATGATCATCAAGGAACTGTCCGGCCAAGACATTATCGACGCCATGAAGGTGGCCGCAAAGAAGGGGGGCGAGGCCGTGAGTGGAAACGTCCGCGTGGTATGCACCCCGGATTCCACCGTCAAGCAGGTGATTATCAACGGCGAGCCCATGGACCCGAACCTGCAGTATGTGGTGAGCACCATCAGCTATCTGGGCGACGGCAACGACAACCTCAAGACGCTGGCCAACGGAAAGTTGCTGTGGCGCGACCCGATGCCCGACATGTCGGAACGTATCCTGGACTATATCTCGAGTTTCGGACGGCTCGGACTCCCCGTGAACCCGGACCCGACTCCCCGCTTCGTCCGCGAGGTGGTCATCGATAATAAATAAGCAAGAAAGGGAAATGACCCGGAAGGCGCGATTCCTGTTGCTCGTTTCGCTGCTGCTGACCTTGGCGGCGGGATGCGCGCGCACTTCCCGGCAGTCTGTCTCCGACTCTGCCGCGACAGCCGATTCACTCGCCGCCTTTCGTGCCGATTCACTGGAGAAAGAAAAGAGTTTGCGGCGGACTGCCGACTCGCTTACGCGCTCCCTTACGCTGGAACAACGCGCCGCCATGGTGCTGATGCCCGCCGTCTATACGCGCACTGACGCCGCCACCATGGCGCTGCTGCGTTCATACGTGCACGAACGCCATACCGGCGGAGTCATCCTGTTGCGCGGAGATACACTCTCGGCACGCGTGATAGCCGACTCCATAGCACGTTGGCGTGGTCGGGAGTTCTTCATTGCCATTGACGCCGAGTGGGGACTCGGGATGCGCCTCACCGACGCCACCTCTTACCCCGACAACCGTACCATAGGTCTCAATTCCTCGCCGGAAGCCGTGCGCAAATATGGCCGCGAAGTGGGGAGGCAATGCCGCCGGTTGGGGATTAATATGCTGCTCGGTCCCGTTGCCGACATCGTGCCCGACTCGCTGCGCGACTCCTCTTATATTGGGCGCCGCTCCTTCGGGTCGGACCCTGCGCGTGTGGCCGAGCTGGTGTGCGCTTACAGCCGCGGAGCCGCCGAAGCCGGCGTGCTGACGGTGGTGAAACATTTCCCGGGACATGGCGGCGTGGCGGCCGACAGCCATAAGACGCTCCCGTCGCTTCGCAAGCCGCTGCGCCAGCTTACCGCCGAAGACCTGCGTCCCTTCCGGCGGTACATAGACCTGGGCGGACGCGCCGTGATGATAGGACATATCTCGGTTCCGGCCGTTGACCCGCAACTGCGCTCCGCCGCTTCCTCTCCGGCCGTTATCGGCGACCTGTTGCGCGACGACATGCACTTCTCCGGACTGATACTTACCGATGCGCTGAACATGGGCG
Source organism: Porphyromonadaceae bacterium UBA7180 (assembly GCA_002491165.1). Taxonomy (GTDB): domain Bacteria; phylum Bacteroidota; class Bacteroidia; order Bacteroidales; family Muribaculaceae; genus Lepagella. The sequence goes on from DKVK01000049.1 coordinate 9,695, forward strand.
GAGCCGCCGACATAGACCCTGCCGAAGCCATCGCCGCCGGTGCCGACATGATACTCGCCCCGGCCGACACCCCTGCCGCCATACGGCGCATAACGGACGCCGTGCTCTCGGGAGAACTCCCCGAAGAGCGCCTCAACGAAAGCGTAACGCGAATCTTCCTCCAGCTGCTGCGGCAGGGCTGACGCCCGCAGGTTTATGAGAGTTATAAGTCTTATAAAAGAACCGGTCTACACGTTGTTTAGCCGGACATGCGGCCCGCGTCCTTGTAGCTATATGAGCCGTGGGCCGTTATTATCACATGGTCGAGCATCTGGACCCCTACCGCCCGGCAGCCCTCGCAGCATGAGCGCGTTATAGCATCGTCCTGTCCCGACGGGTGTGTATTCCCCGACGGATGGTTGTGACACATGATGAGTGCCGAGGCCTGTTCCAGAATGGCCTCCTTGAGTATGAGTTTGAGGTCGAAGACCGAAGCCGCCAGACCGCCGCTCGTAACCCGGGCCATACGTAGCACCTGGTGGCGCCGGTTGAGAAGCAGAATCCATATTTCCTCGTGGCCGAGGTTCCCTATCTTCGGGCGCATTAGCTCCACTATGTCGCCCGAATCTTTGATTTGCGGGCGTTCGGGCGGCTCCTCCGTGCGGTAACGGCGTATTATCTCCATCATGGCTTCGAGTTGGAGCGCCTTGGTGGGGCCCAGTCCCTTGAAACGCAGGAAGTAACCGTGGTCGCGGCGTTCCATTGTGTGGAGGCTCCCCTCGTTGTCGCGCAGGATGCGGCGGCATAGGTCCGTCACCGGAATCCCCTTGACGCCGGTGCGCAGCAGGATGGCGAAAAGGTCGGAGGTAGCGAGACTGCCGATGCCGTATTTCAGGGCACGTTCGCGCGGCTGGTCATCGCGGTCCAGGTCTTTTATCCTCACCGCCGCTTTGCCGCCGTCCGTTTCCTCCGGTCTGCTATAGTTGACTTCCAGCTCGTTGACTTTCATCTCATTTTCCCCTCCGCATTTCTATTTCCTGCTGCGTGTCGCGGCCGTGGCGCAGGAGTATCTTCCACGTGTAGGCGCGTATGAAACCGGTGCCGTAGCCGCAGAGCTGTACCAGCGCCGCAAGGACGCCGAGCGTCCCTATCTTCGCGGAGCGGGTAGCTACCATTCCCGTCACCCATACGGCAAGGATATAGACGGCCAGCGGTATGAGCAACAGCGGTTTGAAGAACGCTCCGACTATCATCGCCAGGGCGAAGATGACGAAGAGCGCCGGCAGCCAGTGTACCGCCTTCATCGACCCCGGGTAGAGTAGTTGCAGGGTGATGCGCGACATGCCGAAGATGTGGACCTGACGCCAGAATTTCTTGAAATCCACGCGCCGCTTGTGGTAGACTTTCACTTCGGGATAGAGCGCGATGCGGTAGCCCGCCAGGCGTATGCGCGTGCTCATGTCTATGTCCTCGGAGAACATCTCGCGGAAGCCGCCCACTTTCCGGTAGACGGCACGCGAATAGCCCATGTTGAAGGTGCGCGGCACGAACTTCTCGAGGCTCACCTTGCCGCCGCGTATGCCACCGGTGGTCAGGAACGAGGTCATGGAATAGTTGATGGCCTTCTGCGTGTCGGAGAAGGAGGAGTGCGCCGCGTCGGGACCGCCGAAGCAGTCGGTGGGATGCTCACTTAGTTCGCGTTTCAGGCCGCTGATGTAGTCGGGGGGCAGGATGCAGTCGGAGTCCACGAAGACGAAGAAGTCGCCGCCGGCGCGGTCCATGCCATAGTTGCGGGCAATGCTTCGTCCCTCGTTCTCCTTGAAGAAATACCTAACGCGAAGGCGGTCGGCGTACTCGCGGCAGACGTCGCCGCAGGGCACGGGACTGCCGTCTTCCACTATCACGACCTCGAAATCGCGGTCATCCTGCGCCGCGAGGCTTTCCAGTAAGTCACGAACCTCGTCCGGCCGGTTGTAGACCGGGACGACAATAGAAATCAGTTTCGGCGCAGCCATATAGTGTTTGTTGTGTGATGGTTGACAGGATTCCTGTTTAAAAGCAACGGGAGGTGCAGGCCGAAGCTTGCCCCTCCTGTTTAGCTCTTTTATATAAGGCGTATAGTTTGTGCGTCAGGCTTTTACACGTCCTACGTAGCTGCCGTCGCGGGTGTCGATTTCAATCTTTTCGCCAGTGTTGATGAAGAGCGGGACGCGGACGGTTGCGCCGGTCTCAACGGTGGCGGGTTTCAGAGTGTTGGTGGCGGTGTCGCCCTTGAGGCCCGGCTCTGTGTAGGTGATTTCGAGGACGGTCTTCATCGGCATCTCGGCGTAGAGCACGGTGTCGGTGCTGGCATCGCTGACAACCTCCACGATGTCGCCTTCCTTCATGAAGTCGGCGCCTGTAACGAGGTCCTTGGAGATGGGAATCTGCTCGAAAGTTTCCTGGTTCATGAAGATGTCATCGCCGCCGTCGGCGTAGAGATACTGGTAGGGGCGGCGTTCCACACGCACGTCTTCGAGCTTTTCGCCGATGTTGAAGCGGCGCTCGAGCACGCGGCCGTCGACAACGTCCTTGAGTTTTGTGCGCATGAAAGTGTTACCTTTGCCTGGTTTCACGTGAAGGAACTCAACCACGAAATAGAGGCGGCCATCCATGCGGATGCAGGTTCCGTTCTTGATGTCTTGAGCGTTCATCATAACTGTATAGTACTTTTAATTAATTCGAGAAAAAGTGTAAAAAACGGTAAAAACCGCGCCGGGCGCGACTATGAAAGCCCGAAAGCGGTAATTTTGTGCAAAATTAAGAAAAAAAAAGCGCTCCGCCAAGAAAACGGCGAAAAAAGCGCGTAAATATGGAGCGCAGGTCTCCAGTCCTGCTTAACAAAAGCACTGTACGGGCACAAAAAATCAGCTGTGCCGACCGCAGGGCCTGCATAGCTGTATTTTTTGTTTCAGATGTAGAGTCGGTGCTTACTTGGAAGCGAGGTGATCCGATACCGTAAGCGAGAAACGACCCTTGGCGCGGCGGCGCGAAATCACCTTGCGGCCGTCTTTGGTAGCCATTCTCTCACGGAAGCCGTGTTTGTTGACTCTTCTGCGGTTGGAGGGTTGAAATGTTCTTTTCATCTTATATGGTTATTTTTTATTTTCGGTTTTCGGACTGCAAAATTAGGAAATCATTTTCATACCACAAAATTTTTTCGCGATTTTCCGCCCTAAAAAGCGTTTTTACCACGATTTACAGCTGCGGAGATGCCGGAAGAGGCTAATCAGAGCGCTGAAACTGCGCTCTCGGGGTATCTAAGGTCATTAAATTCCTTAAGGATCTTAAGGTCGGGAGGACGACGCGCCGGACGGGTTTCGGATGGTCGTTATGGCCGTTAAAACCTTCAGTGGCTCTCCGGATGCGGGTCCGCTTTTGTTACATAGGCCGGGAAGCCTGCCCTCCATATTTGCCGGGGTGCTCAACAGGGACAAAACAAAAGGAACCAATTTCACAATTGATTCCTCTCTTTTACTACTTGACTAAATAAATTCTTACATGTCACGTTCGTAGAAACTTCCGATGCAAAATTACAATCTATTTCTTTTACGGCAAGCGTCTTTCGTGTTAAAAAATCTTAACCGGACTTATTTTTCCCACTCTCCCCTGCCGTTTTGCACATTTGAGACTGTTTGTGCAGGTTTTTCGCACCCCGGGAATGTGTCGCCGCGTCACTTTTCCTCCTTTTTTTGGCGGAGGTATTCGCGGGCGGTGAGGTCGAGCTCGTCGTACCATTCCTGGCCGAAACGGCGCGTCAGGGGTTCTTTCAGGAACTCGTAGGCACGGACGCGGTTCTTCCTCCCCTCTTTCAGGGCGCATTTGCAGACGTTCCATTTGTGCAGGTTTACGGCCGTCATGACACCCACCGGGTCGAGCCGCACCGGATAAAGGTGGCACGACATGGGTTTGGTCTGCGGTATGCGTCCCTCGCGGTAGGCTTTTTCAAGCAGGCAGAGACATACCCCGCCGGGAGCATAGGTGGTGAAGACGCAGTCGCGGCCGTCGACTATGGAGGTCACGAGGTCCCCCTCTTCGTCCACATAGCAGACGCCCTGCTCCTCCACCACACGCTTGGCGCCGGGGAGCATTTCGTCGTATATGCCGGGCAGCACGTCCTCTATGGCGCGCACCTCACCGATGGTCACGGGAGCGCCGGCCTCTCCCTCCACACAGCACTGTCCGAGACATTGGCTGAGGTCGCATTTGAAGTATTCCTCCACGAGGTCGAGGGAAACGAGTGTATCTTTTATCTGTAGCATAATGTTCTGTATTACTGGAAGGCGGTGACGGTGGTCGTGCCCAGAAGCCGGTCGGCCCTTTCGCCGGGCTGGCGCACGTAAGCCTTCACGGTGTATTCGTTGCGGGTTTCGTATTTGTTGCCGTCTATAAAGTACGGGTCGGTGCCGGCGGCCGATTTTACGACATACCTATAGTTATAGGAGCCTTGTTTAAGGGGCATCTCGAGTGTATAGGCATGGCGGTCACGGTCGTAGCGCATACGGTTCTGCGCGGAGTAGCGCCCCAGGGTCATCTCCCCTTCCACATACACCTCGGCGTCGATGATTTCCGGCATTTCGAGGGTGAAATGTACGGTGACGTAGTCGGCGCCGAGGTCGGCGTCGGTGGCGTTGTATTCGCGTACCATGAAGCGGCCGGACTGCGTCTGGTCGTAGCTGTAACTGCGGTCGCGTCCGGGGCGGTCGCGGCGGAGGTAGGCGTGGTAGCCCGGCCCGACGTAGCGCACCGAGTCGACGTTCATCCCGGGATAGTCGGCGCGTACCGTCTCGAAGCGGCGGAACTCGTTGCCGGCTGGGAATATCAACTCGTTGAGGTGTTCGTAAATCACGCGGTTGCCCTGCACGCGCTGCGGGTTGCGTATCACTACGGCGTCGGTGCCGGGGACGGCGTTCTGTTCCACTGTGAGCGTAATGTCGCTGTAAGGGTTGCGTATGGCAGTCTGTCCGGTGTCAAGGATGACGTCGAGTTGCTGGAACTCGCCGTTGAGTCCACGGTCGGTCTGCGAGTCGGCCTGCGCCATTATCTCCACCGCCCCTTCCGAGACGCAGAATCGCGCCTGGAGGAGCGTCTCGCCCGGGTCCTGCTCGTCATAGACCTGCAGGAGGTAGTTGCCCGAAACCAGCGGGCGCAGCTCTTCGGCGGGCAACTCTATGCGGTAGTTGAGGAAGTGGACGAATGTGTTCTGCGAGAAGGCATAGTCCTCGATGGCAAGGTCGTTGAAGCCGGAGAGGTATTCCGACTCCACGAGGCCGGAGGGCTGCCAGTCGGCGTTACAGTGCAGGAGGCGGTAGCGCAGGAAGTCACGGTCTTCGCCGAGGCGGTCGAAGGTGACGGTAAGCGCCTCGTCGCCGCGCAGCGAGATTACCGGCGGCAGGAAGAAGTTGTCGGAGCGCTGAATCTTGAGCGTGCGGAACGTGGGGTCGAAGATGCCGGGCGCAGTGTCAAGGGCGACGGCCGGCACGGACAAGGACAATGCTGCCAGGAGGGCGAGGAACTTTCTCACTGCTTGGTCAAGGCTTTGTGCAGGATTTCTATACCGTTAAGTATCAACTCATTGCAGGGAATGGCATTCGGTTTGGACTTTAGGTCGCGGCAGCGGAGGAAGCCGTTGTGGCGCGAGGCGAACTCCTCCATCAGCGAGCGTACCTCGCCGTAAGTGCGGGCTTTCTTCGTGGGATCGGGACCACATATCATGCTCTGCGCGATGGCCATGCCCAGGGGGACGCCGCAGAGTTCGCCGCAAGCGCCCACTCCGCCTCCGAGGCCCGATGTCATGGAGGCGGCCTGCCCTTCAGTGAGGCCGAGGTCGGCGGCGAAGACCATCAGTACTGTCTGCGCGCAGTTATAACCCTGTTTCCTAATCTCGAGTGCTTTCTGTTTTCTTTCTTCGAGTGTCATTTTTCGTTACCAGATAATTGGTGATTTTCCGTGTTGTACGAGGTATTCGTTGGCGCGGGAGAAATGGTGGTTGCCGAAGAATCCGCGGTAGGCCGAGAGGGGCGAGGGATGCGGCGACTTGAGCACCAGGTGGCGCGAAGTGTCTATCATCGCTCCCTTGCGGGCGGCGTCGGAACCCCACAGCAGGAACACGAGGCCATCGCGCTTTTCGGCAAGCGTGCGCACGGCGGCATCGGTGAACTGTTCCCAACCGAGATATGCGTGCGACTTTGGCTGGTGTGCCCTTACCGTCAGCGAGGCGTTCAGCAGCAAAACACCCTGCCGTGCCCAGCGGGAGAGGTCGCCGTCGGCCGGCATCGGGGCGCCGGTGTCGTCGTGCACCTCTTTGAAAATATTGACGAGCGAAGGCGGCATAGCGACGCCCGGCGCCACGGAGAAGCAGAGGCCGTTGGCCTGCCCCGGACCGTGATAGGGGTCCTGTCCGAGGATTACCACTTTCACGTCGTCGAAGGGAGTGAGGTCGAAGGCGGCGAAAATTTCGCACGCGGGCGGGAATACGGCACCGGGGTTGGCGGCATACTCTGCGTGGACGCCGCGGGCCAGCCGGGCGAACCAGTCGCTTTGGAATACCGGGGCGAGTTGGCGTCCCCATTCCTTCTCGATACGTACATCCATAGGAAAATCGAATTATGTTTTGCAAAAATAACGCAAAATCCCGTAGCTGCCAAATTTCGGTGATAAAAAAACGACCGGAAAGTGACCGTAAACATGCCGCAACCGCATCCTGACGCCGCCGTCGAAGCCGGCGCCGCCCTCCTTGCGATGCTGCCGAAACTACGGATGTATAATCATTTCAAGCAAATAGCAACGAGCGACGAAGAGAAAACGCACCGGAATACACTATATTATAGAAAAATGCCATCAGGATAGTTAAAAATTCAGTTATTAATATATTCTAACATTTAAAATGTCCTAAATAAGCCGAATCATGCTAATTTTGCACCGGATTCGTATATATTTTATCCGCTGCGATTTATAAATATTCTACGAAACCAATAAGGATAAACTCAGTAACCAATATTTCAGATTTCCGTTTGAAAATTTCTTCCTGAACCTTGCCAAGCTTTTTTACCTTATTTTATATACTACACGACATCTATAAACTCGTATCCATTCCGGTTGCCGCCCTGATATGCGCGACATCCTTGGGCGCCGGAGCCGCCGACTGTAAGTCGGCCGTCCCGGCCGCAGAGCGTTTTCAACTCAATGCCAAGGCACAGCCTACGGCCACTCTCCCGGCCCCTCGGCATGAAGCCGCCGGCAAAGCCACACGTGACGAAGTGTGCGGCTATTATAACTTCGACTCCTTCCGTCTGACCCGCGCTTTCCAGGGCTGGGAACGCTCCTATTGCCTCCCCATAGTGATGCCCGGCGAAGGACCCGACGACCTGATACTCTACGGTTTCTGGGCAGACTTCGACTACGACGGCACCCCTATCTCCGAAGTGCACGCCAAATTCGACCAAGAAGCACAGACCATAACAATCCCCGCCGGAACCTGCCTCGGAACCTACGGCGACTATACTTCTTATATATATGTCAGCGACTGGAACACCGACATCATGCTCGACGAGCCCATAGTGCTGAACTATGACCAGGCGAACAAAGGGATGACCTATTACTGCGAGCCCAACGCCGCCGGGAACGCCCCCGTAAGCTGCCTGATAGTAACAAGCTACCCGGACGCCGTAGGCCAGCACATAACCCAGGGCGTGGACTTCATCGCTGCCATAGAGATGTACAAGTACAACGGTTCCATGACGCTCACCGACGCAACGCACGTATCTTCGGGCGAAGCCCTGGTTTACATCGACCCGACGGCGGGAGGCTTCACGGTGCGCAACTTCGGCAACCGCGGCTACCGCATACCGCTCGACTTCACGGCCGACCTTGAAGCCGGCACCTGCACCGCGCAGCCTACCCTCTGCCACAAGGACTTCAAATTCGACGACGGCCGGGTGATGGACCTCCACTTCGCCTCCACCAACGGCACCGCCATAACCGGCACCATCGCCAAGAAAGAGGGTGAGGAAAACCTCTACGTGGTGAACATCCCTTCCTGGTCGCTCTATAACATGGCCGACGGCAAAGCCATGGTAGAATACAAGGACACATATCTCACCGTGCCTCTGGGCGACAGCAGCGGAGTGGAAACGCCCGTAGCCGACGCTACCGAGGCTCCGGCAGAATACTTCACCCTCCAGGGTGTGCGCGTGGACAATCCCCGTCCGGGAACCGTGGTTATATGCCGCCGCGGCGACAAGGTTTCCAAAATACTTGTGAAATAACCCGCACATCCGCCCTCAGAAAAAACAACACTACGTTTCTGAAACAACCTCTTTCGTTAATTCACTTTTTAACCAATATCTACTTAAATGAAAAATTCATTACGCTTTATGCTCCCCGTAGCACTGTTCGCACTGGGAACGGCAGCTGCCTCGGCAGACGAATTCGTGGTGGACGGACTGCGTTACTCCACCCTTGACGACAACACCGCCACCGTAAAGAAATACGTAGAAGGAACCGACATCGTGATTCCCGCCAAAGTGACCGACCCCGAAACCTCCACGGAGTATTCAGTAGTGCAGGTCGAACGCCAGGCTTTCTACAATACAACCGACGTCAAAACCGTAAGCATCCCGTCATCGGTCAAAAAAATCGACACCTACGCATTCTGGAAATGCGGCGCAGAGACTGTCACCATAGCCGAAGGGCTCGAGGGCATCGGACACGCCGCGTTCAAGGAATGTAAGAACCTCAAGAACATCAACCTCCCCTCCACCCTTACCGAACTCGGCTATATGTGGGATGTGACCGGCAACGACGGCTCCGTATTCGTGGGTTGTACAGCCCTTGAAAGTATAGATATTCCCGGAAGCGTGGAACACCTGCCGCAGCTCACCTTCTCGGAATGCACGAACCTCAAGAACGTTACCCTGCACGAAGGTACCGTTTCGATAGGCGAACACGCCTTCGGAAGCTGCTCCGCGCTCCAGGGCGTAGAGATGCCGATGTCGGTAGAATCTTGGGAGAGAGGTATCTTCGACAAGAGCGGCGTGGTAAGCCCCGTCATCCCCGGCCGCATAAAAATCATCCCCAACAGCGCGTTCTGGTATTGCAAGAACATGACCTCCTTCACCATCGAAGAGGGAATAGAGGAAGTAGGCAAGAGCTCCTTCGCGGATGTCGGCCCCATCACCGAAATCAAGGTCCCCAACTCTGTGGAATGGGTGCGCAGTGACGCTTTCCAGGGCAACGGCGGCGTGAAGAAAGTCTACCTCGGCTCGGGCGTACGCCGCATGGGCCATGCCTGCCTCGCGGTATGGGTGCCCGATCAGGCTACCAATACCCCGCAATGGGTGCTCGAAGAAATCCACATCGCATCTCCCGTGCCTCCCGTCCACGAGCAGAACGACGAACACTTCGAACAGGTGGCGGACGACTTCTTCTTCGGCGGCAAGGAGTTCACCGACGAGCTCCGCACACAATTCTACTCCGAAGTTAAGCTCTATGTGCCTGCCGACGCAGTGGACGCTTACAAAGCAGCCGACATCTGGAGAGAGTTCGTGAACATCCTCCCCGAAAGCAAGCAGGACGGCATCGAAGGCATCGCAGCCGAAGGTGACCTCGACATCGAAGGCGGCATTGCCCGTGCAGCCGGCGCCATCGAAGTCTATACCGTCTCCGGCGTCCGCGTAGCCGCAGCTCAGGCTGAGTTTGACCTCAACACACTCGGCAAAGGCCTCTACATCGTCAAGAGCGGTAACAAGAGCCTCAAGACTGTTGTGAAATAAGTAAGCATTCCCCTGACATGAACACGGAGGAAGACCCGCCCGCGGGTCCTCCTCCGTTTCTTATTTTATCTATACCGCAGATTATTTCAGTCCGAACATGAAGCGGGTCACCCGGAAGCGGTTAAGCACATAGCGGTAAAGCAGGAACGGCACGGTGGCGCCCACCGTCAGCGTGATGGCCGTGGCGGCGAGGAAGGGCCATACCTGCGCGTGGCCGTCTACCAGAGGGAACGTCCGCCCGTCAATCCACGGGAGAACAAGCGATTTAGCAAAGCCGAGGAACGTGGTGTGGAAAAGGTAGATGAGATAAGAGGCGGCGGAGATTTGGAGCATCGTGCGGCCGAAACACGATGTGGCGTGTGGCACAAGGAATCCGCACAGCGCCGGGACGGCATAGATGGCGAAGTAGGGATTGGCGTATGCGGCCTGGGGGAGCACGGTGAAGTAAAATACCGAGCTGAGGATGAAGAGCACCGTCGCGATGCAGGCGGGAACCGGAGCCTGGCGTCCGTCGGGACGTGAGGAGGAGAAACCCACCACGTCGCGGTAGTCGTAAAGCACCGTCCCCAGGACAAAGAATACCGTCATACGTCGTGTCATTTCGAGGCAGAAAACATCCGGCGCGGTGACGGGGAGGTATGCCGCCACAAAGCTGATGGCCAGGAGAACGAGCCGCATTTTAGGCGTCTTGAAGAAAGGAACTATCATGAACATCCACCACAGCGCCCACACGAACCACAGGTAATACCCGGCGGCCGGAAGGTAGAATATCTCGAGGTATGTGGCCGTCGTCACCGGATGCTGCACATACGCCTCCCCTTGCATCAGGAGTTTGATGGTAACCACGATAAGAGAGGTAAAGAAGTACGGCACGAGGAGCCGTTTCACTTTTCCCAAAAGGAAAGCGCCATAGCTCCGGGTACCGCGCGTATGCATGTAGACGAACCCGCTGACCGCCAGGAAAAGCGGCATTATAAAGGTGTGGATGTAAGACACGGCATGCTGCCACCATACGGGCGCCTCCGCCGGGTCCCAATGTATGAGAACCACAAAGAGGATGGCGAAACCGCGCGCAAAGTCAAACTCGAGCAAACGCCGGCGCCGCGGCCCGGATGTTACGGCCGGCGTTTCGTTCTGTGTTATGGTTTGTTCCGTCATGTCGAATAAAAAATAAGTGTCTATGAACCGCCGGTCCTGTCGTGCTACGGCGGCCTAATTGAGTAACGGAGAAAAGCGCCGTGAATTATATCTCCTGAATTTGGCGGAAATAAAAAAAAGTTGTAACTTTGCAGCCGTAAAGGAACGCTCCCGTAGTTCAATGGATAGAATAATGGATTCCGGTTCCATCGATTGGGGTTCGACTCCCCACGGGAGTACCAGAGACAGCCGCGCCACGTGCCGGCTGTTTTTCGTTGCTCACAATACTATTGCCGGGTAGATTATTCCGGGGGAAGGGGCGAAGGAGGCAAAAAAACGGTTAAAAGTTTGCGGGGATGGGGAAAAATTCCTAACTTTGCCGTGCTTTTTGTAACCGCTGGTAGGACACGACGGCCTATTATGTTGCAAATCAACCTTTTAACACTGAAATTAAAATGGATTTAATCAAAGTAGTGGAGCAGGCATTCGCCACTCCTGAAAAGAATCTGCCCGCTTTCGGCCCCGGCGATACCATCACAGTGGCTTACCGCATCAAAGAGGGTAACAAAGAGCGTATCCAGCAGTTCCGCGGCGTAGTCATCCGCATCAACGGACACGAAGACAAATTGCCAAGCTTTTTTACCTTATTTTATATACTACACGACATGTATAAACTCGTATCCATTCCGGTT
>DKVK01000049.1:21594-21733 GCA_002491165.1 Porphyromonadaceae bacterium UBA7180
CGACGGTATCGGCGTTGAGCGTATATTCCCCATGGAATCTCCGTTCATCGAGTCGATTACCATCAACAAGCTTGGCAAGGTGCGCCGCGCCAAACTGTACTATCTCCGTGGCCTTACCGGCAAGAAAGCCCGTATCAAA
>DKVK01000031.1:0-32681 GCA_002491165.1 Porphyromonadaceae bacterium UBA7180
GTGACCCCGGAGGGGCTCGAACCCTCGACCCAATGATTAAGAGTCATTTGCTCTACCAACTGAGCTACGGAGTCTTTTTTTCGGTCACGCCCGAGGGGTTTCGGGTTTGACAGTGCAAAGTTACTGCCTTTTTTTCGTTCTGCCAAATTTTTTTGATATTTTTTTGGCCTACGGATGGATTTTTTGTGTTTCTCGGTGGCGGTGATTACGGTTTTCGGGGAGTCCTTGCGGTTTTTCGGGGATTTTTCGGAGGAAATTTTGGCGGGTCGTTTTTTTTGATTACCTTTACGCGCCGATTTGCGGAGTGGCGGCTTTTGGCTAAAGCTCTTAAGGAGTTATAGGGGAGCTATGCGCGCTTATAGCTCTATGATGATCCCGCTTAGCTAAGGCAGCTGTTTTAACCACGCGAACTGCGCGGCCCGCGGCGGTCGGTTTAACTGATTTTTACGGTCCGTAAGGGCCGGACATATATTTTTTAGACTATGAATAGGAAAGTTATTTTTGTTGCGCCGGCTGTGGCGGTGCTGTTCTTTACGGGTTGCAATAAGAAGCTGTCCCGTTTCAACAGCGATTTTTTCACCACTACACCGACGCCAATCGAGAGTGTCGGCACCGAAGTCCCGGCAAAGGTTACGGGCCATATCCCGGCTAAATTTATGGTTAAGAACGCGCGCGTCACCGCCACTCCGGTCCTGAAATGGGCCGACGGCGAGGTGAAAGGGGAGCCGTCGACGCTCCAGGGCGAGAACGTCCGTGCCAACGGTCAGGTGGTTTCCTACAAGGAGGGGGGCACGGTGCTGATTCCCTTCGAGGCCGCTTACCAACCGGGCATGGAGAAGAGCGACCTGTGGCTCGAGTTCGAGGTGGACCAGAACGGTAAGCTCTATGCCCTGCCGCAGGTGAAGGTTGGCAGCGGCGTGGTGGCCACTTCCACACTGGCATCGGCCAAGACCGTGACCCCGGCCATCGCCGCCGACAATTTCCAGAAAGTTATTACCGAGCAATACTCCGCCAACATCCACTTCCTCATCAACCAGGCCAATGTCCGCGCCTCTGAGCTGCAGACGGGACAGTTCGTGGACCTCAACAAGCAGCTCCAGGAAGCTGCCAAGGCCCCGAACCGCGAGATTGCCGGCGTTACGGTAAACTCGTTCGCCTCCCCGGAGGGTTCCTACAAGTTCAACGAGCAGCTGGCACAGAAGCGCGAGCAGAACACAACCTCCATGATAGAGTCTACCATGAAGAAGGACAAAATCACCGAGTTCGGCGAGCTGACATCCTCCTTCACCCCCGAAGACTGGGAAGGTTTCCAGCAGCTGGTGGAGAAGAGTAACATCCAGGACAAGGAACTTATTCTAAGCGTCCTGAAGATGTACAAAGACCCCGAGGAGCGCGAGCGTGAGATACGCAACCTCTCGGCAGTCTTCAACGAGCTGGCCGACCAGATTCTGCCGCAGCTGCGCTATTCGCGCATCGTGGCTTCGATCAACGTCATCGGCAAGAGCGACGAGGAGATGATCAACCTCTACAACACCGACCCGAAGAAACTGACTGTCGACGAGATGCTGTACCTGGCCACGCTGACCAACGACAATATGAAGAAGATGGACATCTACCGCAAGGTGACCGAGCAGTTCCCCGCGGACTACCGCGGATTCAACGACCTGGGCATGGTGCAGTATGAACGCGGCGACTACTCGTCGGCCCGTGCCAACTTCAACAAGGCCCTGAGCCTGAACCCGGCGGCCAAGGAGCCACAGATGAACCTGGGCCTGCTGTCGATGCTGGAAGGCAACATGCAGCAGGCCAACGAGCAGCTCGGGGCCGCCGCCGGCATCCCGGAAGCCGGCGACGCACTCGGCGTGTACTACCTGCAGCGCGGCGACCTCTCGAAGGCGCTCACCTCCTTCGCCGGCGCCAAGACCAACAATGCCGCCCTGGCACAGATACTTGCCAAGGATTACGCCACGGCACGCACCACCCTCTCGGCCATCGCCGAGCCCGACGCCACCACTTACTATCTGGCGGCCGTGCTGGGCGCCCGCACCGGCTCGGAGAACATGGTGATCACCAACCTGCGCCAGGCCATACGCCTCGACTCCTCGCTGCTTGGCCGCGCCAGAAACGACCTTGAGTTCGCGCGCTATAACCTCAACGCCCTCTGACCTTAGTACAACCTATACCTGAATCATCAGCGCCCGGCCTCAGTTTTCTGGCCGGGCGTGTTTTTTTGGGGGGGAGGACAATGAGGGGGCCGAGAATCCCGGATTTCCCCCGGATCCTCGCGGTTCTCGCGGTTCTCGGGTTTCTCGGAAAGCGCGGAAGAGGCAGCTGCTCCCGGCTCCGAGGCATCAGTTTTTTTGGCAATTATTTGGCAATTATTTGGGAGTTGGATTTTTTATAGTTAACTTTGCATATTGGAACCATTTGCCCGGTGGGCAACCATACTTTTTTAACTGACTAAGTATCGAATCTATGAGATATAAGGGACTTCTGGCCTTGGTGGCCGTAATGATGTCGCTGGGCCTTCAGGCCCGGATGACCGACATGGAGGTTCTTACCTACATCAAGACGGCTTCGGGCGCAGGCAAGAGCGAGCAAGTGATAGGCCGCGAGTTGGTGGCGCGCGGCGTCACTCCCGAGCAGGTGGAGCGCGTGAAGCGCCAATATGAAAGCCAGCAGGACCGCCACGCCACCTCCGCTACCGGAACCCGGCAGTCCGACATCAACAACACACGCGGACAGCGTACCCCTTACGACCAACGGTCCGACCGCGACCGGCGCCGGGAACCCACGGTACAACCCCGCACTGCCCGCACCGCCGACCCACAGGAATACCAGGAGTATTACTATTCCGACGACAACGACCGGCAACCAGTCTACATCGGAGACGAAACGGCTCCCGAACGCCGCATATACGGCCACAACGTCTTCAACGAGAACTCCCTGACCTTCGCCCCGGGGGTGAACATCGCCACCCCGCAAGACTACCGCCTCGGCCCCGGCGACGAGGTCGTCATCGACATCTGGGGACAGAATGAGGAGCACATACGCCAGACCATCTCCCCCGAAGGCTCCATAATGGTGGCGCAGCTCGGCCCCGTCTACCTCAGCGGCCACACCATACAGCAGGCCGATAAGATAATCAAGGACAAATTCTCGCGCAAATACGGAGGCCTGGCCGACTCGCGTTCCGACGCTTCGCTGCAGTTGGGGCAGATGCGCTCCATACAGGTGGACGTCATGGGCGAGGTGGCCTCGCCGGGAACTTTCACCCTCTCTCCCTTTGCCACGGTCTTCAACGCCCTCTACAACGCCGGCGGCATCAACGACATCGGTACGCTGCGCAACATAGAGGTACTCCGCAACGGCAAACGCGTGGCTACGGTCGACATCTACGATTACCTGTTCCGCGGCAAGCAGACGGGCAACATCCGCCTGCAGGAGGGCGACATGGTGCGCGTCTCGCCGTACAAGGAGCTGGTTCAGGTGGAAGGCAACGTGAAGCGCCCTATGTACTACGAGATAAAGCCGGGCGAGACGCTGCAGGACGTCATCAACTACGCCGGCGGCTTCACCGGCGACGCCTATTCCGAGATGGTGCGCATCACGCGCCACACGGGCCGCGACAATGAGCTGGTCAACGTGGAACGCGGACAGTATGGCAGCTACCGCCTCAAGGACGGCGATGCCGTGAACGTGGGCACCATCCAGGACAAATACGCCAACCGCGTGGAACTGCGCGGCGCCGTGGAGCGCCCCGGCCTCTACGCCATAGGCACCGACATTTTCACCATCCGCGACCTTATCAACAAGGCCGACGGCCTCCAGGACGACGCATATACCGGGCGCGTGATGCTGTACCGCGAGAAACCCGACCTCTCCCTTGAGGTCGAGGCCCTCGACCTGGGCGCCATCCTCGCCGGCGCCGCCCCCGACATCGAACTGCGACGCAACGACATGATCGTCATCTCCAGCGTCGGTGAACTCGAAGACCGCGGAGACCTCACCATCCAGGGTGAAGTATCGCGACCCGGAACCTTCCCGTATGCACAGGGCTCTACCGTGGAAGACCTCATAATGCAGGCCGGCGGCCTGCTGCCCGGCGCCTCCACGGCCCGCGTGGACGTGGCGCGCCGAATCATCGACCCCTCGGCCACCGAAACCTCCGGCCAGATTTCTGAAATCTTCTCCCTCTCCATCGAGAACGGCCTGGTGGTCGGCAGCGGCACCGACTTCGAGCTAAAACCCTACGACGTGGTGACCATACGCCGCAGCCCGGGCTACACCGTGCAGGAGTTCGTGGAGGTCTCGGGACAGGTGATGTTCACAGGCCCGTATGCCATAGCCAAGCGCGACGAGCGCGTCAGCGACATCCTCTCGCGCGCCGGTGGCCTCACCCCCGAGGCTTACCTTAAAGGGGCTTCCCTGATACGCCGCCTCACCGCCGAGCAGATTACCACCCGCCGCAACGCCCTGCTCAACGCGCAGCGCGCCGCCGGCAACGACTCCATAACCATCGAAGCCATCGAGGTCAACGAGTTCTTCAACGTGGGCGTGGACCTGCAGAAGGCCCTGGACAACCCCGGCAGCGAATTCGACGTGGTGGTGCGCGACGGCGACCGCATCTATGTGCCGGAAACCACCACCACCGTCAACATAGCCGGCGAGGTGATGAGCCCCACCACCACCACCTACACCGCCGGACTCCGTGTAAAAGACTACATCGATCTGGCCGGCGGATACACCGACCTCGCCAACAAGAAACGCGTCTACATAGTCTACATGAACGGCACCGTCCGCAAAGCCAAAGGGAGGGACCGCCTGGAGCCAGGCGCCACCGTAATCGTGCCCACCAAGGAGATAAAGGATAACAAGTTCGCAGAGGTAATGGGCTATATACAGTCATTCTCATCGCTGGCCGTGATGGCCGCCTCGATAGCTTCACTCCTTAAAAAATAAACCGCCATGGCTCACGAAAAAGACAGAGAAGAGAAGTGCGAAAGAAGAGAACACCGTGAACCGCGCGTGATAACACTGAGCGACATAGCGGCTTGCCTGTGGGTCAGGAAACTTACCATAATCATCTTTACGCTAATAGGCGCCACGGGCGGCATCTACTATGTCATGCAGTTGCCGGACGTCTATACTGCCAACATGTCGATGGTTCCCGAAAGCAACGAGGGCGGAAACAAGGCCAACGCCACGCTCGCAGCCCTCGGCATGGCGGCGCCTGTCGCTACCGAAGACGCATACGCTCCCACCATTTATCCCGACATAGTTTCCTCTATCCCTTTCATAATGGAACTACTCAACGTAGAGGTGCAGACCTCCTCGTCCGATTCCACTTTCACGCTACGGCAATATGTCGAGACACACACGAAGCCGGGACCGATAGGAAAGCTTTTGGGCAATTCAGAAACCGAAGAGGCCGACAAGAGTGCCGGCGAACTGATAGACCCCTTCAAGCTCACTAAGTCAGAGACTGCGCTCTACAACGACATCAAAGGGCAGGTACACGTACTCATCAATAACAAAACACGTGCAGTGGAGGTGTCCGTAACCATGCAGGATCCGCTGGTAGCGGCGCAACTCACCGACACCATAGCGGCACGCCTCCAGGAATATATCACCGACTATCGCACGGCCAAGGCCCGTCAGGACCTTGACTATGCCATCTCCATAAACGAGGAAGCCAAAGAGCAGTATTATGACGCCCAGACGCGTTACGCCGAATGGATGGATCGCAACCAGGCCCTCGCCACATACGAGGCGCAATCGGAACGGGACCGCCTCGAAAACGATATGCAGTTGGCCTTCAACCTCTTCAACCAGACATCGCAGAAACTGCAGGCGGCCGAGGCCAAGGTACAGGACGTTACGCCTGTATTCGCAGTCGTAGACCCGGCAACGGTGCCCGTCGCTCCCTCAGGCCCCAAGAAGAAGCTCATCGCCCTGATGTGGACCTTGGCCTTCTTCGTATTAGGTTCGTTGATTAGTTGCCGTTCGCTGATTTTCACCAGCCGCTTCAAGCGCAAAGTGGAGCGCGAGGCCGCGCTACAACGCAAAGCACGGCGCAAGTTGCGTGAAAAAATGCTGCGGCGTCGCAAGGGAAAAGGGGAAGAGGGGGAGGAAACTCCTGCCGTGGAGGAAATCATAATCGAAGATACGCACTCCGACTCCCCCTATATCCCCGAAGAGGATATAGCGCGGTGCCTGCATGAAGGCAATCCGCCGACCGACATCGACCGCGAGGACGATTCACGTTTCCGCCCGCGCGACGAGCAGAAATAGTGCCTGCAATTTAACCGTTCTTCCCGACAGCCGCATGATACCATATCTGATACCGGTCATCCTAATCATCATAGGCATTTACCGCTATGATGTGCAGCAGAGGAGCGTCAACAGCCGCTACCTCTACTGGTTCATCGGACTATATCTGATACTGCTCTTCGGCCTGCGCGACAATATTGGGTGGGACACGAGAATGTATACCGGATTTTGGGATTGGTTCCCCTCTTTCCGGGACAATTACGACGGAGCATTGGTCCATTTCCAGTTTATGCAGCCCGGATTCCAGTACCTATGGTTGATATGTAAGGAAATCACCCCCGAGTTTTGGTTTTTTCAGATTGTGCAATGCACTTTCGTGGTGATTGTCCCTATGTGGTTTATCCGTAAGCGCACACGTTATCACTTCGTAGGGTTATTGTTGTTCGCGC
Source organism: Porphyromonadaceae bacterium UBA7180 (assembly GCA_002491165.1). GTDB lineage: Bacteria > Bacteroidota > Bacteroidia > Bacteroidales > Muribaculaceae > Lepagella. The sequence goes on from DKVK01000031.1 coordinate 6,723, forward strand.
TGTGTTATTGCTGGTATTTCTGTACCGAGATATTGCGCGAAAGTATATCCATCTGTTTTTTCCTTCTGGTATTCGACGCACTGATGAAGCGCAAATGGATACAATACTTCATCGGATGCTTTTGCGCGTTCATGTTCCACTTCTCGGCAGGCATTTTATTCCTGTTCCCGTTAGCCACAGTTTTGAACCTTCGTCTTAACAGAACATTTATAATAACAACAGTATGTATTTTTTTAGCACTCTCCATAGCTCATAATTATGTTTATCAAATTTCCACTTCATTAGGGGGAACGTATGCGGACAAACTGGTGATTTACGCCACCACCACAGCTCTCGGCCGCAAGAACATGAACTGGATGATATTACGTGTCATTCAAATGTTCATCTTACCGTTTACAATACTGGTGATATATAAATTTATCCTGAAAAGAAAGATTCCATACGAATCCATATTTTGCATATACATACTTTGCGGAGCCGGAATTCCGGTATTCGAAGAAGTGTTTGTGCGTTTTACGAATTATCCGATGCCCGTCTATCTCGTATCTTTGGCAACATTGTTCGGTGAAAGCATAAAACACACTTCCAACCGCAAAACTTTAGGATACATATTATTGGGTATGGTGCTCGTCACATATCTTTATAATCCCATAAAGCTGGAATTATCCGACCACCCTACGCTCATACCCTACAAATGGATTGTGAATTTCGACTGAAATTACTATGGTAAAATAAAAAACGGACTTAGATGAAGCTTAAATTTTATCAGGGAATACCCGGAGAAAAGACCCCGTGGCTTAAAAACCTCGAACATAATCTGTTCACATTGTTTGTATGTGCATACCAGTGGCCGGTAGTAATGCTTCATTCACTGTTGTGCAGATCCCGCAAACATTATGAACATGAAGTAGGTATCTGTCTTATTTTCAGAAACGAAGCGAGATTCCTGAAAGAATGGATAGAGTACTACCTTATGATAGGGATAGACCATTTTTGGCTTTACGACAACAACTCCGAAGACAACTTTCGTGAGGTGCTGGAGCCGTATATATCGCGCGGCATTGTCACTCTAATAGACTGGCCGCAAAAATTCGCACAGCAAGCCGCCTACCGCGACTGCCACCGACGCACCAAGCACAGCGTACACTGGATGGGATATATAGACGCCGACGAGTTCGTGAACTTGCATAAGGAAAACAATATCAAGGATTTCTTACGACATTTCCGCCATTACCCCTCGGTAAACCTCCATTGGCGCGACTTCGGGACATCCGGTCATCTCAAGGAAGAGGGTCTCTGCACCGAACGCTACGTGGCGGCATGGCCTTATCTCTGCCACATGGGGAAGGGTTTCCTTAATAACGATTACAACTTCATGCGCGTGTGGATACACGAACATTGGGCCAAATGGGGACCTATACGACTGTATCCCGTTTCTGATAACAAACTCCCTGTGCCTTACGCTCCTACCCTTTGGAGAAATTGCGGGATAGGGAAACGGGCATACCTCAACCACTATTTCTGCAGAAGCCGCGAATGGTATCTCTATAAAGACAAACAACGCGGTTCAGCAAATGCAGCCGCAAGTAATCCTATCAAATTAATGGCGGGCCGTTTCGAACTCCACGAACTGAAATGCACGGTTCATGATTATTCCATACAGCGGTGGCTGACGTTGCTCAAAGAACGCATCGCTATAACTGAAATAGGAGAATAAAGATTAAAATGAACAAGGAAGTCGCCATATTGATGTCCACGTACAACGGGGAGCGGTTCCTTGCCGAGCAGATTGAGTCGCTGCTCGCGCAGACCCACGTCCGCTGGCGGCTCTATATCCGCGACGACGGTTCTACGGACGGCACTCTCGCCATCTTGCGCCGTTACGCCGCGCGCGACCCGCGCATCCTGCTCTGCGACGATCCCAAGCCGCACCGCGGAGTGCGCGACAGCTTCCTCTGGTTGCTCCGCCACGTCGAGGAAGACCGCTACATGTTCTGCGACCAGGACGATGTCTGGCTTCCCGAAAAGATAGCCGTCAGCCTCGTCGCGCTCCCCCCCGACGAGGAAACTCCGGCGCTCGTCTGCACCGACTTGAAAGTCACAGATCAAGACCTGAACGTGACAGAAGAGTCTATGTGGCGCGCCAACCATACCGCCGACATTGCCCTGCGACCGGAGTTCCTGCGCGTGGCGGCGATGTATCCCGGCTGCACAATGCTCTTCAACCGCGCCGCACGCGACGCCGTGCTGGAGAACGACCGTTTCCCCGGCATTATCCACGACCAGGCGGTTTCCCTCTCCGTCCTGAAAGCCGGCGGAAGCATCATCCCGCTGCCGCAGGCCACAATCCTTTACCGGCAGCACGACGGCAATGCCATCGGCACCGCAGCCTCGAAAGGGTACGTGCGCCGCAAACTGGCATCGCTCGCCACAGTTTGGCGTGAAAACCGGAAGTATTACCAAACGGTGCATTCTTTCCTCGGAATGCCGCTGCGCGAGTTCTTAACCTTGAAACTTAGACACTTGCTAAAATACTGAGAGAACGAGATGATAAGCGTCTGCATGGCAACATACAACGGCGAGCGCTACCTGCGGCGGCAGGTAGAGTCGATACTCTCGCAACTTGCCGACGTCGACGAGCTGATAGTCTCCGACGACGGCTCGACGGACGGCACCCCCGCGCTGCTCGAATCGCTGGCCGACCCGCGCCTGCGCATCCTGCACAACAATGGGAAACGCGGCGTAAACGCCAACTTCGACAACGCCCTGCGCCACGCCAAGGGCGACTATATCTTCCTCGCCGACCAGGACGACGTGTGGCTCCCCGGTAAAGTGTCGCGCTGTCTGCGCGAACTACAGGAGCATATCTGCGTGGTGCACGACGCCTTCATCACCGACGGCAACCTGCAGATGAGCGGCGCAACGCTCTTTTCCGTGACCGGAACGCCACACCCCGGAGTGTGGCGCAACATAATGCGCAACAGTTTCACCGGCTGCTGCATGGCCTTCCGCGCCGAACTGCTCCGCCATGCCACACCGATACCATCCGCCGGAGGCTTCTACCACGACCAATGGCTCGGACTCGTGGCACTGCGCCACGGAACCGTCGCGGCCATCACCGAGCCGCTCATCCTCTTCCGCCGCAACGATTCCTCCGCCTCCTCGGCCGGCTGCAAAAGTCGGCTCTCACTGTTCCGAAAGTTAAAATACCGGGCAATGCTCGCCGCCACGCTATGCCCGCAATTCTTCAGAAAATGACCAACGCCTCGGTAGTGACATATCTTACTGACGCCGGCGAGCTCAGCCATCTGCTCCGGTGCCTCTCACAGAGCAGCATCGACCACGTGCTGGTGGTGGACCACTCCCCCACGGATTCGCTTAAGGAAATAGTACTCTCCTTCCCCTCCACGGAATATCTCAAGGCGCCGAACCAGGGCTATGGCACGGGCCACAACCGCGCCCTGCGCCGTTCGCTCGAAGAGGGTGCCGACTTCCACCTCGTGGTGAACCCCGATGTCTTCTGGGAAGGCGACATCATAGCCCGCGCCGTAGCTTTCATGGAAAACCATGCCCGCTGCGGACTGGTGATGCCCAAAATCCTGTATCCCGACGGCCGCCTGCAATACCTCTGCAAGCTGCTCCCCACGCCGGCCGACCTCTTCATTCGCCGTTTCATACCCTCGCAAAAATTCCGCGCCAGAGCCGCACACCGCTTCGAGCTGCGCGATTCGGGCTATGACCACGTGATGAACGTCCCGTTCCTCTCCGGCTGCTTCATGTTGATGCGCTGCGACGCCCTGCGCCAGGTGGGAATTTTCGACGAGCGATATTTCATGTACGCCGAAGACCTTGACCTCTGCCGACGCATAGGGGAACACTGGGACACCATATTCTTCCCCGACGTGGAAGCCTGCCACGACTATGCCGCAGGCAGCTATCACGACCGCCGGTTGCTGCGCATACACATAGCCAGCTTGGTGAAATACTTCAACAAATGGGGATGGTTTTTCGACCGTCGTCGCCGCGCCGCCAACAGCCGTTGCCTGCGCGCTTTGCGGCAAAAGGAACCGGCAGAATGACCGCTCCCGCTTGTTTTATTTGGTTGTTTCAATTTAATTTGCTAATTTTGCACGGAGTTTTCTCTCTTCACACCTCAGGCACCGCGGCACTGACCTGCCGACACCGCTGCGGGGAACCCCTCATCTCTCCCCTTGCTTTTCGACACACAATGATCAACGCTTCGATAGTGACATACCTTACCGACCCCGACGAGCTGCGCACAATCCTCGGCGACCTCGCCGAAAGCTCCGTCCGGACGGTCTATGTGGTGGACCATTCCCCCACCGATGCGTTGCGCCCCGTAGCGGAAGAATACCCCAAGGCCGTCTACGAGAAAGCTCCCAACCTCGGCTACGGCACCGGCCACAACCGGGCCATCCGCCGCTCGCTCGAAGAGGAGGCCGACTACCACCTCGTGGTCAACGCCGACGTAAAGTGGGACGGCGACGTCCCCGGCGCGCTGGCGAGCTTCATGGACAGCCGCCCACAGTGCGGGATGGTCACCCCCAAGGTACGCTACCCCAACGGCAGCATACAGTATGTCTGCCGGCTGCTGCCGCGCCCCGTCGACCTGCTGATACGCCGGTTCGTGCCCATCAAGAAGCTGCAGCGACGCATCTGCGACCGATACGAACTCCGCGAGTTCGACTACGACACCCTCATGAACATCCCTGTGCTTCCCGGCAGCTTCATGTTCCTGCGCTGCGAGACACTGCGCGACGTCGGAATCTTCGACCAGCGCTACTTCATGTACGCCGAAGACATGGACCTCTGCCGGCGCATACGCAGCCGATGGGAAACAATCTTCTATCCCGGAGTGACGGTCTACCACACCTTCGCGCGCGAGAGCACGCACAACTTCAAGCTGATGGTCTACCACGCCGTCAGCATAGTGAAATACTTCAACAAATGGGGCTGGCTCTTCGACTCCGAGCGCAAACGCGCAAACAGCGAAATCCTGCGCCAAATCCGCTCCGGAAAGTAATCTGTCTCCCCGCAATAAATCTTATAAGTCTTATATTTTTTATAACTCTTACAAGCCTGATAAGCCTAATATGCCCTATAAGCCCGCAGGCTATCGGGAGGTTTATTGGGCCTATTCGGCCTATGAGGCCATACGTCAGTGTTTCAGCTTGGCGAGCAGGGCGCTGCGTTGCGGTGCAGTCAGGCCTATGAACCATACGGAGGGAAGGTAGAAGAGTATCCATATCCCTGTGGTGGCGAAGAGGCGCGCCAGAGCGCCTTCGACGGGCAGCCGGGAGGTTACCGCCGACGTGGCACCGACGGCTATAACAGTCACTGTCAGCGACGGGAGCAGCGTCTGCATCGTGAACATTCCGGCTCGGACGCCGGCAAGCCGCTGCTGGTACCACATTCGCGCAAGCAGTATCAGAATTTCCACGCCGCACTTCACTATCAGCGCCCACATCGGTGCCAGGCCGCACGCAAACAGCACCCAACTGACACCGATAGTCAGGAATACCAGCGCGCTGACGGCAAACTGGTAGTTGCGGATTCGCCCCGTGGCCATGTTCACCGAATCGGGGATGATACTAAGCGCGGCGATGAGCGTCTGCACCACCGTCAGCACACAGAAAAGGGGCGCCAACGGCGGCAGCTTCGCCCCGAGCCACAGCCGCAGCAATTCGTTTATATTCAGCACCATCGGCACCGCCATGAGCAACATCAGGAAGTACGAGGCCTTCGACATTCCGGTCACCAAGGCGCGCATCTCCTCCAGTTGCCCGGATGCATAGTCCTTGGTGATACGCGGCGTTGCGGCCTTGGAGAGGTTGACCACCGTAATCCACAGCGCGGCGTGCGCCTGCAGCGAGATGCCGTAAGCGGCGTTGACATCCACGCCGAAATAGACGTTCATCAGCAGGTTGAGCCCCTGGATAGCCGTCATCGAAGCCAGGGAGCCGAACACGTTCCAGCCGCAAAAAGAGGCCATCTCCCGCGCCAACTGCCGGTCGTGCGGCCGGTGAATCCGAGCGAAGCCGAATTTCCGCCGGCTGTAGAGCACATACGCCAGGCAGATGACCCCCTGCGCTCCGAACGTCAGCGCGCCGTAGGCCGCCAGCCGCCCCGACCCGAAGAGCGGCAGCAGGAACACTATCCCTAAGAGTACGAACGCCTCCAAAAGGCACACCACGGCGTAGAACCGCATCTTCTCGGCCGCAACGATGGCCGACTCGTAGGGCATCCTCACCATGTCCACCAGCAGTGTGGCGATGCAGAACTGGAAGACGACTGCAGCCTGTCCCTCCATCCCCTGAGGCACCTGCATACGGCACTTCAGGAACCAGAGGCCGCCGCTTTCGAGCGCCAGCGTCACCACCAGCCCCATGACCAGGAAGAAGAAGAAGGCGATGCTGAAAATCTCCGTCAGACGCCGCGAGCCGCGCCCCATGTCGTAGGTCAGGAAACGTTGCGTGGCCGACACCAGCGTGGGGTTCACCACCGTGAAGGCGGAGACGAGTGCCGTCACGGCCGTCCAGATACCGTAGTCGGAGACCCCGAGGGTCTCCAGCACCACGCGCACCGTGTACAGCCGCACCACCATCATCACCGCCATGCGGATATAGAGATACAGCGTATTTTTGGCAATCCTGCCGTTGTCGCTCTCGCTCATATCTGCAAAATTACACAATAATCCTTACACTGCAAAACGCGTTTTTGGCCGTGACGGGATTTTTTGTTAATTTTGCGGTTATGAAACGCGAGGATTTTGAAATCATGGCTCCCGTGGGTAGCTGGGAGTCGCTCTCTACCGCCCTGCAGTCGGGCGCCGACGCCGTGTATTTCGGCATCGAAGGCCTGAACATGCGCTCACGCTCGAGCGCAAACTTCACCGCCGATGACATGGCTGAAATAGTGGCGCGTTGCCAAGAGGCCGGCGTCAAGACCTACCTCACCGTCAACACTATCATCTACGACGAGGACACCGACCTGATGCACACCATCATAGACCGTGCGCGGCAGGCAGGCGTCACCGCTATCATAGCCGCCGACATGGCCGCCATCCTCTACGCCCGCTCCATCGGCGTGGAGGTGCACATCTCCACGCAGGTCAACGTCACCAATATCGAGACCGTGCGCTGGTACGCGCAGTTCGCCGACGTCATGGTGCTGGCACGCGAGGTGAACCTCGGGCAGGTGGCACGCATCGCCCGCGCCATCCGTGAGGAGAACATCTGCGGTCCGTCGGGGCGGCAGGTGCGCATCGAGATGTTCTGCCACGGCGCCCTCTGCATGGCCGTCAGCGGCAAGTGCTACCTCTCGCTCCACCAGATGAACTCCAGCGCCAACCGCGGAGCCTGTAACCAGATTTGCCGCCGCTCTTACACCGTCACCGACCGCGAGACCGGAGATGAGCTGGCCATAGAAAACCAATACATCATGTCGCCCAAAGACCTGAAGACCATCCATTTCCTCAACAAGATGGTGGATGCCGGCGTCTCCATCTTCAAGATAGAGGGACGCGCCCGCGGTCCGGAATACGTCAAGGAGGTAGTGGACTGCTACGACCGGGCATTGCGTGCCATCTGCGATGGCACTTATTCCGATGCCCTGGTTGCGGAATGGGAGGCGCGGCTGGCCAAAATCTTCAACCGCGGTTTCTGGGACGGCTACTACCTGGGGCAGCGGCTCGGTGAATGGAGCCCGCACTACGGCTCGTCGGCCACACGCACCAAGCGGTATGTGGCCAAGGCCACGCGCTATTTCCCGCGCCTGGGGGTAGGGGAGTTCCGCCTCGAGGCCGGAGAGCTGCATCCCGGCGACGAGGTGGTGCTCATAGGCAAGACCACCGGCACGCTGATTTTCAACATCGAGCAGTTGCGCCTCGACGTGGACCCTGTGCCGGAAGTGCGCAAGGGAGATCTCTTCTCCATGCCAGTCCCGGAAAAAATACGCCCCGGCGACCGTCTGTACCTCTGGCAGCAAAATGAATAACTCTCCGCGACCACCGGTTATGTTGAAATTTGCAAGCATTTTAACTTTTGCACGGTCAATATGCCGCCTGTCGGCCCTCCCTGAACGGTGCTGGCCGGCACTTCACCGTCACTTTGACATCAGCAAACCATCCGACGACACCATTTTCGGCCCGCTTTCTCAAAAAAAGTTAAAAAATAATTTGCTCAATTAAAAAACATATATTACCTTTGCCGGAAATCTGTATCAACCTTTGAAACGCCCCGCAACGCGAGTACGCCAGCTAACCTATCAGGATGTCGAACACGGGAACGTAGGCGTGTTTCCCAAAAAATTAAATAACAATAACTTTAAATCATAAATTATGAAAAGACCCTATCTCTATGTATCACTGCTTCTTACAGTGGTATTGGCATCGTTCTCACTTGCTTTCACGTCATGCAACGACGACGATCCCGACGACCAGCCCCTGAACACTTGGTTCGAGTTCTATTTCCAGAACGAAGAAGGACTCAACCTCCTGAATCCCTCTACTCCGGACAACCTCGTTGGCAAACTCGAGGCAAACCTTACCTACAACGGTACTGCTTATAACGTAAACTGGGAAGAATCAGCCGAAAATTACGGTGCCTGCAAGTTCCCTTACGGAACTACTTCCGGCAACTTCTACGGCATTTGGTATGAAACACATGTCGGCAGTGACAACCACCTCCAGACCGGTTTCTGGAACATGGGCAGCAACTTCGACATCAACTTCACACTCGAACTGCCGCAGTACGACAAGAAATATGACATCAACTGGAAATTCGACAAGAATTCCCGCCACAACACCATCACTGTCAACGGCACCCACACCCTCACTTCGCCGGAAATGACAATCCTACTTCCGTAAGTAAAATATACATCAGCGCAAACAGGATAGCCCTCCGGCTATCCCTCAGATACAAAGCCGCGACTCCATTCGGGAGTTGCGGCTTACTTTGTATTACACAGCCGAATTATAAAACCAATATTGCCGATTTAAGGTTTTTTATTCTCTTTTAACGAAACGGGAGGCACGCCCGGGCGTTTACTTTTCACTTGCGGCGCGTGCTTGCGTCCCCTGCCGCTTTCAAATGATTTTTTGACTTATTATAAACATATCAAGATGAAGAACACAACTTATCTGTCACTGCTGGCTGTCGCCGCTCTCGCGTCGCTGGCTTCCTGCTCCAGCGAAGACATCCCGGACGTTCCTGCCACCGGCGATGTGGAAACTTTCACTATCACAATGCCCTCCGAACTCGGCTCGCGTGACTTTGACTCCGGACTGAAGGCCACAAACCTTTACGTGGCCGTCTATCCGCAAGGCTCCACCGATGCCGCCATCATCTCAAACTTCAAGGACGGCGCCAACCCCACGGCCGTGAAAACACAAGGATTCAACGGCTCTTCGCTGAGCACAACCGTTACTATACCCTTGGTAAAGGATATGGAATACGACGTAGTGTTCTGGGCTGAATCCTACACCGACGGCGCCGCTGACGACCCCTATTCCTTCGACTCGGCCTCGCGCAGCATAAAGGTGGATTACTCCAAAATGCCCCTCGACAGCGAAGAGGCCGATGCCTTCTACGCACAGGTGAGCATCAAATCGGCCGGAACCGTGCACAACGTAACGCTGACGCGGCCCTTCGCGCAAATAAACGTAGGCACGGCCGACCTGCAACAGGCGGCGGCAGCCGGAAAGGCTGTCACCAAAGCCGGGCTCACCTTCTCACAGCTGGACAACACCTTCAACCTTGCCACATCCCAAGCATCCGGATCCGATGAAAATGTGACGTTCCCCGTAACCCCGCTTCCGGCATCGGCCGATTACCCCTTCCCCGTGGCCGGTTACGACTATCTGGCCATGGCATACGTCCTGGTCGGGTACGGAACCGGCGACAAGGCTTCGATTTCCGACATAGCGCTGACGCTCAACGACGACACGAAGCCTTTCGCCAACTATTCCAACATACCGGCACAGCGCAACTTCCGCACCAACATCTACGGCTCGCTGCTGACCAATCCCGAAGTCTTCAACGTAACGATAAACCAGGCCTTCGAAGGCACTTTCACCACCGAAGTGAAAGCCAAGACCCCCTCCGACCTGGCAAGTGCATTGCAGTCGCCCGCGGCTGCCGTCATCGAAATACCGCAATCCATCGACGCTTCCTCCCTTACCAAAGAACAGCTGACCTTCAACGCGCCCAAGACCCTTAAAATGGCCGACGGCGCAGTGCTTACCCTCCCGGCCAACGCCACCATCGAGGCCAACGCAAGCCTTACGCTCCAGGGCGGCACACTCAAAAACACCACCGGAAGTTCGACCGCTGCTGCCGACGGCTCCCTAAGCCTCATAAATATCCATAAAGGGAGCCTGAAAATCGACGGTACAACCATCGTCAACAACCCCGACTACCACTACCACGGCAACCAGCGCAACTCCTCCGCCATAACATATTACGGGGAAGTTGACTCCGTGACCATCACCGATGCCAACGTCTCGTCAGGAATGTTCGCCCTCTGCGGCATGAACCGCGGCGCCAACAATGCAGTGGTGAACATCAAGAACTCCACCTTATCGTCGACATCCTCCGTGCACGACAATGGTGTAAACTGGGCCTATGCAGTGCGTCTCTTCGGCAAGACAGCCGTGCTTGACAATTGTACCGTCTACGGAATCCAGGGCGCCCTCTCCACCGACAGCGGAGTGCAGTGCACAATCAACGGCGGCAACTACTATACCTATAACACCGAAGGCCAGACAGACGCCTTCTACGCAGTTTACGCCACGTCCAACTCCACGGTGACCGTCAACGGAGGATACTTCTACTCCCCGAACAAGCGCACCTCTCTCGACATTGAAGGCACCAGCTGCCTGGTTTCCGGCAACAACGACGCGAATCTGCCCGACGGCACATTCATCCTCAACACCTGCAACCTCAGCGGCAAGCCTTACAACACCACCGGCGCCGGTTCCATCTACCAGCCGGCCACCGGCTATCAGTACGTCACCAACAATCCCGCCATCTCCTATCAGGGACGCGACTATGTGCTGAGTGTCGTCAAGAAGTAAAAGTCCATCGGCATACGTAACCCAAGTTACCGGTTTACTTTACTTATAAAAACAAATAAAACACGGAAGCCGGCGCCACCACAGCGTCGGCTTTTCTCATGTACCCGCCTCCTCTCCATACAGGCGCCTTATCGGACTTATTCGGCTTATTAGGCCCATCGGCCCGCAGCCTCTCCCGGTTAATCCCCTTTTGCACGATTATTTCCGCTCTCTCGGGGATGGTTGTAGATAAGTTTTTTCTCATTTTAGCAATTTTTTTGGGTTTATTTATCGATTATCATGTAGAAATGTGCTAACTTTACAGCCTCAAATTTCAGCAGCCCGTAATTTCCACCGTTCCGCGTGCCGGAATCTGTGGCCTTAACGGGCCATTGATACGTATAAGTATCTCCTGAAGCCCTTTAGGCACGGCAGATACACAACAACCATGATTTGAAGATGAGCGAGGAAGTATATCATGTGCCGGCATTGCTGCCGGAATGTCTCGAAGGGCTGAACCTGCGGCCCGGCGGAGTCTACGTTGACGCCACTTTCGGCGGCGGCGGCCATTCGCGCGCCATCCTGAAGCAACTCGACGACACCGCCCGTCTGCTCGGATTCGACCAGGACCTCGACGCCCGCGCAAACGTCCCCGACGACCCGCGCTTCATCTTCATACACTCCAACTTCCGGTACCTCCGCAACCAGTTGCGCTTCGAGGGAGCCCTCCCCGCGGACGGCATCCTGGCCGACCTCGGGGTCTCCTTCCACCACTTCGACAGCGCCGAACGCGGATTCTCGTTCCGCGCCGACGCGCCGCTCGACATGCGCATGAACCGCAACGCCTCCCGAACAGCCGCCGACATAGTGAACACATACGACGCCGGGCAGCTGTGGCTCATGCTCCGCAACTTCGGCGACCTTAAGAACCCGCGCCCCGTGGTTGCCGCCATAGAGCGTGCCCGTGCCGACGGCCCGCTGCTGACCACCGGAGCGCTCGCCGACGCCGTGCGCCCCACGCTCAACCCGCGGCGCGAGAAGAAGGAACTCGCACAGGTGTTCCAGGCCCTCCGCATAGAAGTGAACGGCGAAATGGACGCCCTGCGACTGTTCCTGGAGCAGACCGCCTCAGTGCTGCGCCCCGGCGGACGGCTGTGCATCATCACCTACCACTCGCTGGAAGACCGTATGGTCAAGAACTTCATGCGCACCGGCAACGTCGCCGGCGAGGCGCAGAAAGACTTCTTCGGGGTGACGCGCTCACCCTGGCGCATGATTACACGACAGCCGATAGAACCCTCCGAAGAGGAAGTGGAACGCAATCCCCGCTCGCGAAGTGCCAAACTACGCATCGCCGAGCTGATAGATAAACCGGGTCAATAACCTCAATAATACTCCACACCACACCTGACATTATAATGGCAACCGAAAAAGAAACCAAAAAGCAAAAGACGAAAGAAACGATACGCCGGGAGCTGAAAGCGCGCTACCAGAACCTGCGCGGCGGCTGCGGCGTCTCCATCGAGTTCTTCCGCCGCCACGGATGGCTGCTGTCCATTTTGCTGGTAGTGGTGCTGTCGCTGATGGGTCTGCGCTACAAGACCCAGACACGCATGGTGGAGATAAAGCGCCTCAACCAGCAGCTGGAACGCGCCCAAAGCGAGAAACTTTTCGAGAAAAAACAGTACATGACCCTCATACGGCAGACCAAGATGAACGAGCTCGTCAGGGCCAACCGCCTCAACCTCATACACCAGGAACAGCCACCCTACGAGATAGACGGCTATGGAACAGTGTCTGCCCCGGACAGCATCAGCAATTCCACCAAAACAGATTCCAATGAAACAAAAGAATAAACAGCATATCCTGGCCCGCTACGGATTGATAATCGGTCTCATCATCGCCATCTCAATGGTGGTGACGGCCAAACTCTTCTACACCACGGTAATCGACGCCGCGGAGTGGAACGCCGCCGCCAAAGGGGAAATGGCAAAAACCGACCCCATTTATCCCGAACGCGGAAATATCCTCTCCGACAACGGCAACATCCTGGCCTGCAACATCCTGGCCTACGACGTGAAGTTCGATATGGCCCACGAGGTCTTCGTCAAGAAAAAGGTTAAAATCAAGTCGAAGAGCTGGGACTCGCTGGCCGATTCGCTGGACCGATACTATCCCATGGTGGAAGGTTTAGAGAAACTCAGCGCCGAGAAGCGCAAAGAGAAGTCGTGGCGCACGCGCCTGGCGCGACTGCGGGCCAACAAGGTGGAGAAGCGCAACCGCGCCGTCTATCTGGTGAAGGCCGGAACGCTCGACGACTTCGAGCGCCTCAAGACCTTTCCCGTCTTCAAGCAGTTCGCCAAACGCAATGGATACTACAACCCGCTCTATTACACCGAAAACCACGTGCGCGTCTACCCCTTCGGCAAGATGGCCGAGCTCAGTATCGGACGCGTCAACCACGACAAGAAGGGACAGAAGCACGGCTATTCCGGGCTTGAAAACGACCTCGACTCACTGCTCTACGGCAAGATAGGAAAATCCAAGAAAGTGCCTCTTACCACCGGCATGACGAGCTGGCCCATAGAAGCGCCGGTGCGCGGCTACGACGTGCACACCACCATCAGCATCGACATGCAGGACATGCTCGAAGAGGAGCTCAAGAAAGCCTGCGTCGGCGCCAACGCCATCTGGGGGACAGCCATCATCATGGAGACCAGGACCGGAGACATAAAGGCTATCTCCAACCTCGAGAAACTCAAAGACGGCAGCTACGGCGAAGCCCTGAACCGCGCTGTCCTGGCCTACGAACCCGGCTCCGTCATGAAACCCATCTCCATGATGATAGCCTTCGAGGACGGTCTTGTAAGCAGCGTCAACGACGCCGTGGACACAAGCCCCTTCCAGGGCACCACCGACCGTCACGCACCCACGGTCAAGACCATGAAACAGGTCATAGAGATGTCGTCTAACACCGGCATCGCACGCGTCATCTTCCGCGGATACAAGGACAACCCCGAGGCATGGCACAAACGTCTGGAGGAGATAGGCTTCTTCGAGCGTTTCCACACCGGCATACACCAGGAGCGCGTACCATTCGTCCCCGAGCTGGGACCTGAACGCAACGGGGTGAAGCAGACCATGACGGCGCGCCTCCTGTCCCTGGCCCGCCAGACCTACGGCTACAACACCATGATACCGCCCCTCTACACCCTGGCCTACTACAACGCCATAGCCAACGGCGGCGAACTGGTGCACCCGCGCCTCATCCAGGGACTGCGCGACGAGCAGGGGCACTACACCCCCCGTCCCGCCAGGCGCAAGCGCATCTGCTCCGAAGAGACGGCACGCAAGGTGCGCGAATGTATCCGCGAAGTGGTGCTCAGCAAGCACGGCACCGGCCACATGCTGGAAGACGACCGTGTGGCCATAGCCGGGAAGACCGGCACGGCCTACCCCATCTCGCACGGCGCCTACGACCTCTCGTTCCGCCGCTTCGCCTTCGCCGGTTTCTTCCCCTACGACAACCCCAAATACACCATGATGGTGCTCATCCTGGCGCCGGCGGGCAACTCCGCGGCGCGGACCTCCGGAATGGTGCTCAAGAATATGGCGCTCCGCCTCTACTCGCGCGGCAAGCTTGACAACGTATCCACCTTCACCGCCGAGCGTTCCGACAGCAAACCGGTGTTGGTTGCCTCGGAAAGCGCCAACTACGGCCAGCTGCGTTCCTCGCTCGAAATGGGCGCCGTCAGCCGGTTCCGCCGCGGAAATCCCGTGAAGCCGGGCTGCGTCCCCGACCTGCGTGGATATGACCCCAAGACAGCCGTCGCCACACTCGAGAAACTCGGCCTAAACGTCAAGCTCTCCGGAGCCGGCTATGTGGCGGAACAGTCCGTCCCCCCCGGCACGCCTGTCGCAAGGGGCGCCTCCGTTATACTGAAACTCAAAATTTAAATTATGATAATCAAACTTTCACAACTCCTCAAGGAGATAAAGCCGCTCGAGGTAATCGGCGACACCGACAAGAACATCACCAGCCTTGAAAGCGACTCGCGCAAGGTGGAAAAGGGTGGCATGTTCGTGGCGGTGCGCGGCACCACCACCGACGGCCATAAATATATCCCCGTCGTGGCCAGCAACCACGTCGGGGCCATTGTCTGCGAGGACCTCCCCTCCTCCATAGAGAAAGGCATCACCTACATCCGCGTCGCCGACTCGGCCGACGCCCTGGGCCACCTGGCCTCCGCATGGTACGGGCACCCTTCGGATCAACTCAAGCTCGTGGGCGTCACCGGCACCAACGGCAAGACAACCACAGCCACGCTGCTATACGAGATGGCCAAGTTCGAGGGATGCCGCGCCGGCCTCCTATCCACAGTCTGCAACTACGTGCTGGACCGCGCCATCCCCACCACCCACACCACCCCCGACCCGCTGACGCTCAACGCCCTGCTGGCCGAGATGGTTGACGCCGGATGCGAATACGCCTTCATGGAGGTATCGTCCCATGCCGCCGAGCAGCACCGCATCTCCGGCCTCCGCTTCGCCGGAGGCGTATTCTCAAACCTGACGCGCGACCACCTGGACTACCACCTCACGGTGGAAAACTACATGAACGCGAAGAAGAAATTCTTCGACATGCTGCCCGAGGACGCTTTCGCGCTCATAAACACCGACGACAGCCACGGCCGCTATATGGTGCAGAACACCCGCGCTCGCGTGTACACATATTCACTGCGCGGCGACGCCGACTTCCGCTGCCGCGTGCTGGAGTCGCGACTCGACGGCACACTGCTCTCCCTCAACGGCCACGAAGTGGAGGTGGCCTTCACCGGCCGCTTCAACGCCTATAACCTCACCGCCGTCTACGGCGCCGCCATCCTCAGCGGCTTCAACCCCGAGGAAGTGCTCGTCAACATGAGCCGCCTCGTCCCGGTGGCCGGACGTTTCCAGACCATACACTGCCCCAACGGCGTGACCGCCATAGTGGACTACGCCCACACCCCAGATGCGCTCATCAACGTGCTCGACACCATCCGCGGCATAGTGGGTGAGGAGGGAACCGTCATAACCGTTACAGGCGCCGGCGGCAACCGCGACCACGGCAAGCGCCCGCAGATGGCGCAGGCCGCCGCCGAACGCTCCGAACGCCTCGTCCTCACCTCCGACAATCCCCGCTTCGAGGACCCCGCCGCCATCATCGAAGACATGAAGGCCGGCCTCGACCCCTACCAACTGGAACGCACCGAGGTGATAGCGGACCGCCGCGAGGCCATACGCCACGCTCTCCGCTCCGGAAAGCCCGGCGACGTGGTGCTCATAGCCGGCAAGGGACACGAGACATACCAGGAAGTGGAAGGTGTGCGTCACCACTTCGACGACCGCGAAGAGGTGCGCGACACTTTCAAAGAACAGTAACCGTACCAAAGACCGCACCTCATGCTTTACTCACTTTTCAGATACTTGGAGGACTTCAACTTCCCGGGCCACCGGCTGATGGACTACATCACGTTCCGCGCGGGCATTAGCTTCGCGCTCGCGCTCCTGCTGGGACTCACGCTGGGCAACGTCATCATCCGCAAGCTGCAGAAGATGCAGATCGGCGAGGTGGTGCGCAACCTCGGGCTTGAAGGACAGATGCAGAAGAAAGGCACCCCCACCATGGGTGGCGTCATCATCATTATGGCCATCCTGGTGCCCTGCCTGCTGCTCGGAAACCTCGGAAACATCTACATGATACTGATGCTGGTGGCCACAGTGTGGATGGGAGCAATCGGCTTCCTCGACGACTACCGCAAGCTCAAATACCACAACAAGGACGGCCTCAAAGGGAAATACAAGATAACGGGCCAGGTGGGCCTCGGCCTGCTCGTGGGAATCACCATGTGGCTCTCCCCCGCCATCGTGATGCGTGAAAACACCGAGGTAATGAACGAGACCACCCACGAGGTGGAAGTGGTCATGGGAAGCAATGACATCAAGTCGCCGCAGACCACCATCCCCTTCGTCAAGAACAACAACTTCAACTATGAATGGCTGACGTCGTGGGTCGACAACCCCGATGCGGCAAATACGCTCGGGTGGCTCGTGTTCGTGTTTGTGGTAATCCTGGTGGTTACGGCCGTGAGCAACGGCGCCAACCTCACCGACGGCCTCGACGGACTCTGCGCGGGGACGTCCGCGGTGATAGGCCTGGCGCTGGCCATCATGGGCTATCTGGGCGGCAACATCATCTATTCGGGATACCTCAACATAATGTATATCCCCGGCAGCGAGGAGCTCGTGGTATATGCCGGGGCCTTCATCGGCGCACTGGTGGGATTCCTGTGGTACAACGCCTACCCGGCGCAGGTATTCATGGGCGACACCGGCTCGCTGACGCTCGGCGGTATCCTGGCGGTCTTCGCCATCCTCATACGCAAGGAGCTCCTCATACCCCTGCTGTGCCTCACCTTCTTCCTCGAAGACCTCTCGGTACTCATGCAGGTGGTTTACTTCAAGGTTACGAAACGGCGCTATGGCGAAGGGCGGCGCATCTTCAAGATGACACCGCTGCACCACCACTTCCAGAAGGAGGCGGAACCCGGCGCGGCCGTGCTCTGGCCTTATCCCAAGCACGCCATCCCCGAGCCTAAAATCGTAATCCGTTTCTGGATCGTGGGCATCCTGCTGGCGGCCCTCACCTTCGTGACACTTAAAATCAGATAACACCTCAAGCGCCCCCGGGCGCCACGACATAACAACTTTTTTACGACATAATGAAGAAATTAGTGATACTGGGAGGCGGCGAGAGCGGCTGCGGCGCCGCCGTGCTGGGCAAAGCCCGCGGCTGGGAAGTGTTCCTCAGCGACTCCGGACGCCTCGCCCCCAAATATAAGGAAATGCTGGAGAGCCGCGGAATCCCCTTCGAAGAGGGAGGCCACACACCGGAACGCCTGCTGGACGCCGACACCGTGGTGAAAAGCCCCGGCATCCCCCCCACGGCACCGCTCGTCCGCCGGTTCGCCGAAAAAGGGACTCCCATCATCTCCGAAATTGAGTTCGCCGGCCGATACACCGACGCCAGGACCGTCTGCATAACAGGTTCCAACGGCAAGACCACTACCACCATGCTCATCTACCATATACTGAAGAAAGCCGGCCTCGACGTGGGACTGGCCGGAAACGTGGGCAAGAGCATGGCCCTGCAGGTGGCCGAAGACCCGCATGACATATACGTCATAGAGCTTTCCAGCTTCCAGCTCGAAAATATGTACGACTTCAAGGCGCACATAGCCGTAATCATGAACATCACCCCCGACCACATGGACCGCTACGACCACAAGATGGAAAACTACGTGGCCGCCAAGTTCCGCATCCTCCGGAACCAGACCAAGGAGGACTACTTCATCTACTGGCAGGACGACCCCATAGTCACGGCTCAGATACGCGCCATGCAGATAGAGGCCCTTATGCTCCCCTTCGGCGAGCATAAGCTCGAAGACAACGCCGCATGGGTGGACGAGCGCGGAATCATTCACTTCCAGTTGCCCGAAGATGTCTTCGAGATACCACGCGACCGACTCGCCCTCCAGGGACTCCACAACCTCTACAACTCGATGGCGGCCGGCCTCAGCGCATCCCTCTTCCACGTGCGCAACGATGTGGTGAAGGCCGCGCTCGAAGACTTCGAGGCCGTGGAACACCGCCTTGAGTTCGTGGCCGAAATAGACGGCGTCCGCTACATCAACGACTCCAAGGCCACCAACGTCAACTCCACATGGTATGCGCTGGAATCGATGGTGAAGCCAACAGTGCTCATCCTCGGCGGAAAGGACAAAGGGAACGACTACAACGAGATTCTCCCCTTCGTCAAGGAGAAGGTGAAGGCCATAGTCTGCATGGGTGCCGACAACCGGAAATTGCTCGACTTCTTCTCGGGCCAAGTGCCGGCGATAGTGGACACCCACAGCATCGGGGATGCCGTGGCCGCCTGCCGACGTCTGGCCGAGAAGGGGGACACCGTGCTGCTCTCGCCCTGCTGCGCCAGCTTCGACCTCTTCAAGAGCTACGAAGACCGCGGAGAGCAGTTCAAGCAGCAAGTACACGCACTCGAAAAATAAACCGTCATTCCGGCCGTTAGAAATAAGTGACCTTTTTTTGACGGCCGGGAAGACGGCAGCTCCCGATTATTCACCGAATCAAATCTCCAACCTCAAACCTCATAAATGGACAACGTAACGACAGCGGAAAAAATACGGATAAAAGAGACAGTAGACGGGGAGCCTGTGGCCACTACGGCCGACGGCTCCGGAAAGGCGCCCGGGAAGAAACGGCAGGCGTCCGGGCCCGGTGTCTCCAAACCCGACAAATACATCTGGGGCGTGTACATCGTGCTGATGATAGTGTCGTGCATCGAGGTCTTCAGCGCCTCCGCCACGCGCGTCACCTCCGAGAACATCTACAAGCCCCTCATCGAGCAGGCCATCTTCCTGCTCGGCGGCCTCGCCATTGTCATCGGCCTGCAGAAGCTACACTACAAGTGGTTCAAGAAATACGCCACGCCCGTGATGGTGCTGACGCTCGGAATGCTCATCTACACCACCGTCGCCGGCACCAGCATCAACGGCGCCAACCGGTGGATTCACATCTACGGCCCCATCAACATACAGCCGCCGGAACTCATGAAGCTCGCCATGGTGCTCTTCCTGGCAAAAGTGTTGGGCACCAACCAGAAACCGGGCGGCGTCAACAACCGCGGCATCATCATCTCCACCGTAATGGTGCTGGTGGTTTCCGGGCTGCTGTGGATCAACGGCCTCACCAACGCGCTTATGCTTATGTTCGTCTCCATAGCCATGATGCTCATCGGCGGCATCGAATGGAAGAAATTCGGAATAGTGGTAGCCGTCTTCGCCATGATAGCGGGAGTAGTTTTCGTGCACAAGTACAGCAAAGATTCCGACACCACCGGCACACGCGTAGAAGTACACGAAAACCGCATGGCCAATTACCTGAAAGGCGTGTCGCCGGGCGACACCATCAACGACGAGAACCGCCAGACCATGTACTCGCGCTTTGCGCTGGCACACGGCAACGTCATAGGCAACGGCCCCGGCAACTCGCGCGAAAGCGTGCGCCTGCCGCTCGCCAACTCCGACTATATCTACTCCATCATAGTGGAGGACACCGGCTTTGTGGGCGGCGTGATATTGCTGCTCCTATACCTGTGCCTGGTGGCGCGGGCCGGAAGGGTGGCCTCCAAGTGCCGCCGCGCATTCCCTGCAATCCTCATCATGGGGTGCGCGGTGATGATAGTGCTCCAGGCGCTGGTACACATGGTCATTGTGGTGGGCATCGGCCCGGTCTCCGGCCAGCCTTTGCCCCTCATCTCAAAGGGTGGAACCTCAATACTCACCATGTCGATGGCCATCGGCATGATGCTCAGCGTCAGCCGGTTCGCCGTAACCAACAACAACAAGAAGGACATAAAGGCAGAGCTCAACACACTGCCTGAAGACCTGCAGGCAGACAACCCCGCCATGCTGCCGCAGAAACAAAACTGAAGGACATGAAAAAAGACGACAAACAACTCCGAGTGATAGTATCGGGCGGCGGCACGGGAGGGCACATCTTCCCCGCCGTCTCCATTGCCAACGCGCTTAAAGCCCGCACGGGCGCCGAAATCCTCTTCGTGGGGGCGGAAGACCGCATGGAGATGGAACGCGTCCCCGCCGCCGGCTACAAGATTGTAGGCCTCCCCGTGGCAGGCTTCAACCGCAAGAACCTCTTCAAGAACTTCGCGGTGTTGCTGAAACTGGCCAAGAGCGTCCGCATGGCCAAGAAGGTAGTGCGCGACTTCAAGCCGGACATAGCCATCGGCGTGGGGGGCTATGCCTCCGGCCCCACGCTCAAGAGCGCGCAGAAACTCGGCGTCCCCACACTGCTCCAGGAACAGAACTCCTACGCCGGGGTCACCAACAAGATGCTGGCCAAGGGGGCAGACTGCATCTGCGTGGCCTACGAGGGGATGGACCGCTTCTTCCCCGCCGACAAGATAGTGCTCACCGGCAACCCCGTACGCAAGGACCTGCTCAGCAAGCATCTCAGCCCGGTAGAGGCACGCCGCGCCTTCGGCCTCAACGGCGAAAAGTCCACCCTGCTCGTCGTGGGAGGAAGCCTCGGCGCCCGCACCCTCAACGAAGCCATGGAGAAGGACGTGCAGCGCCTGGCCGACGCCGGGCTCCAAGTAATCTGGCAGACCGGAAAATACTTCGGCGACCGCGGCGAGAAAGCCGCAGCCGGACGAAAGGGGATAGTCGTCACCAACTTCATCTCCGACATGGCCTCGGCCTACGCCGCCGCCGACCTCGTGGTGTCGCGCGCCGGTGCCGGTTCCATCTCCGAGCTCCAGCTCCTGGGCAAAGCCGCCATCCTGGTCCCCTCCCCCAACGTGGCCGAAGACCACCAGACCAAGAACGCCCGGGCACTCTCCGACCGTGGCGCCGCAATACTGGTGACCGATGCCGAAGCCCGCGATAAACTAGCCGACACAGCCCTCGAGACCCTTGCAGACGAGAAGAAACTCTCCTCCATGCGCTCCGGAATTGCAAAAATGGCCCTCCGAGACGCCGACGAGAAAATCGTGGACCATATCCTCGAAATTATCAACAAGAAGTGATCAAACTAAACCGGAAATCTTGATACCGCTATGTTCAGCGACCCCAAATCACTCTACTTCGTAGGCGCCGGCGGCATAGGCATGGCCAACCTGGTGCGCTACTTCCTGGCGCGCGGCGCCCGCGTGGCCGGTTATGACCTAACTCCTTCCGACCTCACACGCGCCCTCGAAAAAGAAGGCGCACGGATAACATATGCCGACGACGCGGCCACCATCCCCGAGGAGTTCCGCAACCAGACGGAGACGCTCGTCGTATACACTCCCGCGGTGCCCGCCGACAACCATATCCTCACCTATTTCCGCAACGGCGGTTTCGAGGTGGTGAAGCGTGCCGCACTTTTGGGACGCATCACCCGCCACTCGCAGTCCATCTGCGTGGCCGGCTCTCACGGCAAGACCACCGTCTCAACCATGATAGCGCATATCCTGGAAGGCTCGGAGGTGAAGTGCAACGCCTTCCTGGGAGGAATAGCCCGCAACTACAACTCCAACCTTCTGCTCAACCTCCGCTCCCCGTGGTCGGTGATAGAGGCCGACGAGTATGACCGCTCGTTCCACCAACTGCTGCCGCGCATCGCCGTGGTGACATCCACCGACCCGGACCACCTGGACATCTATGGCGACGAGGAGGGGTATCTGGAAGGGTTCGCACACTTCACGTCGCTCATACAGCCGGGCGGCTGCCTCATAGCCCACACGGGCCTGAAGCTGCGTCCGCGCCTGGCCGAGGGAGTCAGACTCATCACCTATTCCGGGCCGGAAGCGGAAGGGGAGTGGCACGCCGAAAACGTGCGCTACGACGACGGCCACCTCTTCTTCGACATCGTTCATCCCGAGGGACGCATCGCCGATGTGGAACTGGGTGTCCCCATTGAAATCAACATCACCAATGCCGTGGCGGCGGCATGCGCCTCACGCATTGCCGGCGCCAACGACGACGACATACGGCTGGGCCTGAAGACCTTCCTCGGCGCCAAACGCCGCTTCGAGATATGGGAACTCCCGGACCAGAACCCGCGCGGCGTGGCCCTCATCGACGACTACGCCCATTCACCCCACGAGGTGGAGGCCTCCATCCGCTCGGTGAAGAAGCTCTTCCCGGGACGCGAACTCACCGTCGTTTTCCAGCCGCACCTCTATACCCGTACGCGCGATTTCGCCCCGGAGTTTGCCGAAGCGCTCTCCGCCGCAGACCGCGTGGTGCTGCTCCAAATCTACCCGGCACGCGAAAAACCCATCGAGGGAGTGACCTCGAAAATCATCTACGACCGCCTGAAATGTAAAAAAAGGGTGTTAATAGAGCGTGAAGATTTGGTAAATTACATAAAAAATAGTAACTTTGAAATCTTAATGACCTTAGGGGCGGCGAACCTCGATGTGCTGCTGCCCGAAATACACGCCGCGCTCACCGGGTGCGACAGTGAGAAATGTGACTGACCAAGATGCGCAACAAGATATTTAAGTGGGTGATACTCATAGCGTTATTGGCCTACCTCGCCGTCATGGCGGTGTGGGCTAACCGCCGTGTCGCCGACTCACGTTGCACCGGTATAGAGGTCTCCATAGAGGGGCAGCGTTTCCTCGGCGACTCAATTACGCGCGTGGGCATCATCTCCGAACTGGCACGCTTCGACAAAAACATCATGAACAAGCGGCTCGACGAAATCAACACGCGCAGCATAGAGAATTTCCTGGGACGTTTCTCCAACTTCGAGAGCGTGCAGTGTGCCATCACCTCCACGGGGCGGCTGCGCATCAGCGTAGTTCCCATGGTGCCGGAGTTGCGCGTCTTCGACGGCGGTTCCAGCTACTACATCAACAAAGACGGCAAGCGCATAGAGGCCAACGCCAAGTTCTTCACCGATGTCCCCATCGTGGCGGGACACTTCACCGAGAAGTTCCCCGCCTCGCGCCTCGTGCCGCTGGTCCATTACATACAGAACGACCCGACGCTGCGTTCCCTGGTGATGATGATAAAGGTGGATTCCCCCCATGACATCATACTCATCCCGCGTATCACGGGGCATGTCATCAACATCGGTGACACCGAGAACCTTCCCCGCAAGTTCAGCAACCTGCTGCTGGCCTACCGCGGAATCATGCCCTATAAAGGCTGGCAGACCTACGATACCATCTCGGTGAAGTTCCTGAGCCGAATCGTGGCCACGCGCCGCGACAAGACCATCCTCAGCCATACACCGGAGTTCGAGGAGAGCATCGACTTCGACGAAGACGCCAATTCGGCCTACGGAGGCGAGAACTCCACCCCCGAAAGCGGAGTGGCAAAACAGAGCCGCGGCGACATCCCGCGCAACTTCCGACGAGCCGACGAGCCCGGAAGCAAGCCCGAAGCCAAACCCGACGAAAAGAAACCGGAAGCCCCGAAAGAGCAACCCCGAAAGGAGGAACCGAAGAAAAAAGAAACCAAACAGGCCACCTGACCACCGGGTGCCCGTCCCCATAACATAAGACAAAATTATGACAAACCCACGATATGTAGCCGCCATAGAGGTCAGCAGCTCCAAAGTGATAGGAGCCGTCGGCAAGATATTCCCCGACGGCAAGCTCAACGTCATCGCCACCGCCGAGGAGAAGTGTGTGGAATGCGTGCGCTTCGGCATAGTGCAGAACGTAGAAGAGACCGCCACGCGCATCGCGCGCATCATCAGCCAGTTGGAACGCAACCACGAGGTGGAGCCGCGCCGGATTACCGGCGTATTCATAGGCCTTTCCGGACGCTCCATGCGCTCCATCTCGGCCGAAGTCTCCCTCACGCTCCCCGAGGAAACAGTCATTGACGCACGCATCGTGGAGGAACTCCGCGACAAGGCCGTCAGCAAAGCCATAGACTCCTCGCTGGAGGTCATCGACGCCGTGCCCCGTTCCTACACCATAGGAAAGAACGTCACCAAAGAGCCGACCGGCAACGTGGGAAGCTCCATCAAGGCAACATACGACCTCATAGCCTGCCGGCCGCAGCTGAAGCGCAACCTCGGCCGCACAGGCCTCACCGACCGCTTCGGAATACACATCAAGGGCTACATAGTGACCGCCCTGGCCACAGGTGCCCTCATCCCCAACGACTCGGAGAAACGGCTCGGCTGCATGCTCGTGGATATGGGGGCCGAAACAACAACGGTAACCATCTACAAGGACGGCAACCTGCAATACTTCGCCACCCTCCCGCTGGGCTCGCGCAACATCACGCGAGACATCACCTCGCTCAACCTCCTGGAAGAGAGTGCCGAAGACATCAAGATACAGAGTGGCAACGCCATTGCCGGCAACTCGAACGCTGCCCTCAACATCCACGGCGTGGACCTGCAGGAAATCTCCAACATCATCGTTGCACGCGCCGAAGAGATAGTGGTCAACATCATGGAGCAGGTCGCCTACGCCGGCTTCAAGGACAGCGACCTCCCCGGCGGCATAATCCTGATAGGCGGCGGCGCCCAGCTCAACAACATGGCCGAACTCATGCGCCGCACATGCAAACTCCCCGTGCATCCCGGCCAGCTCCCCTCCAACTACATCTCCTTCAGCGGCAAGACACCGTCGCCCGAAGCCTATGAGGTGATCTCGGTGCTCTACGCCGGCGCCACGCACTCCGACGCCGAGTGCCTCTCCATGCCGCGCGCCGAGATGGTACCACCTACCGGTACAATCCCCGACAACCCCGGGGAGGAGCCACAGACACCCGGGGAGAAGGGGAAGGAGAAGAAACCCAAACAACCCTCCAAACTCTCCATCTTCATGAAGCGGCTCTCCAAAGCCCTCACCCCCGAACCGGAAGACGAGGAAAGCTCCGACCTCATGGAATAACACTCTCTCAAAAACTTTAAGAAATGGCAGAAGACTACAACATACAAGAGGATATTCAGGACGCCTCCGACTTCAATCCTACCGACGACGAGCGCTTCGCGGAGCGTTCTATCATCAAGGTCATAGGCGTGGGCGGCGGCGGCGGCAACGCCGTAAACTACATGTTCAAGCAGGAAATCCCGCTCATCAACTATGTGGTGTGCAACACCGACAAACAGCACCTCAAGGAGATGTCGGTACCGGAACGCGTCATCCTGGGATACGAGGTGACCCACGGCCGGGGCGCCGGCAACAACCCCGAGGTGGGTCGCAAGTGCGCCGAAGCCTCGGTGGACGAGATACGCGCCCTCTTCGACGAAGACACCGAAATGGTGTTCATCACAGCCGGAATGGGCGGCGG